>NZ_JBGNUT010000014.1:0-240316 GCF_041951385.1 Actinomadura sp. NTSP31 | reverse complement strand
GGCCCGAGGCCCGGCCCGCACCCCGCGGCGGACGGCGCCATGTGCTGCTGCAGGGAGACGGCCGGTGCCGATCGGCGCTCGCCGGACGAGACGACGTCTCAGGCGGGCTTGCCCATGTCGATCCACCGCTGGAGCTTCTCCAAGTGCGCCTCGGGCCACGCGCCGTCGCAGGGCATGGATCCGCTCAGCAGGGAACCGATGATGGCATCGGCGTGCTGGGCGACGTCGGCGTGATCGAACAGGTCGAAGTGGGCCAGCATCGCGTTGCGGTCCTTCGCCCGGAACAAGGGCTTGATGTCCTGTTCGAAGCCGAGCTCGGCGCCCTCGTCAGGTGATCGCACGTCTTCCTCCTTCGTGGAACGGATGGTCCGTCCACCAGAAAAGACAGAGCAGCTCCCTCATCAGTGACAGGTTCCGTGCAATTTCTGCCTCAGCTGCATGTGGAAGCTTGGACAGGCGCTCGTCGGACGCTACCTGTGGCCGCGTTCTGGGGAGGTGTCCCCGTTCTGGATGAGGGTGAGGACGGCCATCACGACGCAGATGGCCGTGATCGACGCGACGACCGTGACCACTCCGGTCCGAGCGGCCGCCGGGGGCAGGAGGAGGATGGCGGCGGCCCCGGACAGCACCGGCGCGGGACGCAGGACGGGCGTGCCCAGGATGGGAACGTGGATCGTCCAGAGCAGCAGGACGAACAGCGCGGCCGGGATCGCCACGGCGTAGCAGACGGCGAGCGGTGACGCCTTGAGGTCGTGCGCGGTCTGCTCGACCGCGACATCGAGGCCGGCGCCGAGCGCTGCGAGGCTCGCGAAGATGCCGTAGTGGCCGTAGCCCCACCGGTAGGAGAGGTGACGGCGGTCGCTGAGGCCCGTGCCCACGGGGATGAGGAAGTAGAGCCACCAGAGCGCGAACAGCAGGACGAGGCCGGAACCGGCGATGGCGACGAGCCGGCCGCTGACCTCGGCCTCGTCGAGCGCCCCGGCGACCGCGTTGGACGCGGCGAGGACGCTCTCCCCGAAGAGGATGATCGTGAACAGGCCGTAGCGTTCGGCGATGTGGTGCGGGTGCCAGGTGGTGGGGCCGGCCCGCTCCGCCCACCGCGGCACCGCGAGCTCCAGCAGGGCCAGGGCGATGAAGCACGGGACCTGCGCCGGCGACGGCAGGGCGCCCGCCTCCGCGGCGACGAGCCAGAGGATCCAGCCGGCCTGCGCGACGGAGATGCCGAGGGCGTAGCGCAGCGCGGTGCGGCGGCCCGCCGGGTCCTCGGTGCCGGCCCGCAGCCACTGCACGACGAGGGCGGCGCGCATGACGAGGTAGCCGATCGCGACGGCGCGGTAGTCGGAGTGGCCCGCCGCGGCCGGCACGCCCGCGGCGAGGACCAGGACGCCCGCCATCTGCACCATGGTCAGCAGCCGGTAGGGCACGTCGTCGGTGTCGTACGACGACGCGAACCAGGTGAAGTTCATCCACGCCCACCACACCGCGAAGAAGACCTGGAGGAACGGGACGAGCCCGGACACGGCGCGCCCGTCGGCGATGTGATGGGCGAACTCGGCGGTGACGGCGGCGACCGCGACCACGAACGTGAGATCGAACAGCAGTTCGAGCTGGCTCGAGGCGCGGTGCGGCTCGTCGATCGAGCGCGCGGTCATCCGGATCCGGATCCGGCATACGGCACTTGCTGGCGGCACGGTCTCGCTCCCGTCGTCGCATGGGCCCGTCCTGCTGCGAAGACAGGGCGGCGCCCGCGTTTGTGACGGGCGGGGCCCGATCCGGCCGCTTCCCGGAATCTTTCGCCGGAGCCGTCACAGCCCGGACGGGTGGCCTGTCTTAGCTGGCGACCGGGCGGTGACCGACTGCCCGGCGAACCGGAGGGACTCTCATGAAGATCGTGGTCATCGGCGGTACCGGACTGATCGGCTCGAAGGCCGTGCAGATGCTCCGGCAGCACGGGCACGAGGCGGTGCCGGCGGCGCCGAACACCGGCGTCGACACCTTCACCGGCGAGGGGCTGGCCGAGGTGCTGGAGGGCGCGTCCGTGGTGATCGACGTGTCCAACTCCCCGTCCTTCGAGGACGAGGCGGTGCTGAACTTCTTCACGACCTCGACCGGCAACCTGCTGGCGGCGGAGCAGAAGGCCGGCGTGGGCCACCACGTCGCGCTGACGATCGTGAACACCGACCGGCGGCCCGACATCGGGTACTTCCGGGCGAAGCTGGCGCAGGAGAAGCTGATCGAGGAGTCGCCGATCCCGTTCTCGCTGGTGCACGCGACGCAGTTCTACGAGTTCGGGCGCAGGATCGCCGACGAGGCCGCCGCCGGCGGCGACACGGTGCCGATGCCGCCGGTGCTCTTCCAGCCCATCGCCGGCGAGGAGGTGTCCCGGACGGTCGCCAGGACCGCGGCGGGCGCGCCGCTGAACGGCCGGATCCAGATCGCCGGCCCCGAGGCGTCCGGGATGGACGAGTTCTTCCGCAAGGCGCTGGCCGCGTGGGGCGACCCGCGCAAGGTGGTCACCGACCCGCACGCGCACTACTTCGGCGCCGAGATGCACGAGCGCGACCTCGTCCCGGACGAGGGCGCCGCGACCCTCGGCGAGATCACGTACACCGACTGGCTGGCCGCGAACCCGGTCAAGTGACCACCGTCCGCGCTGACGAGCCGAGGAGGTACGTCCATGTCCGGCTCTGAGTCCGCCGCCGCGCCGAAGCCCCGGTCGACCGTGTGGCAGACCGCGTTCACCACCGTCCAGGAGGTCGAGCCGCCCTTCATCCCGGCCGGTGCGCACGCGATGACCGTGGTCATCGAGTACCCGCCCGGTGATCCCGGCGCGCCGCCGCACCGGCACCCCGGCCCGGCCTTCGGCTATGTGCTGGAGGGCGAGATGCTCATGGAGCTCGAGGGGCAGCCGCCCCGGCCCGTCCCGGCGGGCGAGGCGTTCTGGGAGCCCGGCGGCGACGTCATCCACTACCAGGACGGCAACAACCGCGACGACATACCGGTCCGGTTCGTCGTCACCATGCTCTGCGAGCCGGGCAAGCCGATGCTGGCCCTGGTGGACGATGCGGAGCTCGCCGAGCGGGCGCACCTGCGGGTTCCCGGGGATTCCTGATCGCCGGCGCCACGGCGCCACGGCGCCACGGCGGCCCGGCGGCCCGGCGGCCCGATGGCCCGGCGGCCCGATGGCCCGGCGGCCCGATGGCCCGGCGGCCCGGCCGGGCGGCCATCCGAACGATCCGTGTGTGGAGGTCAGATGAGCACGCCTACCGGCGACGAGTTCGAGATCGAGTTCGAGGCGGAGGTCGAGGCCGAACTGGGCCTGGCCGAGGCGAGCGACCCGGCGAGGGCCGCGGCGCAGCCGGCCTCCGAGTGGCTGTTCGACCCGGCCGAGGCCGAGGCCGAGGAGGTCGGGCTCCGCAACCTCCTCGGCGCGGCCGGGGCGCTGGAGTCCGATCCCCGGCCGTCCGGGGGCCGCCCCGGCGAAGGCACCTGACCTCGCCCATCTCACGACATCCGAAGCGAGACACCCATGAACCACCCGGCTGGGCGGCAGCATGCCCCCGTTCCCTTCCCGTCGACCGGGATCGCCACGATCGACGATCTCCGCGAGCACCTGCAGTGGGCGGTCGAGCTGGAGCACGCGACCCTGCCGCCGTACCTGTGCGCGCTCTACTCGCTCGACCCGGAGCGCAATCCCGAGGCCGCCGAGGCGGTGGCGGGCGTCTTCATCGAGGAGATGCTGCACCTGGCGCTGGCTGCGAACCTGCTCAACGCCGTCGGCGGGAGCCCGCGGCTGGACGCGCCGCAGCTGCTGCCGCCGCACCCCCGGCGGCTGCCGCACGGCGACCCCTCGCTGGAGCTGTCGCTGCTCCCGTTCGGCGACGCGGCGCTCGACATGTTCCTGCGCCTCGAGAAGCCGGCACCGCCCGGCGCCCCCGCCGAGGGCGACCGCTACGAGACGATCGGCCAGTTCTACGAGGCGATCGAGGACGGGTTGCGCGGCCTGACCGACCGGGTCGGTGAGACGGAGGTCTTCACCGGCGACCCCGCCCGCCAGGTCCACGCCGGGCATTTCCAGCACACCGCCGGGCGGATGATCGAGGTCACCGACCTGGCGTCGGCGCTGGCCGCGCTGGAGGAGATCGTCGAGGAGGGCGAGGGCACGTCCCACGGCGCGGTCTGGGACGGCGACCCGGACGTCCACCACCCCGACCGGGACGAGGTCGCCCACTACTACCGCTTCCAGGAGCTCCGGGCCGGCCGCCGCTACCGCCGCGGCGACACCCCGCGGTCCGGGCCGACCGGCGAGCCGCTCGGCGTGGACTTCGCCGGGGTCCTGCCGATGCGGCCCAACCCGAAGATCGCCGACCACGCTCCGGGCAGCGCGATCCGTACCGCCCAGGAGGAGTTCAACCGGACCTACTGCACCCTCCTGCACCTGCTGGAGCAGGCGTTCAACGGCAGCCCGCGGCTGCTCGCGGTCGCCGTCGCCACCATGTACAAGCTCAAGGCGCAGGCCCAGGCGCTGATGCGGACGCCCGACGGCGAGGGCACCACGGCCGGCCCCACCTTCGAGTACGTCCCGCCGGAGGAGCGCGGATTGACCGCCGGCGACGGGCCGCAGCGCATCGACGTGCTCCCCGACGGCCCGTACCTCGTCCAGGGCGGTGTCCCGCTCCGCCGCAAGCGCAAGATCGTCTCCGCCGAGGACAACGCGCTCACCTGGCGGACCGGCGACGCCCTGCCGACCGAGCCCACCTATGCGCTGTGCCGCTGCGGCCATTCGCGGTCCAAGCCGTTCTGCGACGGGACGCACGGCCGGATCGGGTTCGACGGCACCGAGAACGCCGACGTCCGTCCGTACAAGGAGTTGCAGCACATTCACGACGGGGTGGACATCTCCGCGCAGCGCGTCGGTGAACTGTGCATCCATGCCGCGTTCTGCATCGGGCGCACCCGGCCGATCGCGGAGATGCTCGCCGAGACCGGCGACAGCGACGTCCGCTCCAACATCATGGGGCGGATCGAGCACTGCCCCTCCGGCTCCTACAGCTACGCCCTGCGGCGCGGCGGCGAGACGGTCGAGCCCGACCTCCCGCCGGCCATCTCGGTCCTCGAAGAGGAGGACGGCCTGGCCAGCGCGCTGTGGGTGACCGGCGGCGTGCCGGTCCGCCGCGCCGACGGGCGGCCGCTGGAGACCCGCAACCGCATGACCCTGTGCCGTTGCGGGCACTCCTCCGGCAAGCCGCTCTGCGACGGGACCCACCGAAAGATCGACTTCCGCGAGGAAGCGCCGGGCCCGGCACCTCGCGCGGCCGGCACCACCACCACGGAAAAGGGAGGGACACCATGAGCGAGCATGTCCTGGAGCCCGCGGCGCAGGAGTTCGCCGACGCGGCCGCGAAGCCGCCGCTCCTGTACGAGCGCGGAGTCGAAGGCGCCCGGAAACTCCTCGACGACGTCCAGGCCGGCCCGGTCGCCGCGCCCGACGCCGACGAGAAGTGGATCACGGTATCGGCCGGGGTCGGCGACGTCCGGGTCCGCATCGTCAAGCCCGCCGGGACGGCCGGGACCGTCCTGCCGGCCGTGCTGTACGTCCACGGCGGCGGATGGGTCCTCGGCAACGCCGGCACCCACGACCGGCTCGTCCGCGAACTGTCCGCCGGCGTCCGCGCCGCGGTGGTGTTCGTGGAGTACGACCGCTCACCCGAGGCCCGCTACCCGGTCGCGATCGAGCAGGCCTACGCCACGGCGCAGTGGATCACCCGGCACGGCGCGGAGGAGGGCCTCGACCCGTCCCGGCTGGCGGTCGCCGGCGACTCGGTCGGCGGGAACATGACCGCCGCGCTCGCGATCATGGCGAAGCGGCGCGGCGACGTCGCGTTCGTCCACCAGTCGCTCTACTACCCGGTCACGGACGCGGCGCAGGACACCGGCAGCTACCGCGAGTTCGCCGACGGCCCGCACCTCACCGCCAAGGCCATGGCCTGGTTCTGGGACGCCTACACCACCGACCCGGCCGAGCGCGCCGAGATCACCGCCTCGCCGCTGCGCGCCACCCTCGACGATCTGGCCGGCCTGCCGCCCGCCTTCCTCATCGTGGACGAGAACGACGTGCTGCGCGACGAGGGCGAGGCCTACGCCCGCCGCCTCACCGAGGCCGGCGTGCCGACCACCAGCGTTCGCTACAACGGCACCCTCCACGACTTCATGATGCTCAACCCCGTCCGCGACACCCAGGCCTCCCGAGCCGCCACCGCCCAGGCCATCGCGGTCCTCCGGGCCGCACTGAGCACTGGAAGGGACAACGCATGACCACCGAGAAGCCCGTCGTCGTCCTGGTCCACGGAGCGTTCGCCGAATCCGCGAGCTGGAACCGCGTCATCCGGCGCCTCAACGGTCACGGGCTCCGCGCCGTCGCCGTGGCCAACCCGCTGCGCGACCTGGCGGGCGACGCCGCCTACGTGCGCGACGTCGTCGCCGGGATCGGCCGTCCGGTGGTCCTCGTCGGCCACTCCTACGGCGGCATGGTGATCACCGCGGCCGCGGCCGGCGACCCGGCCGTCCGCGCCCTGGTCTACGTCGGCGCCTTCGCCCCCGAGACCGGCGAGAGCGCCCTGCAGCTGTCCGGCAAGTTCGAGGGCAGCACCCTGGGAGCCGCGCTGGCCGCCTACCCGGTCGCCTCCGGCGGCAACGAGTTCCGGATCGACGACGGCAAGTACCACCACCAGTTCTGCGCCGACCTCGACGCCGAGGAGGCCGCCCTCATGGCGGCGACCCAGCGCCCGGTGACCGAGCGGGCGCTGACCGACGCGCTCGAGGTGGGCGAGCCGGCGTGGCGCACCAGGCCGTCGTGGTTCGTGTTCGGCGGCGACGACCGCAACATCCCGGCCGCGGCGATCCGGTTCATGGCCGAACGGGCCTCCGCCCGCGGGACCCGGGAGGTCCCCGGCGCCTCGCACGCCATCGCCGCCTCGCAGCCCGACGCCGTGGCGGCCGCCATCCTCGACGCCGTGGACGGCCGGTCCGGCTGAGACGCGGCGGACGCGTCGCGCGGGCACCGCGGATTCCCGCGGCCCCCGCGATGCGTCCGCGGGATTCGGGGAAGGACCGTCATGGATCTGCGTTCGCTCGACCGCGTGCGCGAAATCATTGGCGTCGCCTGTCACAGAACACGGGCCTCGCCTGTCTGAGCTGTGCGAGGGCGGGTTCGACCGGACCGGCCCGCGATCCGGACGGGGGAATCATGGTGGCGCACGACTCGGAGGCGGTGCACGATCCGGGGGCGGGGAGCGGGCCGAGCGCGGTGCCGGCGGACGATCTCGACCGGGCCGCCGCGGTCTTCGCCGAGGTGCGGCCGCGCCTGTTCGGCATCGCCTACCGGATGCTGGGCAGCGTCGCCGAGGCCGAGGACCTGGTGCAGGACGTCTGGCCGCGCTGGCAGGCCTGTGACCGCGCCGCCGTGGCCGACCCCGCGGCGTTCCTGGCGACGACGGCCACGCGGCTGGCGATCAACGTCCTGCGGTCGGCGCGGGTCCGCCGCGAGACCTACATCGGCCCCTGGTTGCCCGAACCCGTCGACACCGAGGCCGATCCGCACCTCGGCGCGGAACGCGGCGAGGCGCTCAACCTCGCGGTGCTGATGCTGCTGGAGCGGCTGTCGCCGACCGAGCGCGCCGCCTACGTCCTGCGCGAGGCGTTCGACTACCCGTACCCGCAGATCGCGGCCATCGTGCAGGTCGGCGAGGCGGCGGCCCGGCAGCTCGTCAGCCGGGCCCGCAAGCACCTGCGGTCCGAGCGGCGGGCGCCGGTGACCGGGGCCGAGCAGCGCCGGCTGCTGACCGCCTTCGTCGCCGCCGCCCGCGCCGGCGACCTCGCCGCCCTGGAGAAGCTCCTCGCCGCGGACGTGGTCAGCTACTCCGACGGCGGCGGCGCGGTCCGGGCGTCCCGGTTCCCCGTGGTGGGCGCGGACCGGGTCGCCAAGTACGTCAGGGCGTTCGCGGACCGGTTCTGGGACGGCGTCGACGTCCAATGGGCCACCGTCAACGGGCAGGCGGCCGCGCTGCTGCAGCGCGACGGCGAGACCTTCACCGTCCTGACCGTCGATGCCTCCAAGCACGGCATCGGCCCGATCCTGTGGATGATGAACCCCGCCAAGATCGCCGCGGCATCCGCCGCCTGACCGCCGCGCGGGCGACCGGTCACAACGGGAGCCGCCGTCCTGTCTTAACTGGCGACGTCTCAGCCGGCGACGTCCTCGCCGGCGACCGAGCGAAGTGGGGACGAACGTGCGGATGACCGGGCCGGGCGGCACCGTGTCGCTGGCGGAGATGCTCGACGAGCGGCGGCACCTGCTGGACGTCGCCGAGTGGATGTTCGGCCCGGACGCCGCCGACCGGGTCGTCCACGAGACGTACCGCCGCTGGTACGCGCTCGACGACGGTGAACGCGCGGGCATCGCGGTGCCCCGGGCGTGGCTGACACGGGTGGCGGGCGGCATCTGCCTGGACCTCCTCGCCAGTGGCCGTGGCGGTGGTGGCCGTGACGGTGGTGGTGGCGGCCGTGGTGACGGTGGCCGTGGCGGTGGTGGCGGTGTGGCGGGGCGCGGGGAAGCGGCCCGCGGTCCCGGGACCGCGATCGATGCCGTCACCGCCTGGCTGCGGCGCCACCCTCAGCGGGACGACTCCGGCGAGGCGCTGCTCGCGCGGCACGACCGTGTGGTCCGCCGGCTCGCCGCAGCCTGCGGCACCGGCGACACGGCGGCGCTGAAGACCGTCCTGGCCGGCGACGCGATGGTGGTCGGCGACGGCGGCGGCAAGGTCCGCGCCCCGGCCCACCCGACGCACGGCGCGGACGCGGTCGCCGACTTCATGACGGCCCTGCTGGCCGGCAGGCCGCGCACCGTCGTGACCGTCCGGTCCGTCAACGGCCGCAGCGGACTCGTCCTGCACCGGACGGGCCGCGCCGTCGCGGTGGTGAACGTGAGCACCGCGGGCACGATGGTCACCGCCGTCTGGATCACGTTGAACCCCGACAAGCTGCGGCGATGGCACCTCCCCGAGCGCGACGCGCCACCGGCCGCCTCGGGCCCCGGACGGGATGGGGGAGGCCGGTGAGCGCCCCGATCCCGGTGCCGGAGCCGTCCCCGGACGACGACTACGACGGCGCCGCGTTCCAACCGATCTACACCGCCCAGGTCACCGTGAGCGGCGGCGCCTCCGCCCACGGGCGCGCGACCGGCCGGGCCCGCTCCCGCGACGGCGCCCTCGACCTGGAACTGCGCGCACCCCGGGAACTGGGCGGCGACGCGGCGGGCCCCAACCCCGAGCAGCTCTTCGCGACCGCCGCCGCCGCGTGCCTGCACGGCACCCTCGCCCTGCTGGCCCGGCGGCACGCGCTCGACCCCGTGCCGATCACGGTCGACGCGTCCGTGGCCGTCGGCCGCGATCCCGCCGACGGCGGGTATCTCCTGCAAACCGAGTTGCTCGTGAAATGGCCCGGGGCCGACAGCGCGACGGCCGCCCGGCTGCTGGCGAAGGCCGCCGAACTCTGCCCCTACGTGAAAATGCTCTGCCACGGAGCTCCGGCGACGATCCGTCTCGCGCCCTGAAAGAACTGCGTGCTCGCCCGTTACGGCGACACGAAGAACGGGCTGACCAGTCGGCGGGGAGGCAACGCGCGACGTCCCGCGGGCAGGCGACCGGTACGTGATGTACGGGAATGGCTGTACGCCAAGCACAGCAGACCCCCGGAGGCGGTGGCTCCGGGGCATCCGGTGCGACGCAGGGGTCAGCCAGACAGACGTCTCCTCACCAGGGAAGACGCCCGGGGCCCAGGGAATCGGCCAGTGCAGGTCCCTGGTCCCTGCCCGCGCCCGGCCCGGCGAAGGTGATCTAGCGGCCGAACGACCGGGCCGCATCCGGCCGCAGGCGCCGCACGGGCCGCTGCCGGTCCACACCACGCAAGGAGATACGAGCATGGACGGTTCTGAACGGCGACTCGCGGCGCCGGTCCTGGTGATCGGGACCGGAGGCGCGGGGTTGCGGGCGGCGATCGAGCTCGCCGAGCGGGGCGTCGGCGTGCTGGCGGTCGGCAAGCGCCCGAAGGCCGATGCGCACACCACGCTCGCCGCCGGCGGCGTGAACGCGGCGCTGGCGACGATGGACCCGCGCGACACCTGGCAGCAGCACGCCGCCGACACCCTCCAGGAGAGCTATCTGCTGGCCGATCCGGAGACGGTGCGGATCGTGACCCAGGGCGCGGCCCGGGGCATCGACGATCTGGTGCGGTACGGGATGCCGTTCGCCCGGGAGGCCGACGGGCGGATCTCGCAGCGGTTCTTCGGCGCGCACACCTGGCGGCGCACCGCCTTCAG
Source organism: Actinomadura sp. NTSP31 (assembly GCF_041951385.1). Taxonomy (NCBI): domain Bacteria; kingdom Bacillati; phylum Actinomycetota; class Actinomycetes; order Streptosporangiales; family Thermomonosporaceae; genus Actinomadura; species Actinomadura sp. NTSP31. The sequence goes on along the minus strand of NZ_JBGNUT010000014.1, from coordinate 229,941 downwards.
CGGTGACTACACCGGCCTGGAGATCCAGCGTGCGCTGGTGCGGCGGACGGCCGAACTCGACGTCCCGATCCTGGACACCGTCTACATCACCCGGCTGCTGGTGCGCGACAACGCGGTGTTCGGCGCCTACGGGTTCGACTTGAACGACGGCACCCGCTACGTCATCCACGCCGACGCCGTGGTCCTGGCGACCGGTGGGCACACGCGGATCTGGCGGCGGACGTCCTCGCGCCGGGACGAGAACACCGGCGACTCCTTCCGCCTGGCGGTGCTGGCCGGTGCCCGGGTCCGCGACGCCGAGCTCGTGCAGTTCCACCCGTCGGGGCTGCTGTCGCCCGAGGACGCGGCCGGGACGCTGGTATCGGAGGCGGCGCGCGGTGAGGGCGGCAAGCTGCTGAACGCTCTGGGTGAGCGGTTCATGGCCCGCTACGACCCGGAGCGGATGGAGCTGTCGACCCGCGACCGGGTGGCGCTGGCCGCCTACACCGAGATCAAGGAAGGGCGAGGGACCCCGAACGGCGGGGTCTGGCTGGACGTGTCGCACCTGCCCCGCGAGACGATCATGACCAGGTTGCCGCGCGTCCACCAGACCCTCCTCGAACTGCAGATGCTCGACATCACCCAGGACCCGATCGAGATCGCCCCCACCGCGCATTACTCGATGGGCGGGGTGCATGTGCGGGCGGAGGATCACGGCACCGACGTCGACGGGCTTTATGCGGTCGGCGAGGCCGCCAGCGGCCTGCACGGCGCCAACCGGCTCGGCGGCAACTCCCTCATCGAACTGCTGGTCTACGGCCGGATCGTCGGTGAGGCGGCCGCCGCCTACTCGGCCGGCCTCCAGGCGCAGCGCCGATGCGCGGACGCGGTCACGGCGGCCCGGCGGGAGGTCGACGCGCTGCTGTCCTGTGACGGGCCGGAGAACGTGCGGGCTTTGCAGCGTGCCGTCCGCGACGTCATGACCGAGCACTGCGGCGTCGTCCGCGACGAGGAGGGCCTCCGCACCGGCATGACCGAGCTGGACGCCATCGAGGCGCGGATCGGCGACATCGGCGTCCATCCCGACAACGCCGGCTACCAGGACCTCGTGCACGCCTTCGATCTGAAGTCGACCGTCCTGGCCTCCCGCGCCACGCTCGAGGCGGCCCTCGAACGCCGCGAGACGCGCGGCTGCCACAACCGCTCCGACCATCCGGAAACCGACAGCTCCATGCGGGTCAACCTGGTGTGGTCGGGGCCCGGCAAGATCGAACGCGAGCCCCTGCCGCCGATCCCCGCCGAGATCGCCGTGCTCATGCGCGAGGTCTCCGCCACCGGCAAGCTCGTCGAATAGCGATAGCGAGAGGGCCTGAACACGGGCCGAGTCCCTGGTACCGCACCAGGGACTCGGCCCGTGTCGCGCTACGGGACGCCCTCACTGCCCGGTGACCGGGTGCCGCATGCCCAGGGGGCGGGTGCCGCCCCGGTGGGTCGGCCAGGGGATCACCCTGGTGCCTCTCCGTACCTGGCCCGGCGAGGGTGATCGGTATCGGCCGGAACCGACATCCACGCCGTGCAGCAGGACGGAAAGGACGACCGCTCATGACCAAACAGGGACCCGAGTCGCCGGAGGGCACGCTCGAACACGCCGTCTCGGTCTTCACACGGACACGCCCGCGCCTGTTCGGCATCGCCTACCGGATGCTCGGCAGCGCCACCGAAGCCGAGGACGTCCTCCAGGACACCTGGCTGCGCTGGCAGGGCGCCGACCGTCCGGCCATCGCGAACCCGGCGGCCTTCCTGGCCCTGATCACCACGCGGCTGGCCATCAACATCGCCAAGTCCGCCCGCTCGCAGCGGGAGACCTACATCGGTCCCTGGCTGCCCGAGCCCGTCGACACCGACACCGATCCCGCCCTCGAAGCCGAACGGGGCGAGGCGCTCGAACTCGCGCTCCTGCTGCTGCTCCAGAGGCTCACCCCGACCGAACGGGCCGCCTACATCCTGCGCGAGGCCTTCGACTACCCCTACCCCCAGATCGCGGAGATCCTGCAGGCCAGCCCGGCCGGCACCCGCCAGCTCGTGAGCCGCGCCCGCAAGCACCTGACCGCGACGCGGCGCGAGCCGATCGACAAGGGCGAGCACCGCCGCCTCGTGGAGGTCTTCCTCAGCGCCGCGCAGACCGGGAACACCGCGGCCCTCGAAGACCTCTTCGCGGCCGATGCCGCCGGCCCGTCCAACAGCCGCGGCAGGGGCGCGGCGCGGTCGGCCGTCCTGCACGGCGACCGTGTCGCGTGACCCGGACCCGCCATGATGAGCTTGCACTGGGAGGAGACGGCGTCGTGCCGTTCCCTCGATCCCGACCTGTTCTTCCCGGTGGCCGGGGAGCCCGTCTACACGACACAGATCGCGGCGATCCGCCGGGTCTGCGCCGCCTGCCCCGCCGCGAGCCGCTGCCTGGAATGGGCCCTGACCACGGGTGAGCCGGACGGCATCTGGGCCGGCACCACTCCGGACGAGCGCCGCCGCATCCGGGCGGCCCGGAGAACCTCCCGTCCCGCCACCGAGACCGCTCACCCCCGAACCCACGAGGCCGGTGCCGCATGACCCGTCCGCCCGGCGAGGAAATGGCCCTGGCAGAACCACCGAACGGGAGAACCATGAGAAACAGATCGATTTCGCCGCGCCCACGCGCTGGCGGCCAAGGCGCGCGACCGGACGAATTGCAGATCAACCACCGCGTCCTGCTGGACCGCGTCACGCTGGTCGCCATCGCCGGCGAGATCGACATCGCCACCGTGCCGCAACTGCGCGCCTACTGCGATCGGCACGCCCGGCCCGACCGCGGACGGCACCTCGTCCTCGACCTGACCGAGGTGACCTTCCTGGACTCCAGCGGCGTCAAGGTCCTGGTGGACGCCCACCTGGCGGCCGGCCGGCACGGCACGACGGTGCGGGTCGCCGCCCCGTCCCCGCTGGTCACCCGCCTCTTCGACGTGCTGCGGCTGGGCGACCACATCCCCGTCCACACCACGGTGCAGCAGGCGCTGGCCGCCGTCCTGGTCGCGCCGGACCGGTCACGGGCCCCGCGGCGGACCACCCTGCCGGATGGGAGGCCGGGCGAGGCCGTCGGCAAGTGCACGGCCGGGTGAGCTGCGCCATCGGCTTCGCCCATGAGGTCGGCGGGCTCTCACCTCACCTGTCGATGAGGACGCTGCATCTGGGATCATTGAACTATTGCGGGCGCTCTCTGCGGGTCACGATGAGGGTGTCCCGTTAGGCGGTCGACCGGGTCCCGGGCGCGCGACGAAGGCGGTAGCGGTGGATCAACGGAAGCGCGGCGCGGGCCACGGGGAGGGCGTCGCGTTGCTCGGGCGGGGGCCCGAGCGCGCCGTCGTCGACCAGACGCTCGCGGCCGTCGACACGGGTGAGAGCCGCGTGCTGGTGGTGCACGGCGCGCCGGGCGTCGGGAAGTCGGTGCTGCTGGAGTACGCCGAGAACGCGGCGACGGGCATGCGCGTGCTGCGCGCGGTCGGCGTCGAGTCGGAGATGGAGCTGCCGTTCGCCACGCTGCATCAGTTGTGCGCGCCGCTGCTGGACCGGCTGCCCCGCCTTCCCGCGCCGCAGCGCGCCGCGCTCGAGACGGTGTTCGGGATGCGGGAGGAGGCGCCGCCCGAGCGGTTCCTGGTCGGGCTGGCGGTGCTCAGCCTCCTGTCGGACGCGTCGGAGGAACGTCCGCTGCTCTGCCTGGTCGACGACGCCCAGTGGGTGGACCAGGCGTCGTTGCAGGTCCTCGGCTTCGTGGCCCGGCGGCTGCTGGCGGAGTCGGTCGTCCTCCTCTTCGGCGCACGGGAGCGCTCCCAGAATCTGCTCGGGCTCCCCGACCTGGAGGTCACCGGCCTCCGGGACGCCGACGCCCACACCTTGCTGAACTCGGTCACCTATGGCCGTCTCGACCAGCACGTCCGCAACCGGATCGTCACCGAGACCCGGGGCAATCCGCTGGCCCTGCTGGAGCTGCCGCGCGGGCTGACCGTCACCCAGATGGCGGGCGGGTTCGGTCTCCTGCGCGCGGACACGCTGCCGGGCCGGATCGAGCAGAGCTTCCTGTCCCGGATCGGCCGCCTGCCCGAGCAGGCCCGGCTGCTCCTGCTGATCGCCGCGGCCGAGCCGGTCGGCGACCCCACCCTGGTCTGGGGCGCCGCCGGACGGCTCGGCGCGACTCCGGAGGAGGCGCTCGCCGACGGCACGCGGGAATGGCTGTCACTGGACGCCCGCGTGACGTTCCGCCATCCGCTCGTGCGTTCGGCCGTGTACAGGTCGGCGTCGAAGGAGGATCGCCGGGCGGTGCATCTGGCGCTGGCGGAGGTCACCGACCCGAAGGCCGACCCGGACCGCCGCGCCTGGCACCTGGCGGCCGCCGCGGCCGCCCCGGACGAGTCCGTCGCCGCGGAACTGGAACGGTCCGCCGACCGGGCGCAGGCGCGCGGAGGGCTGGCCGCCGCCGCGGCGTTCCTGCAGCGATGCGTCGCGTTGACCGTCGACTCGTCGCGGCGCGCCGAGCGCGCGGCGGCCGCGGCCGACGCCACCCTCCAGGCGGGCGACCTCGACGCCGCGCGCCGGTTCGCCGACCTCGCCGACCGCAACGCCCAGAACGAGTTCCAGCGCGTTCGGGCGCACCTGGTCAGGAGCCGGATCACGTTCGCGGCCGGCCTCAACCAGGAGGCGCCGCCCCTGCTGCTCACGGCCGCGCAGCGGCTCGAGCCCTTCGACGGGGACCTCGCGCGCGAGACCTACCTGCTCGCGTGGGGCGCCGCGGCGCTGATCGCCGCGCACTCCGACAGCCTCATGGCGATCTCGGAGGCGATGAAGGCGCTGCCGGCTCCGGCCGGCACCCCGCACGCCCTCGACCTCGTGCTCGAAGGCTATGCGCTGCTCGTCACCGAGAGCCGGGCCGCCGCCGTCCCCGTCCTGCGGCGGGCGCTGGCCGCGCTCGAGGACCTGCCGGTCCGCGAGGTCCTGAAATGGGCGTGGGTGGCCAACGGCGTCAGCGCCGCCGTCTGGGACGACCAGGCCATGCGCGTCCTCGTCGGCCGGGTCGTCGAGGGCGTGCGCGCCGCCGGCGCCCTGACCGAGCTCCCGTTCTGCCTGACCTCGCTCGGGATAGCCATCGCCTGGACCGGGGACTTCACCGCCGCCGCCTCGATCGTCGCGGAGATCGAGGACGTCTCCGCGGCGACCGGGGTGCCCATCGCGCCGCACGTCGAGCTGCGGCTGAACGCCCTGCGCGGCCGGGAGGCCGAGGCCGAGGCGCTGATCGCCGCCACGATCGAGGAGGCCGGCGCCGGCGGTCAGCTGATGGGCGTCACGGTCGCCCAGTGGGCGGCCGCGGTGCTCTACAACGGTCTCGGCCGCTACCAGCAGGCGCTGGTGGCGGCCCAGGTCTGCACCCGGATGGCGGAGCTGTGGGTGTCGGTCTGGGCGCTGCCCGAACTGGTCGAGGCGGCCGTGCGCGCAGGCGAGGACGGCGTCGCGCGCACCGCGCTCGAAGACCTGGCGGACGCGGCGGAGTCGTCCGGCACGGACTGGGCGCTCGGCGTGCTCGCCCGCTCCCGGGCACTGCTGAGCGAGGGGGCGGCCGCGGAGGAACTGCACCGCGAGGCGATCGAGCGGCTCGGCCGCACGGAGCTGCGTCCGGAGCTCGCGCGCGCCCATCTGCTGTACGGCGAGTGGCTGCGCCGGAGGCGGCAGCGGATCGAGGCGCGGGACCGGTTGCGCACCGCCTACGAGATGTTCACGTCGATCGGGATGGAGGCGTTCGCCGAGCGGGCCCACCGCGAACTGCTCGCCACGGGCGAGAGCGTCCGCAGGCAGGCGGTCGAGGCCGCGTCCGGCGAGGAGCTGACGCCGCAGGAGCGGCAGATCGCGCTGCTCGTGCGGGAGGGCCTGTCCAACCCGGAGATCGGCACCCGGCTCTTCCTCAGCCCGCGCACGGTCGAGTGGCACCTGCGCAAGGTCTTCGGCAAGCTCTCGATCACCTCGCGCAGGCAACTGCGCGATGTCCTTCCGCCCAGCGAGCACGCTCTCCCCCAGGGATGACGGAGAAGGCACATAATTGGACACGAAACAGCATTTACCGCGATAAAGGGCGGGGTGGCGGGTGGGGGCACGTGCAGACGGGGCTGGGCACGCGGAGGATTCCGGGCTGCTCGGGCGGGGGCCGCAGTGCGCCTTCCTCGATGAGATGATCGCGGCCGTCCGCACGGGACAGAGCCGCGTGCTGGTGGTCCACGGCGCGCCGGGCGCCGGGAAGTCGGCGCTGCTGGAGTACGCGGAGAACGCGGCGACGGACATGCAGGTGCTGCGGGCGGGCGGCGTCGAATCCGAGATGGAGCTGGCCTACGCCACCCTGCACCAGTTGTGCGCGCCGTTGCTGGACCGGCTGGAGCACCTTCCCGCGCCGCAGCGCCACGCGCTCGAGACGGTGTTCGGGACGCGGGCGGGACCCCCGCCGGAACGCTTCCTGGTCGGGCTGGCGGTGCTCGGCCTGCTGTCCGCCGCCTCGGAGAAGAGCCCCCTGCTGTGCGTGGTCGACGACGCGCAGTGGACGGACCGGTCCTCCGCGCAGGTCCTCGGCTTCGTCGCCCGCCGGCTGCTGGCCGAGTCGGTCGCCCTCGTCTTCGGCGCCCGGCAGCTGCCCCAGGACCTGCTCGGGCTTCCGGAACTGGAGGTCACCGGGCTGAACGACGCCGACGCCCACGCACTGCTGGACTCGGTGACGCCCGTCCGGCTCGACCGGTACATCCGCGAACGGTTCGTGGCCGAGGCCCAGGGGAACCCGCTCGCCCTGCTGGAGCTGCCGCGCGGGCTGACCGTGACCCAGATGGCGGGCGGGTTCGGCCTGCCGCACGCCGACACGCTGCCGGGCCGGATCGAGCAGAGCTTCATGACCCGGATCGAGGAGCTGCCCGAGCAGACCCGGCTGCTCCTGCTGATCGCCGCCGCCGAGCCGACCGGCGACCCGTCCCTGGTGTGGCACGCCGCCGAACGGCTCGGCGTCTCCCCGGCGGCGGCCCTGGCGAGCGGGACGGACGGGCTGCTGCTGTTCGACACGCGCGTCGTCTTCCGCCACCCGCTCGTCCGCTCCGCCGTGTACAGGTCGGCGGAGCAGAAGGACCGCCGGGCGGTGCACCTGGCGCTGGCGGAGGTCACCGACCCGGAGGCCGACCCGGACCGCCGCGCCTGGCATCTGGCGGCCGCGACGACCATGCCCGACGCGACCGTCGCCGCGGAACTGGAACGGTCCGCCGGCCGGGCCCGGGCGCGCGGCGGCCTGGCCACCGCGGCGGCCTTCCTGCAGCGGTCCGTGGCGCTGACCGCCGACGCCTCGCAGCGGGCCGACCGCGCCCTGGCGGCCGCCGAGGCGAGCCTGTACGCGGGCGACCTCGACGCCGGCCGGAACCTCGCCGACATCGCCGACCGGGACGCCCAGAGCGAGTACCAGCGCGTGCGCGCCCACCTCGTCCGCAGCCACATCACCTTCGCGGCCGGCTTCGACAACGAGGCGCCGCCCATGCTCCTCGCGGCCGCGCAGCGGCTGGAACCCTTCGACATGGCGCTGGCGCGGGAGACCTACCTCGTCGCCTGGGGAAGCGCGTCGTACGGGGCCGCGAACCGGGACAGTCTCATGGCGATCTCCCGGGCGGCCAGGAGGCTTCCCGCCCCCGAAGGGGCCCCGAGCGCGGTCGATCTCGCGCTCGAGGGCTGCGCACTGCTCATCACCGACGGCCGGAGCGCCGCGCTCCCCGCGCTGCGCAGGGCGATGCAGGCGCTCTTCGATGCTCCCGTGCAGGACCTCATGAAATGGAGCTGGGTCGCCGGCGGCCTGACCGGGCTCGCCTGGGACGACCGGCGGATGGCCGAGTGGCCGGTCCGGGTCGTCGAGGCGGTGCGCGCGGCCGGCGCCCTGTCCGAGCTGCCGATCTACCTTCACGGGCTGGGGGTGCCGGCCTCGCTGGCCGGCGACTTCGCCGCCGCGGCCGCGATCGCCGCGGAGGCCGACACCGCCACCGCCGCGACGGGCGTGCCCATGACCCAGCACACGCGGCTTCTGCTGACGGCGATGCGGGGCAGGGCGGCCGAGGCCGGGACGCTGATCGCCGCCACGATCGAGGAGGCCGGTGCCGCCGGCCAGCTGAACGGTGTCGCGTCCGCGCACTGGGCGGCCGCGATCCTGCACAACGGCCTCGCCAGTCCCGAACGGGCGCTGGCGGCGGCGCAGGCCACCATCGGGAGCGCCAACATGCTCGTCTCCCAATGGGCGCTGCCCGAGCTCGTGGAGGCGGCGGCACGCGCCGGGGACGACGGGGCCGCTCGCGGGGCGCTCGAAGACCTCGCGGACGCGGCGGAACCGTGCGACACGGACTGGGCACAGGGAATCCTGACCCGCTGCCGGGCCCTGATGAGCGACGCCGCCGCCGCGGACGACCTCTACCGGGAGGCGATCGACCGGCTGGGCCGCACGCTCCTGCGCCCCGAACTGGCGCGCGCGCACCTGCTGTACGGCGAGTGGCTGCGCCGGGAACGCCGGCGGGACGAGGCGCGGGACCGGTTGCGCACCGCCTACGAGATGTTCGCGTCGATCGGGATGGAGGCGTTCGCGGAGCGGGCCCGGCGCGAACTCCTCGCCGCCGGCGAGATGGTCCGCAAACGCAAGGACGAGACCCCGGCGGGCGCGGAGCTGACGCCGCAGGAACTGCAGATCGCCCTTCTCGCGCGGGACGGCCTGTCCAACCCGGAGGTCGGGTCCCGTCTCTTCCTGAGTCCCCGCACCGTCGAGTGGCACCTCCGCAAGGTGTTCGCCAAGCTCGGGATCAGCTCCCGCAAGCAGCTCGCCGACGCCCTGCCGAGCGGGGAGTCCCGCCCGGAGCCGGGCTGACCGCCGCTCCCTGGTCCCGGCCGACCAGGGAGACACCCTGGTGCGCCCCCGTGGCATCACCCGCGAGGCTGGCCGTGTCGGCGATCCCGCCGGACGCAGCCCGGGAACGCCTGGACCCCTCGGTCACCGCGCCTCCCTTGATCGCGGAACGGAATGAGGCAGCCATGTCCGAACAGCCGCTGGACGGAGCCGTCGCGCTCGTCACGGGCGCCAGCAGCGGAATCGGCGCCGCGACCGCGCGCCGCCTCGCCCGGGAGGGCGCGGCGGTCGTCCTGGTCGCGCGCCGCCGCGACCGCCTGGACCAGGTCGCGAGCGACATTGCGGGCTCGGGCGGGCACGCCGTCGCGGTGCCGGCCGACATCACCGACCCCGAACGCGCCGAGGGCGCCGTGCAGGAGACGATGGACCGGCTGGGGCGCCTGGACATCCTGGTCAACAACGCCGGGATCATGCTGCTCAGCTCGGCGCTGCACACGACCGTCGAGGAGTGGGACCGGATGGTCTCGCTCAACGTGGCGGCGCTGCTGCACATCACGCACGCCGCCGTCCCGCACCTGATCTACGCGGCGTCGACATCGCCGCGGCAGGTGGCGGACCTGGTGAACATGGGCGCGGCGGCGGGGCGGGCCGCCCGGCCGGGGAGCAGCGTCTACAGCCTGACCAAGTCCGGTCTGAGCGCGTTCACCGAATCGCTCCGCCAGGAACTGGTCGGCGAACGGGTCCGGGTCAGCCTGGTGGAGCCCGGCACCGTCGACACCGAACTGGTGGACCATCTGAACGAGACCGTCCGGGACGCGTCCCGCCGGCGGATCGCCGGCATCGAGGCGCTGCGGCCGGAGGACATCGCGGACGCCATCGGCTACATCGTCACGCGGGAGCGGCGGGTCGCCGTCACCCAGATGCTGGTCCGCGCCGGCGAGCAGTCATGGTGACCGCGACCTGCCCCTCCGCACCGGCTCCGCCGGGTCATTGGGCGGTGTAGCCGCCGTCGACGGGGAGCGCGATGCCGGTGACGTAACCGGCGCCTGGGCTGCACAGCCACAGCACGGCCTGGGCGATCTCCTCGGCGGTGCCGAGCCGCTGGATGGCCTGGCCCGCTTCGGCTTGGCCGCGGTCGAGTTCTCCGCCTGCGACCATGGCGTCGACCATGGGAGTGCTGATGGTGCCGGGGCAGACCGCGTTGATGCGGATGCCGCGCGGCCCGTACTCCAGGGCGGCGCTCCTGGTCAGGCCGATGACGCCGTGCTTGGAGGCGTGGTAGGCGGCGCGGCCGGGGTTGCCGACCAGGCCGCCGAGGGAGGAGCAGTTGACGATCGCTCCGCTGCCCTGGACGCGCATGTGGCGCAGTTGGTGCTTCATGCTCGCCCAGATGCCGCGCAGGTTGACGGCGTTGACGCGGTCGAACTGGTCGGCGTCCTCATCGGCGGCGTCGGTGGGCGGCGCCATGATGCCGGCGTTGTTGTAGGCCATGTCGAGCCGTCCGAAGGCCGCCACGGTGCCGTCGACGGCGGCGGCGACCTGGTCTTCGTCGGTGACGTCGCAGGACAGCGCGAGAGCCTGGTGTCCGGCGTCGGTGAGTTCCTGCGCAGCCCGCTCGACGGCGTTGCCGTCGATGTCGGCGAGGCCGACGGCGGCACCGGAGGCGGCGAACGCGCGTGCGGCCGCCAGGCCCATGCCGGAGGAGGCGCCGGTGACGAAGGCGACCTGACCGGTGAAATCGTAGGTGGGGTTCATTCGCCTCTCCTCGGGGAGCGGGCCGGCGGCGTGGGACGCCGCGCGGATCAGGCGGTGTCCGGGGCGGCGGCGTACTCCTCGTCGGTGACGGGGTTCAGCCAGTGCACGACGTCGTGGTCGGCGTCGCCCTCGTTGATGGCCAGGTGGACCATCAGCCGGTTCGGTGCGGCGCCGTGCCAGTGCTCCTCGCCGGCCTCGAACAGCACGCGGTCACCGGGCCGGATGACCTCGACCGGCCCGCCCCGGCGCTGGCACAGGCCGATCCCCTCGGTGACGAAGACGGTCTGGCCCAGCGGGTGGCGGTGCCAATGGGTGCGTGCCCCCGGCATGAAGTGCACCAGGCTGGCGGTGACCCGGGACGGGGCGGGCGCGGCGGCGACGGCGTCGATGTAGACGTCGCCGGTGAACCAGTCCGCCGGGCCCTTGACGGTGTCGATCGAGCTCCGCGTGATCTCCATGGTCGCTCCTCTCCTGTGAGCGTGGTGGTCAGGGCTTCAGGAGGGTCTTGATGGCGCGGCGCTCGTCCATGGCCTTGTAGCCCTCGGCGACCTGGTCCAGGGGAAGGGTGAGGTCGAAGACCTTGCCCGGGTCGATGGCGCCGGTCAGGACGCGGTCGATCAGGTCGGGCAGGTACCGCCGTACGGGGGCGGGGCCGCCGCGCAGGCCGACGTGGGAGAAGAACAGCTCCTGCCCGTCGAGCGCCACGTCGTGGGGGACGCCGACGAAGCCGACGTTGCCGCCCGGCCGCGCCGAGTGCAGGGCCTGCCGCATCGCCTCGGCGGTGCCGACGCACTCCAGCACGCTGTCGGCGCCGATCCCGCCGGTCAGCTCCTTGATCCGGGCCACGCCCTCCTCGCCGCGCTCGGTGACGATGTCGGTCGCGCCGAACGCGCGGGCCAGCTTCTGCCGGGGCTCGTGCCGGGACATGGCGATGATCCGTCCAGCGCCCATCTCCCTGGCCGCGATCACCGCGCACAGGCCGACGGCGCCGTCCCCGACGACCACGGCGGTGGAGCCGGGCCCGACCTCGGCGGCGTCGGCGGCCCACCAGCCGGTGCCCAGCACGTCGGAGACGGCCAGCAGACCCGGCCAGAACTCCTCACCGGGTACGCCGTCGGTGGCCACGAGCGTGCCCTGGGCGTTGGGGATGCGGACGTAGTCGGCCTGGCAGGTGCTCATGAACTCGCGGTTCAGGCAGTTCGACGGGAAGCCGTTGCGGCAGTTGGCGCAGGTGTTGTCCGAGGTCGCGAACGACCCGACGACGAACTGGCCCGGCTTCACCGCGGTCACCTGCGAGCCGACCTCCTCCACGAAGCCGACGTACTCGTGCCCCATCGGATGCGCCGCATCGGTCGGCTCCGTACCGCGGTAGGGCCACAGGTCCGAGCCGCACACGCAGGTCACCGCGGTGCGGATGATCGCGTCGGTGGGGTGGAGGATCTTCGGGTCGTCCAGGGTCTCCAAACGGATGTCGCCGGGGGCGTGGATCACTGTTCCGCGCATGAGGAAATTCCTTTACGTGTTCGATAGGGGCGCGCCGGCAGGTGCCTGGCCGTGCCGGTCGCGCATGGCACGCTGTCCAGATAACCGCTGGTGGGCGCGCGTAACCAGTCACCAGCGAAGGGTGTACCGGCAGTACATCCCTACGGCCGCTTCCGGCACGTAACGTCGAGGTGTGGACAACCATGAGGAAGTCCGCGAGTTCCTGACCTCGCGGCGCGCGAAGATCACCCCGGAGCAGGCCGGGCTGCCGTCCGGGTCCCGGCGGCGGGTACCGGGGCTGCGCCGCAGCGAGGTCGCGGCTCTGGCCGACATGAGCGTCGAGTACTACGCCAAGCTCGAACGCGGCAACCTCGCCGGCGTCTCGCCGGCCGTCCTGGAGGCCCTCGCCCGCGCCCTGCGGCTCGACGACGCCGAACGCGCCCATCTGCTGAACCTGGCCCAGGCCGCCGACGGCACCGACGTGCTCACCCGGCCCCGCCGCCGGCGCACCAAGGACCAGTGGAAACCGCACCGCAGCCTGCAATGGGTCCTGGACGCCGTCACCGCCGGGCCGGCGTTCGTCCGCAACGGCCGCATGGACGTCCTCGCCGCCAACCAGCTCGCCCGCGCCTTCTACACCGACGTCTACGCCACCCCCGGCAACCAGGCGAACCTGGCCCGCTTCAACTTCCTCGACCCCGTCTCCCGCCGCTTCTACCCCGACTGGGACCAGGCCGCCGACATCGCGGTCGCGATCCTGCGCACCGAAGCCGGCCGCAACCCGCACGACAAGGACCTGCACGACCTCGTCGGCGAGCTCTGCACCCGCAGCGACGAGTTCCGCACCCGCTGGGGCGCCCACAACGTCCGCCAGCACGGCACCGGCACCAAACGCTTCCACCACCACGTCGTCGGCGACCTCACCCTCGCCTACGAGGGCCTGGAGATGGCCGCCGAACCCGGCCTCACCCTCACCATCTACACCGCCGAGCCCGGGTCCCCCTCCGAGGAGGGCCTGCGCCTGCTCGCCTCCTGGGCCGCCACCCCTCAGACGCCTTTACCCGCACCGCACTCCGGCAGCTGACGACCCCGCCGCGCGCTGCCTCGGCGGCGCCGGACCGCGTCAGCCACCTGACTCGCCGCCGGGCGTGGCTCCGGTGACGGCCTGCATCTCCTGCCCGGTCATCTCCTGCAGCGGCACGCCGTCGATGTTGCTGAGGATGACGCCGACCCAGCCGCTGTAGGGGTAGATGGTCCAGTTGGCGCCGACGCCGGGGTTGCCGCCGCCGCGACTCCACGCCCATTGGCCGTTGACGATGCGGACCACCGGCCCGTAGGCGCCGAATGACGCCGGTCCGTGGGGGCTGTTGGCGGCGGTGAACACGTCGGCCCAGGGCCGGTCCAGGACTGTGCCGTCGCCCAGCGCGTGCGCGAAGCGAACCAGATCCGGTGCGGTGGTGAAGCCGCCGTCCCCGGGGGCGTCGATGAAGGCGCGGCCCGGGTTCTTGCCCAGCGTGGACGGGGCCGGGCTGCTCTTGTCCAGGTTGCGGACGGCGTCGACCCGGCTGCCGTCGGCCAGTGTCATGTACGGGTGCGCGATGTGGGGGTCGGTGAGCCACTGCGGCCTGGTGGAGAACGCCGTGCCGGTCATGCCGCAGCGCTTGAAGATGTTCTCCTGGACGTAGTCCCAGTACGTCTTGCCGGTGACGGCCTCCACGATCAGCGTGGCCATGGTGATGCCGGCGCCGGCGCCGTCGGTGTGGCCCTGGTTGCCCGCTCCGGGGACGCCCACCAGTTTCGCCTTCCGGGTCCACTGCTCGTAGTACTCGTGCACCTCGTCCCGGCTGTTGAAGATGCGTTGCAGGTCCAGCGGCGGGGCGTCCAGTCCGGCGGTGGTGGTGAGGAGGTGGTGGATGGTCACCTGCTCGGCGATATCTGTGGCGTAGCCCTTCAGATGGGTGCCCACCGTGTCCGCCAGCCGCAGCCTGCCCTGCTGGGCCAGCTGCAAGACGGCCACCGCAAGGAACGGCTTGCCCGCCGAGCTGAGGTTGAACGCGACGTTCTCGCTGTTGGGGATCCCTTTTTCCTTGTCGGCCATGCCGTAGCTGCGCGACAGCACGGTCTTGCCGTGGTGCGACAGCAGCACCACGCCGGAGAACTTCCCATCGGCGGCCAGCTTCGCCACGTACCGGTCATAGGCTCCGCCGGGCCGGGTGTCCGGCGGGATCGCGCCGGCCGGTGCCGGGGCGGCGTGGCCGGGTCGGGCGCCCACCAGCTGCGCACCTGCCGCCACCACGCCCGCGGCCGCCAGCCCGCTCCACCCGAGCAGCCGCCGCCGGTCGACACCACGTACGGAATCCTCGTCCATGATCACGGCCTTCCTGGTCGACGAACCGGACCACCGTCCGGCCCGCAACGTTCTAGCCAACGGGCGGTCACAGCGGGGTGCCGGAAGCTGTGACCCGGCTGCGACCCCGGGACGGGGGGCGGTGCGGACTCCGCGGTGGAGACCTTGGCTGGTCCCGGACGGCCGTTCCCGGACGGCGGAGCCCGTTCTGCTGGAAAACCGCTGTGCGTTCGCTATCTTCCGAACTGTCGGCGGGAGGGGTGGATGCCTGTGTCGAACGTCATCCGGATCAGTGTCAACGGCGATGCCCACGGCGCCGACGAAGACCTGCGCTCGCTTCAGCAATGGCTGCGCGACGAGCCGGACATCCGCGGTCACGCGGTGATCTCGGCGGAGTCGGCGCCGGCCGGCGAAGGCGAGATGGGCGGCGCCCTGGACGTGGTGAAACTGGTGATCGACACCGGCTTCCAGGTCATGAACTTCGGCCTGGCCTATGCCGCCTGGCGCTCGACCCGTCCCCGGCCCGCTCCGGTGACGGTCGAACGCGGCGGGACCAGGATCGTCCTGGACGACGACGACCCGGAGACCATCGCCCGGCTGCTCCGGGCACTCGACGGGTGAACGCCGTTCCCGATCCGTCCGCGTCCCGTGCGGTGCTCGTCGGGACCGGCCGCTACGCCCATCCCTCCCTCGACGACCTTCCCGCCGTGGCGGCCAACCTGGCCGGGCTCGCCGAACTCCTGCGGTCGCCGGACGTGTGGGGCCTGCCCGCCCGCAACTGCACGGTCGTCGCGGACCCCGCCAGCGCGGCCGAAATGATCACTCCGATCGTCCAGGCCGCCGCCGAGGCGACCGACACCCTGCTGGTGTATTACGCCGGCCACGGGCTGGTGGCGCGGCTCGCCGCGGAGCTCCACCTGGCCCTCACCGGCTCAGAGAAGGACAAGGCGTCCTACACCGCCGTTCCCTACGGGCTGATCCGTGAGGAACTGGCGGCCGCGCGCGCCGACCGCCAGATCGTCGTGCTCGACTGCTGCTACAGCGGACGGGCCCTCGGACGCATGGCGGGCGGCGACTCGGCGGCGATCGTCGCCGACGAGGCCGTCATCGACGGCACCTACCTGATCGCCGCCGCGGCCGAGACCCGGACGGCGCTGTCGGTCCCCGGCGAGCCGCACACCGCGTTCACCGCCGAACTGCTCCATGTTCTCCGCCGGGGCGTGCCGGGCAAGGGCCCCTACCTCGACCTGGACACCCTCTACCGGGAGATCGCGGCGTCCTTGCGGGCCAAGCAGCGTCCCCTGCCCCAGCGAAGGGTCCGCAACACCGCGGACCGCCTCACCTTCCGCAACCGCGCCTTCAAGGGAGGCGCCCAGCAGCAGGCCGAGGACGGGAACGCCGGCGACACCACCGCGCCCGCCGACCTCCGCCGCCACGGACGGGAACTGCTGACCGAGGCCGAGCGCATCGCCCACACCGTCAACGCCAAGAACCAGGCGTCGGCCTTCGAATGGGTGTGCGACGGGCTCGCCGAGTACGACCCCGCCGCGGCCGAGCGGCTGGCCCGGACGAAGATCCCGCCGAAGAAGCAGGGCTGGGCGTTGTGGAGCATCGTCAGAACCTGGGCCGGAACCGACCTCGCCGAGGCCGAGCGCGTCGCCAGGACGATCACCGACCCGGAGATCCTGGCCAGTGCGCTGAACATCGTGGTCGGCGAGATGGCCCGACGGGCCCCCGGCGAGGCCGAGCGGCTGGCCCGGACCATCACCGACCCGAGGGCGCGGCTCCTGGCGCTGCGCTCCGTCGGCGAGGCCGTCTCGGACCCCGGCCAGGTGTTGCGAATCCTGGCCGAGGCCGAAGATCTGGCCCGCTCCTTGGCCGACCCGGCCGCACGGATTCACGAGCTGCAGGAGATCGCTGTGCTGCTGCTCGAGCTCGACCCTCGGCGGGCCCGCGATCTGCTGGCCGAAGTCCAACGGCTCGCCCGCTCCACCACCGACCCCTACAAGAGATGGATGGAGCTGCGGAAGGGCATCGTCGCCATCGCGCAGCGTTCGTCTGATGAGGCCGAGCGGCTCATCCACTCCATCGTCGAGGCCGCCGACCCCACGGCCCGGAGGTCGGTGGTGACCTCCATCGTCAGGGAGATGGCCGAGGACGTTCCCGCCGTGGCCGAGCGCATCGCCTACACCATCGCGGATCCCCACCTGCATGCCTGGGAGATCCGGGAGATCATCGAGGCGCTGGCGCGGCGGGACCCCGCCGCGGCCCTGCGCCTGGCCCGCGCCGTCACCGGTCGGGAGGAGTGGGTCTCGGCCTCCTGCATCGTCGCCGAGGTCGTGGCCGACCATGATCCCGGCCATGCGGCGGCGCTGCTGACCGAGGCCGAGGGACTGGCCCGCGCTCACGCTTCCCCTCACGCCCAGGCCCAGGACCTCGCGTCCATCGCCGTCCGCACGGCCGGCTTGAATCCCTCCCATGCCGTGGACCTGTTGACCGAGGCCGAACGCCTCGCCCGCACCGAGATGAGGCCCGCGGCGGGCAAAAGCCGCGATCTCTTCGGGCGCGATCCGGCCACCATCGCGGCGCTGGTCAAGGCGAACGCGCTGCGCTCCACCGCGCAAGCGTGGGCGGTCGTGGACCCGCCCCACGCCGTGGACGTGCTGGCCGAGGCCGAGCGCCTTTCCAGCGGCGGGGCCTACGACCTGATGGACGTCGTCAAGGTGCTGGCCCAGCGGGACCCGGACGCCGCCCTGCGCGCCACCCGCCTCGCCGCCGACCCCGACCAGCAGTCAAGGGCGGTGACCGCCGTCATCGACGTACTCGCCGTGCAGGACCCCGCCGAAGCGGAACAGCTTTCCCTCACCCTCACGGGCCGGCGAAAGCAGTCGACCGCGCTCCAGACCGTCGCCAGGGCGCTGATCGAGCGGGACCCGGCCGAAGCCGAACGCGTCACCCGCATCATCCCGCACCCCGCCTACAGGATCGAGGTTCTGACGCACATCGCCAGGGCACTCGCCCACCGCTCCGCCACCACCGCGCAGAACCCCCGCACCCACGAGATCGGCTAGGTGGCCCGGTCGGAAACGGCCGCCCACGGAGTAGCGCGGGCCCGGCTCGGATCGCTTGATCCGGGCCGGGCCGCGATAGGGGCCGCCGGTCAGTTGGCCATCTCGGCGAACTGTCCGGGCTGGTAGGAGCCGCCCGGGTTGCGGACCATCACGTTGAGCCGGTTGTTGGCGTTGATCATGGCGATCAGGGAGAGCAGCGCGGCGATCTGGTCGTCGTCGTAGTGCTCGCGCGCCTTCGCCCAGGTCTCGTCGGACACGCCGGGGTGGGCGTCGGCGATGCGGGTGCCCTCCTCCGCCAGGGCCAGCGCGGCCCGCTCGGCGCCGGTGAACACCGTCGACTCGCGCCAGGCGGCCACCAGGTGGAGCCGGACGGCGTCCTCACCGGCGGCGGTGGCGTCCTTGGTGTGGTAGTCGACGCAGAAGCCGCAGCCGTTGATCTGGCTGGCGCGCAGCATGACCAGGTCCTGGGTCGACCTGGGCAGCGGCGACTCGGTGATCGCCAGGGCGACGTTGTAGATCCGCTTGGCGATCTTGGCGCCGAGCGCGTTGGCCATCAGGTCGAAACGGGGTTCCATACGTGGTTCTCGCTTTCACTGGGGACGGACCGGGGGATGCGGGTCGTGCGGGTCAGGCGGGCTGGTACTCGCCGCCGCGCTGGTCGACGATGACGGCCATGCGGTTGGTGGCGTTGATCAGGGCGATGAGCATCACCAGATCGGACAGCTGGTCCTCGTCGTAGTGCTCGGCGGCGTTCGCCCATGCCTCGGCGGTGACGCCACCGCCGGCGTCGGCGATGCGGGTGCCCTCCTCGGCCACCCGCAGGGCGGCGCGCTCGGCCTCGGTGAACACCGTCGACTCGCGCCAGGCCGCGACCAGGTTGATGCGGGTGGCGCTCTCCCCGGCGTGCGCGGCGTTCTTGCTCCACACGTCGGTGGCGTAGCCGTCGCCGTTGATCTGGCTGGCGCGCAGCACGACCAGCTTCTGGGTCGCGGCCGGCACCGTCGACTCCTCGAGGATCGTCCGGCTCGCCGTTCCGAAGTGCTTGGCGGCCTTGGCCGCGGTCGCGGTCGGGTTGCCGAAGAGGTTCAAACGAGCAGCCATCGTGAGCTCCTTGATGTGGTGAGCGGTCGGACATGAGATGCCGGCGACCTGGATCCTGTGACACCCGAATCCGGGCGAATCGCGCCAAGGCACTCTGTGGCCGGGCTGGAGGATCCCGTTGCGCGACGGGTGGTTCAGAATCCGATGGTTTCCCGGAGCAGCAGGACGGTGCCGCGTCCTGGTTGGCCACCGGGCGGTGTTGCTAAGTGGACTGCGGTCCGGTAGTTTCCCGAAAGTGATGCGGACCGTAGTCCGCTTGTTGAAGGGAGCAGGTCATGAGCCGTTTGCTGCATGTCTCCGCCTCGCCGCGCGGAGCGTCCTCGGAGTCGCTGGCGCTCGCCGCCACGTTCCTCGACGCCTACCGGGAGACCCACCCCGCCGACACCGTCGACCACCACGACCTCTGGGACGGCACGCTCCCGGAGTTCGGCCCCGCCGGAGCCGGGGCCAAGATGACGGTCTTCGGGGGCGCCGACCCGTCCGGCGCCCAGGAGCGCGCCTGGGCCGCCGCCCGCGCCGTCTTCGAGCGCTTCGACTCCTATGACCGCTACCTGTTCAGCGTGCCCATGTGGAACTCGGGCGTGCCGTACATCCTCAAGCAGTTCATCGACGTGGTCTCCCAGCCCGGCTGGGTGTTCGGGTTCGACGCCGAGCGGGGCTACACCGGCCTCCTGCGGGACAAGAAGGCGGCCGTCGTCTACACGAGCGCCGTCTACGGCGACGGCCGCGAACCGGCTTTCGGCGCCGACTTCCAGAGCACGTTCTTCGAGGGCTGGCTGCGCTGGGCCGGGGTCGCGGACATCACCGCCGTGCAGTTCCGTCCCAACCTCGCCACCGCCGACGCCGAGACGGGACGCCGCGAAGCCCACGCCCGGGCCCGCGAGGAAGGCAAGCGTTTCTGACGGGTCCGCGCCGCCCGCGGCCGCAACGTGACGTCGCATTCCTGCCAGCGCGGGCGGTCTGGCTCGCGAGAGGGTCGGCGACGGCTCGCGGTTCCGGCCGCGGGCCGTCCCCCTCGGCATTCCGCGAAAGGCGCTTCGCATGCACGTCGTCCCCGGACTCAAGGTGCTGTACTTCGGAACTCCGGTGGTGTTGATCAGCTCGGTCAACCAGGACGGCACGGCGAACCTCGCGCCGATGTCGTCCGCGTGGTGGCTGAACCAGTCGTGCATGCTCGGCCTCGGCAACAGCGCCCGGACCACGGCGAACCTGCTGCGCGACGGCGATTGCGTGCTCAACCTGCCCTCGTCGGCGATGGTCGACGCCGTTGACCGGCTGGCCCTCACGACCGGCAGGCCGGACGTGCCGGACCACAAGGCCGCGCAGGGATACCGGTACGAGCCGGACAAGTTCTCGGTCGCCGGGCTGACCGAGCAGGCGTCGGACGTGGTCCGGGCCCCCCGGGTCGCGGAATGCCCGATCCAGCTGGAGTGCAGGGTCGTCTCGGCGCATCCCGTCGGCCGGCCGACTCCGCAGGCCACCGCCTTCCAGGTCGAGGTCCTCCGCGCCCATGTCGAGGAGGAGCTGGTCATCCCGGGGACGAGCCACATGGACCCGCTCGGCTGGGATCCGCTGATCATGAAGTTCTGCGAGTTCTTCGGCGGTGGCGGCAACGTCCATCCGTCCCGGCTCGCCGAAGGCTGGGACATGCCGCACGACCTCCGGACGTCGACCGTCTGAGCCGTGCTCCCCTGGAGGACGTCGTCCGGGAGCCCGGCCACGCCCGCGGGCCGGCCCGAAGGTGGCCCTGCCGGTACGGGTAACCGCCGGGCCTGGGACGCCGGCCGCGCGCTCGGCAGGCTTGCGGCTCATCGGACGACTTCCCCCAGGAGAGATCAGCATGTGTCACGACATCGACAGCAGGCCTCCCGCGGCGCCCGTCGTCACCGGAGGGGTGGCCGAGCACGGGCCGCTGGAGATCGGCGCCGCCGACGGCAACCGGCTCCGGGCCTACCGGGCGGCCCCGGCCGTGCCCAATGGCCTCAACGTGCTGCTGCTGCCCGACGTGCGCGGGCTGCATCCGTTCTACGCCGGCCTGGCCCGGCGGTTCGCCGAGGCAGGCTTCCACACCCTGGTGATGGACTACTACGGACGCAGCGCCGGCACCGCGCCCCGGGACGGCTCGTTCGACGGCTACGCCCATCTGCCCCTGCTGGAACCGCACCACGTCGAGACCGACGCCGCTGCTGCCGCTGAGGCGATCCGCGCCTGGCATCCCGGCCCGCTGTTCAGCGTCGGCTTCTGCCTGGGCGGCGGCTACTCCTGGCGGCTGGGTGCCGCCGGGCTCGGCCTGTCCGGCGCCGCGGGCTTCTACGGGCCGCCGCGCTTCGTCGGCGACCGCGCGGACCAGCCGTCCGCGCCGCTGCTCATGCTCCTGGCCGGCGACGACGTGGCCACCACGCCGCAGGAGCACGCCGAACTGACCGCCGCCTTCGACCGCGCGGGCAAGCGATACGAGGCCCACACCTACGAGGGCGCCCCGCACTCGTTCTTTGACGACTCCTATGACCAGTGGCAGGAGGCGTGCACCGACGCGTGGCACCGCATCCTCGCCTTCACCGCACGCCACGGCGAACAGTCCCCCAGGTGAACGACCGAGGCGCCCCCGTCCGGTTCGCGGACGGGGGCGGTGGCGCGGTGGTCGCGGTCAACTCGCGGTGGCGGGCGCCGGGTCGGGCGCTTCCGCGGCGGTCGAGGACGGTGTGGAAAAGCGGGGCAGGACCAGGCTGACCAGCAGCCCGATGACCATTCCGGCCGCGGTCAGCAGCACCACGACGAACTGGCCGTGGGCGGTGGCGGAGCGCAGGGCCTCGCCGGTCTTGCCGCCGGTGCCGATGTCGGCGAGCGCGGTGAATATCGCCAGCCCGATGGCGTTGCCGATGTTGAGGGCGGTGGAGGCGATGCCGTTGGCGACGCCCTGCTCGTGGGCGGCGGTGCCGGTGGCGGCGGCGATCCACATCGCCGTCCAGACGATGCCCTGGCCGACGCCGGAGACGACCAGTCCGGGCACCAGCAGGCCGTAGCCGGCGTCGGCGTCGAAGCCGAGCGCCATGGCGGCCGTGCCGGCGGCCCCGACCGCGAAGCCGATCAGCAGTGTCGTGCGCAGGCCGGTCCGGGTCGTCAGCCGCTCGCCGAGCTGGGTGCCGGTCGCGATCGCCAGCGAGGGGACCAGGAAGGCCAGCCCGGTCTCCAAGGCGCTGAAGCCGTGCACGCTCTGCATGAGCACGGTGAGGAAGTAGGGCAGCACGCCGAAGGTCGCCATGTAGAGGAACGTGACGGTCAGCCCGATGGTCAGGTTGCGGTTGCGGAACAGCCGGAACGGCATGAGCGGGTCGGCGCTGCGCCCCTCGATGGCCGCGAAGGCCGCCAGCAGCACCGCGGACAGCACGAGGGCGCCGATCACCAGCGGGTTCGTCCAGCCCTCCTCCGGCCCTTCGACCAGCGCGAACACCAGCAGCGTCGCGCCCGCGGTGACGGTCAGCGAGCCGGGCAGGTCGAAGCGCCGCCGCGGCCCGCCGGCCGGGTCGCGCGGGATCACCGCGAGCGCGGCCACCGCGAGCAGGGCGGCCAGCGGCACGTTGACGTAGAAGACGGCCGGCCAGCCGAAGTTCTCGGTGAGGACGCCGCCGAGCAGCGCCCCGATGGTCAGGCCGCTGGCGCCCGCGCCGCCCCAGACCGCGAGGGCCCGGTTGCGCTGCGGCCCCTCGGCGAACAGCGTGTTGATCAGCGAGAGGGTGGACGGCAGCAGCAGCGCGCCGCCGATGCCCTGCACCGCCCGCGCCACGATGATCGTGGCGGGGCTCGGCGCGAGGCCGCCGGCCAGCGACGAGACGGCGTAGAGGGCCAGCGCGAACACGAACACGCGGCGGCGGCCCAGCAGGTCGGCGGCACGGCCGCCGAACAGCAGGAACCCGCCGGCGAACACGACGTAGGCGCTCACCACCAGCTGCCGGGTCTGGCCGGGGAAGCCGAGGTCCGAGCCGATCTCGGGGAGCGCGACGAACACGATGTTCAGGTCCAGCGAGTAGATCAGTTGCGCGAGCGCCAGGAGGGCCAGGGTCCAGCCCAGCCGAGCCTGTCTTGGAGCAGCGGACATGCCAGCGGACACCCTTCGGGGGGACGGGCCGGCGGACGGGGCCGCCCGCCGACGTACGACTGTACGGATAATTACGTATGATCGTACGGAGCTGCAAGGGCGTTCTGGTGGATTGTTCGACCATCGCTGTACGGTGGGACCATGAGGTACCGCCACCCGGAGCGCGACCAGATCCGCATCGACGGGGTGCTGTCGGCGCTCGGCCACCCGGTCCGGCTGGCCGCCGTCCGCGTGCTGGACGCCGGCGGCGAGCACAACTGCACCAGCGTGCTGGTCGAGCTGGGCATCACGGCCAAGTCGACGATGACCCACCACTGGCGCGTCCTCCGCGACAGCGGCGTGATCTTCCAGGAGCCGTCCGGCCGGGAGAACCTGCTGACCCTGCGCCGCGACGACCTGGACGCCCGCTACCCGGGCCTGCTGGACGCCGTCCTCGCCGGCGCCCGCACCGACGAAGCCGGCTCCTGAGCCCGCGCCGGCGCGAGGTGGCGCCGCCTGGATGCGCCGGCTAGAGGTCGAGCACCAGAGCGCGGTGGTCGGAGACTTCCGGCGCGCTCACGATCTCGAACCGTTCCACTGCGCCGGGGTCGGAGACCAGCAGATAGCTGGCGTGCCGGAGCGGCTTCGGGTAGCGCGATGTCCTGGTGTCGGCGTCGCGGACCAGGTTGGTCAGCCCGAGGTCGGCGAGGATCTTGAAGGTCTTGCTGTCGGGGAGCAGGTTGAGGTCGCCGCACACCACGGTGACGTCGCCGTCCTGCCGTGCTCCCTCGATGAGGTCCGCGAGCCGTTCGGCCTGCGCGTGGCGGGCCGGGGTGTCGGCCTTGCCGCGCGGGTCGCGCAGGCCGTGGAGGTTGACGACGGTGACGGACCGCGCCGCCCGGCGGTCGTGCACGCGCACGGCCAACGCGGCGCGGGGCCGTCCGTCGGTCGGCCATCGGTCGCGGTGCTCGGTGTAGTCGCCGTGCACGAACGCCGACCGCACGCCGACCACGGGGAACGGCTCGCCGACGAAGGTGGCCACACCGAAGTCCTGCCGGTGCTGCCGCTGTTCGCGGTCCTGCACCGGGCCGGTGTCGCTCGCGACGAAAAGCCCGTGGTGATGCGGGAGGCGGGAGCGGACATCGGCGAGGAGGTTCGCCCGCTGGGGCAGCGAGCGGTCGGCGTCGTCGAAGCGCGTCCAGCCGCCGAGGGACGGAGTGTGGGTGACTTCTTGCAGGCACAGGACGCCGGCGCCGCACGCGTCGAGCCAGGGGGCGAGTTCGTCGAACATCGCGCCGCCCCAGGCGTTGAGGGAGATGATCCGCACGCCGACCAAATGTAGGTCCGCGGGGTCGAGTCGGCCAGCCGAGCGCTATGCGGGGGAGCGGACGGCGGCCCAGGCGGCGAGGCCGTCCTCGGTGAGGAAGTGGTCGAGCGCGGTCACCGCCGCGCCGTGGAGCGCCCCGTCGCGGCCGAGAGCGGCGGCGACGACCGGAGGCGGGTCCGGGCGGCGGAAGCGCATCAGGCCATCGGTGAGGGCGGCGTCGAACTCCGGCTCGGCGGCGGCTCGGAGCGGCTCCGCGAGGCCGCCCAGCGTGACGACGGCCGGGTCCAGGGCGTTGATCAGCCCGGCGATGCCGCGGCCCAGTCCAGTCGCCGCGCGGCCGACGGCCGTCCGGACGGCCGGGTCCGCCGGGGTGCGGGCGAGGGCGTGCTCCGCATACGCGCGGGAGTCGCGGGGCGGCGGCTCGCCGAGGTCGCGGGCGATGGCGCGGCCGTCGACCACCAGGTCCCAGCAGCCTCGGGCGCCGCACGGGCAGCGCAGGCCGGGGTCGCCGAACGGAAGGTGGCCGAACTCCCCGCCGGCGCCCGTCGCGCCGTCCACCGGCCGCCCGTCGACGACCAGGGTGCCGCCGACGCCCACCTCCACGGTGACGTGCAGGACGGTCCCGGCTTGGGCGGCGACGCCCTGCCGGGCCTCGGCGAGCCCCGCGAAGGTCGCGTCGTTGCCGAGCAGCAGCGGCACACGCGGGTCCACGGCCAGGGCCGCCAGATCGACCGGGCCCCAGCCGAGCGCGGCGGACTGGACGACCCTGCCGCGCTGTACGGTCGCGGCGATCGCCACGGAGACCGCGCGGACGCGCTGTCCGTAGCGGTGGTGGAGGCGCCGCACCGCCTGCGCGACCGTGTCGATCACGTGCTCGGGGTCGCGGCTTCGGTGGGTTCCGGTCTCCGCGATGCCGGGCCTTCCGTCAAGCGCGGCGACCGCGCACCGCCAGTCCCCCTGCCGGACGTCCACCGCGATCACGACGGGCCCGTCCGGATGAGGGGTGAGCACGGTCGTCGGACGGCCCCGGCCCGCCGTGGCGGCGGGCGTCTCGGCGAGGAGCGCGAGGTCGCGCAACCGGGCGGTGATCTCGGTGGCCGAGCCGGTGCTGAGACCGAGCCGGCGCGCGACGGCCGCCCGGGTCACGCCGGGCTCGCGGCGCATCTCTTCGAGCACGGCGAGCGCGCCGCGCCAGCGGGCGTCCCTGGCGCGCGCGGACGGCGACCGGTCCCGGGGGCTTGCCATGCGCACCTTCCCCTCAATTATGCTCGATTAGCGAGTTTATTAGAAGGGAACGCTGTGCGGCGACCACGGCGGCGCGATCCCGCCGTCACGCCCGACCACGCTCACCACCGACGCTCCCAGGAGGAGGGCGGCATGACCGACGAAGTGACCCCGTTCGAACTCGACGTCCCGGAATCCGCGCTGGCCGATCTGCGCGAACGTCTGCGGCGCACCCGCTGGCCGGAGGAGGCGACGGTCGACGACTGGTCGCAGGGCGTCCCCCTGGGCTACCTGCGCGAACTGTGCCGGTACTGGGCCGAGGAGTACGACTGGCGGACCACCGAGCGGCGCCTGAACACCCTGCCGCAGTTCCGCACGTCGATCGACGGCCTCGGAATCCACTTCCTCCATGTCCGATCGCCGCACGACGACGCGCTGCCGATCGTCCTCACGCACGGCTGGCCGGGCTCGATCGTGGAATTCCTCAAGGTGATCGGGCCCCTCACCGACCCGACGGCCCACGGCGGCGACGCCCGCGACGCGTTCCACGTCGTCTGCCCCTCGCTTCCCGGCTACGGATTCAGCGACAAACCGGCCCGCCGCGGCTGGGGCGTCG
Source organism: Actinomadura sp. NTSP31 (assembly GCF_041951385.1). Taxonomy (NCBI): domain Bacteria; kingdom Bacillati; phylum Actinomycetota; class Actinomycetes; order Streptosporangiales; family Thermomonosporaceae; genus Actinomadura; species Actinomadura sp. NTSP31. Next base: position 204,047 of record NZ_JBGNUT010000014.1, on the reverse strand, counting down.
AGCGGATCGCCGAGGCGTGGATCCGGCTGATGGCGCGCCTGGGCTACGAGCGGTACGGAGCGCAGGGCTCCGACTGGGGCACCACCATCACCACGCTGATCGGCCAGAACGACCCGGACCGGGTGGCCGGCATCCACCTCGTCCCGCCCCTCGCGGCGCCGGACCCGGCGACGTTCGGCGACCTCACCGACGCCGAACGCGCCGCGCTGTCCGCACTCGAGCACGGCCGGGAGTGGGAGGACGGGTACTCGCTCGAACAGTCCACCAGGCCGCAGACCATCGGGTACGGGCTCGTCGACTCCCCCTCGCTGCTGTGCGCCTGGATCATCGAGAAGTTCCGCTCCTGGACCGACTGCGGCGGCCACCCCGAGAACGCGCTCACCCGCGACGAACTCCTGGACAACCTCATGTTCTACTGGCTGCCCGGGACCGGCGCGTCCGCCGCCCGGCTCTACTGGGAGAGCTTCAAGCAGGTCCAGCGGCTCTTCACGGCCGAGACGACCGACCTGGTGACCGTACCGACCGGATGTTCGCTCTTCCCCAGGGAGACTCCCCGCCCGTCCCGGCGATGGGCCGAGAAGCGCTTCACCGACATCCGCCACTGGAGCGAGCCCGGCAAGGGCGGCCATTTCGCCGCGTTCGAGCAACCCGAACTGTTCGTCGACGAGCTCCGCACGTTCTTCCGCCTCGTCCGCTGACATCAAAGCAGCGGCGGTGAAGCCATACGGGGACTCCCGCGAGACGCTGCCTTAACAACGAGAGACGTCGGAGCATTTCGCGTCTCCCCCGTCCCTTTCTACGGTGACGGGATGAAGAAAATCATTCTCGGTGATGTCGAGGTCTCGCGGGTGGTCGAGTGGCAGGGTGCTTTCGCCACCACCGATGTCCTGTTCCCGTCCGTGCCCGCCGAGCTGTGGCGCCGGCACGAATCCTGGCTGGCGCCCGACTTCCTGAACTCCAAGACAGGTGCGTGGCAGGCGAACGTGCAGACCTGGGTGCTGCGGAGCGCCGGCCGCACCATTCTGATCGATACCGGTCTCGGCAATGACAAGCAACGCGAAGTCGAGGTGTTCAACAAGCGCGACGGCGATTTCCTCGACCGACTGGCGGTGGCCGGGGTGCGGCCGGAGGACGTGGATCTCGTCGTCAACACCCACCTGCACAACGACCACGTGGGATGGAACACCCGGTTGGTCGACGGCGAGTGGGTGCCGACATTCCCCAACGCGCGATATCTGATCAGCCGGGACGACTTCGACTTCTGGAACCCCGCCAACGGCCACGCCCCGAAGTCTCCGTTCCAGTCCGCCTCGGACACCGGGGTCACGTTCAACGACAGCGTCCTGCCCGTCCATCAGGCCGGTCAGGCCGTGCTGTGGGAGGGCGACAGTCACCGCATCGACGAGGACCTGGTCCTGGAACTGGCCCCCGGTCACACGCCCGGTTCGACGGTGCTGTGGCTGGAATCCGGCACCGACCGGGCAGTGTTCGTCGGCGACCTGATCCACACCCCGCTGCAGATGCTCGAACCCGATCACGACACCTGCCTGAGCGAGGACCAGACCGAGGCCACCCGGTCGCGGCGCCGCGTCCTGGAGCGGGCGGCCGCGACGAACAGCCTGGTCGTGCCGGCGCACCTGGGCGGAGCGGGTGCCGCCGAAGTCGTGCGGTCGAACGGGGCCGTCTCGATCAAGCGATGGGCGCCGTTCTCGGACACCTGACCCGGTAAGGGAAGATTCGGCCATGGACGTGCTCAGCGACGCGATCGGCACCATGCGAGTGGGGCGCCCCTCCCTGTCGCTGGAGACGGCGGACCCGTCGTCGGAGAAGGAGGTCCGGCCCTTCGAGGGTGCCCGGTTCTATGTGGGCACCACGGGACGCGTCCGGGTGACGGTACCGGACGAAGAGGTCATCACCTTGCAGCCGGGCGACGCCGTTCTGCTCCCGCACGGGACTGCGCACACGCTCGTGAACGCCACCGACGGCACCGCCCAGTTCTTGTCCGGCACCTACCGGCTTCAGCGGGCCCGCCCGCACCCGCTGTTCCAGGACCTCGCCGATCTGGTGACCCTTCCGGCACGGCCGGACCGCTACCCGGGTCTCCAGGCGTCGATCGACCTGTTGCTCAGCGAACTGAGCGAACAGATGCACGGCAGGGACGTGGTGCTGCCGGCGCTGCTCGAAGTGCTCCTCGTCCACCTGATCCGCGCCTGTCTGATCGAACGTGCGGGAGTGCGGGCCACCGGCTGGTGCGTCGCCCTCGACGACGAGATGATCGCGCGATCACTGCGTGCCGTGCACGAACGCCCCGCCGATCCCTGGACCGTGGAGTCGCTGGGCGCGCACGCGGGCCTGTCCCGTGCCGCCTTCGCCCGCAGGTTCACCGCCATGGTGGGGCAGCCACCGCTCACCTATCTGACGTGGTGGCGGCTCACCATGGCGGCACGCCTGCTCCAGACGACCGATGTCCCGCTGTCCACCGTCGCGCAGCGCAGCGGCTACGGCTCCGCCTATGCCTTCGCCAACGCTTTCAAACGCGAGTACGGGATCTCAGCCGGCCGTTACCGGCAGCAGCACCGCACCGACCACCAGCATGGGACGTCGACTACGAACTCCCTGGACGACACCACCCGAGCCATGACTTCACGGCCCCGCGGCTAGTCCTCGACGGTGAACTCCGTGGTGACCGGTGCGGGACCGAGCACCCACTTCGCGGTGAGCTTCACCTTGGTGCCGGCCGGGACCGAGTCGGCGACATAGATCTTGAACTGGGCGCCGGCCTGGTCGGCCGGGATGCTGCCGTCGGACGGCACGTTGAGCTGCGCGATGACGCCGGGGGTGTCGCTGGTCAGGTCGATCCTGGCGCCGAACGGGTGCCAGATGTCGCCGAGGCCGACCACGCCGAAGTTCTCGGCGTTGCCGGGGTGGTGCCGCACCGGCCCGAGGACGCCGACGGAGAACTTCTTCGGCACGCCGATGACGCCGGCGAACTGCCTGGCGGTGCTCAAGGCGGCCATGACGGTGGCGAAACGCGGCTGGTCGTAGGCCGTGGACTCCAGGGAGAAGGTGGCGCTGGTCGCCCCGGCGGGCACGACCACGTAGTACGGGAACGAGACGGCCGCGCTCTCGTAGGGGGTCTTGCGCAGGTCGACGGCCAGCCCGCCGACCGGCGCCGGGGACTTGATCCGCACCGTGCCGGTGATCTTGCCGCCCTCCGCCGCGATGCGCTTGTCCACCGTGAAGCCGGTGACGTCCTGCACGCGAGCGTCGATCGGGTCGACGGTGACGGACGTCTCCGCGGCGCGGCCGCCGACACCGGCGGTCAGCCGGGTCACGGTCCCCGCGCTGGTCGCGGACTGCACCCGGATCGGGAAGCTGACGCGCTGCTGCCCGGCGGGCACCGTGACCTTGTGCTTGGTCGACTGGAAGTAGGTCAGGTCCTCGTACTCGTTGCCGTCCAGGAGGTTCACGGTGACACCGCCGGCGGGAGCCGGCTCGGCCAGGGTGACCGTCTGGATCGCCTCCTCACCGGAGGTGATCCTGGACGGCGAAACGCTCGTGGACTCGACCGTGACCTCGGCAGCCGAAGCCCGCAGCGGGGCGAACACGGCGGCCGCCAGGGCGAGGGGCAGCACGGCGACGGCGGCCCGGCGAGCGGCGAGAACTGACGTGGGTGCGTTCATGGGGCCAAGTCAATGATCTTCGCCGGGGCCCGCACCAGACCGCGGCCCCGTACGTTCGATCTTCGTAAGGACTTCGCCCACCAGAGTGATCAAGCCATCACACCGGTGCCGGCCGGGTGCAGGTCGCCGTGGAGCCAGAGGGGCGGGCCGTCCCAGCCGTGCGCGGCTGCGGCGTCGTCCCGGCCCTCCCGCGGCGGGTGGTCGGCTGTGTATTAGGGCCCGCGGACCTGAGTATGTGTGCTCATGTGCGTGCTGCGCCGGCGGGTCAGTCTCGTGGGCATGGAGATGATCCGGGAATCCGTGCAGGCCCCTTACGGGATCCGATCCGGCGCGGTGGCGTGGGCGCGGCGCCGCTGCTCCTCCTTGTCGTGCCCGGGGCCGTGCTCGCCGCGCGGTGCCGTCCCGGACGCCGGGGCGTCCATGCCGGGATCATGGTCTGGGAGACCGCGCTTCTGGCGGTCGGCGGCCTCGGGCTGGTCGTGCCCGCGCTGAAGATGGTGCTCGTCCTGTTCCTGGCGCTGGCTCCGGTGCCTGTCGTCGAGGTGTTCGCCGGGGTCGCCGTCCTGGTGCTGATGTTGCGGGTCGTGCGAGAAGGCTGAGGCTCACCATGCGAAGGCTTGGGCGGGGTTGGTCTTGAAGATGGCGGTGGCGGCGTCCTTGCCGAGTTGGGCCTCCACTCGGGGGCGGAGGACGCGGAGCAGGTGCGGGATGCCGGGGGTGTCGGGCGTCGTGGTGTCGCCGCCCATCAGGATCCGGCCGGTGTGCCCGGCCTCCACGAGCGCCGCCAGGACGTCGAAGAGCCGCCAGTCGGTGGCCTGATGGGAGCGGGACGGGCCGTCGAAGCACAGGTAGGCGCCCGATTCGGCGGCGCGGCGGTGGACCCAGGGGTCGGGAGAGCGGTTGAGGTGGCTCAGCATCACCCGGTCCGGCGGGACGTCCAGGGCCGCGCAGAGCAGGTCGAGGACGTCCAGGGCCGCGGTCCCCTCTTCGAGGTGGACGCCGATGGGGGCGCCGGTGGCGTTGGACGCCTCGGCGGCGGCGGTCAGGGTGTGCCGGGCGTGCTCGTCGAGGCCGTGGAAGCCGCCGGCGACCTTGATCATGCCGGCGGGGCCGTCGGTGAGCTCGCGGTGGAAGAGCTCGGCGAGGCGGGGGCGGACCCGGGCGAGGACGTCCGGGTCGTAGTGGACCGCCTGGTGCAGCCCCGTCGCGGCGATGATGTGGACGCCCGTGGCGGCGGAGAGCTCGGCGAGGTCCTTTTCGCGGCGGCCGAGGCCGTACGGGGTCCATTGGGCGATGGTCCGGCCGCCGAGGCCGGCGAAGGTCCGCAGGTGGGCGGCGGCGCGGGCCGGGTCGTCCAGTTCCTGGCCGGGCAGCCGGGGCGTGCGGAAGAACAGGTGGTCGTGGGCGTCGCAGACGCCGAGGTCGGCGGCGTCGACGTCGCCGAGGACGGTCCGGGCCCTCATCGGGCGTCGGTCAGGACCGCGGCGGCGACGCGCAGGCCGGCGAGCGCCTTCGGGACGCCGACGTAGGGCGCGAGGTGCACGAACGACTCGATGATCTCCTCGCGGGCCATGCCGAGCCGCAGGCAGGTGCGGACGTGCCCGGTGAGCTGCGGCTCGACGCCGCCGAGGGCGGTGAGGGCGGCGAGGTTGAGCAGCTGGCGGTCGCGCAGGGACAGGCCCTCGCGCTGGTAGGTGCCGCCGAACAGGCTGGTGACGACCCAGTCGGCGAAGCCGGGGGCGAGGCCCTCCAGGGCGGGGAAGGTGGCCTCCCGGGTGGTCTCGTCCTGGAGGACGTCCAGCAGGCGGTGGCCTTCGGCGCGGTCGAGGGTGGCTTCGGTCAGGTCCATGGGAACTCCTTCTGTAACGGCCTGTGCGTTACACACTAGCGTAACGGATGAGGCGTTACAATCAAGCCATGGTGAAGAGCGATCCGGAGGCCTTCCGCCTCGACTGCGGCGCGACCTGGCTGAACCTGCTCGCCACAAAAGGCCGGGCGTTCGGCGCGCGGCCGGTCGAGCGGATCCCCGATGTGCGGCGGTTCGCCGCGTGGCTCGACGCGTGCGAGCTGGCCCCGGCGCGCCCGGTGGACGCCGCCGACCTCGAACGGGCGCGGCGGCTGCGCGAGACGCTGCGGCCGATCGCGCTGGCGACCGTCGACGGCGAGCCCCCGTCGCAGGACGACGTGCGCGCCCTCGCCGGCTTCCTGGACGCCGCGGAGCCGGTCGAGCTGGCCGTGGACGGACGTCTCGTCCGGGCCGCGCCGGCCGATGGCGTCGCGGCGCTCGGCCGGATCGCGCGCCAGGCCGCCGACCAGCTGACCGGCCCGGAGCGGGCCTTCTTGAAGGTGTGCCCCGAGGACGACTGCCGGGGCGTGTTCGCCGATCCGGCGGACCGGCGCCGCTGGTGCCCGTCGCCCGCGTGCGCCAGCCGCGGACGCGTCCGTGCCCTGCGCGCGCGCCGCAACGCCGAAGGCGTGTAGCCGCCGGTGCAACCGGGACCCGCCGGGCGGGGTTCTTGAGGCGTCGCACGCCGGAGGAGGCGTGCGCACCTACGAGAGGGGATCCCATGGACCTGCGGCTCACCGGGCGGGTGGCGGTCGTCACCGGCGCCTCGAAGGGCATCGGGCTGGCCGTCGTCCGGACGCTGCTGGAGGAGGGCGCCCGCGTGGCCGCCGTCTCCCGCAAGCCGGGCCCGGAGCTCGACGCGCTCGCCGGGCCGGACCTGCTGCACGTGGCCGCCGACCTGATGGACCCGGCCGCGCCCGCGCTCGCGGTCGAGCAGGCCGTGGAGCGGTTCGGCGGGCTGGACGTCCTGGTCAACAACGCGGGCGGCCCGCCGCCCGGCGCGGTCATGCCCCGCTTCGGGTTCGGGACGCTGACCGACGACGACTGGCGCGACGTCTTCGAGTTCAACGTGGTCGCCGTGGTGCGGGCCGTCCGCGCGGCGATCCCGCACCTGCTGGAGAGCGACGCGGCGGCGATCGTCAACGTGTCGTCGGTGAACGGGCGCCGCCCGGGGCCGATGAACTTCGACTACAACGCGGCGAAGGCGGCGCTGAACAACCTGGCGAAGGGGCTGTCGGAGGAGTTCGGCCCGCAGGGGATCCGGGTGAACACGGTGTCGCCCGGCCCGGTCCGGACGGACTGGTGGACGAAGGAGGGCGGCGCCGCCGACGTCATCGCGCAGGGCACCGGGTCGGACCGCGACGCGGTCCTGAACGGCGGCGCGGCCGAGATGATGAGCCTCACGACGGGCCGGATGGCCGAGCCGCAGGAGGTCGCGGACGCGGTGGCGCTGCTGGCCTCGCCGCGGTCGGCGAGCACCACGGGGGCCGAGGTCGTGGTCGACTCGGGCTTCCTCAAGGAGCTGTAGCCCATAACTGGAGCTGCTCAACTCCAGAAGATTCATCTCTTTGACTTATGAAATGCCGGTGACCAGGATGGGTGGTGAGCGAGAGAGGCACCGCCCCGGCCAGACGATGACGCGAGGCCCCGCACGGCGCGGCCCGCGCCCTCCGGGCCCTCACGCCAGGACCCCCGCTCCGGATCTCGGAACGGGGGTTCCCGGCGTCACTTCGCCGGGGTCCGGCGCGGCAGGAACAGCGCCGGGACCAGCGCCAGCGCCAGGAGGCCGAGCGCGAAGGCGTAGGTGTGCCGGAACGCGTCCGACAGCTGGCCCGCGATCGCGTCGTGCGCCTCCGGGGTCAGCCCGTGGACGGCCTGGAGCGCGCCGCCCTCCGGGGCCCCGGGGACCAGCCCGCTCATCAGCGCGGACAGCACCACCGACGCCAGGGCCGTCCCGATCGCCCCGGACGCGGTGTTCACCAGGTTCACCGTGGTGCTCGCCGCGGGCGCCTGCTCGCGCGCCATGCCCCGGGTCGCCGCCGTCATCGCCGGCATCATCGTCGCGCCGCCGCCCGCGCCCATCAGCAGCATCGCCGCGCACAGCCCCCAGTACGGGGCGTCCGCGCTCAGCTGGACGGTGAACAGCGTGAACCCGGTCAGCGCGATCGCGATCGACACCGGGACGAGCCGCCCCGGCGGCACCCTGTCCGCGATCCGCCCGGCGACCTGCATCGCCGTCCCCGACCCGAGCGCGAACGGGATGCCGAGCAGGCCCGCGACCGTCGCGCTCTCGCCCCGCACGACCTGGAGGTACAGCGGGAGGAGCAGCATCGTCCCGAAGTAGCCGGACGCGAACAGCGCCAGCGTCCCGGTCGCCGCCGCGAACGTCCGGTCGCGGAACGGCCGCAGGTCGATCAGCGGGTTCCGGACGGTCAGCGCCCGTGCCGCGAACCCGGCGACCAGCAGCGCGCCGCCGGCGAGCGGGACCAGCACGGCGGCCGAGCCGAAGCCGCCGCGATCGCCGCCCGCGGTCACCCCGTAGAGCAGCGCGGCGAGGCCGGGCGAGAGCATCAGCAGCCCGAGGACGTCCAGCGGCCTGCGCTCCCCGGCGGTGTCGCGGGGGAACGTCCGCGCGGCGAGCGCCACGACCGCGACCGCGATCGGCAGGTTGATGAAGAACATCCACCGCCACGACACCTCGTCGATGAGCCAGCCGCCGACGACCGGCCCGGCGAGCGGGCCGACCAGGATCGCCAGCCCGAGCGTGCTCATCAGCCGGCCGAGCCGGTCCGGCCCGGCGGCGCGCAGCAGGATCGTCATGCCGACCGGCATCACCAGGCCGCCGCTGAGCCCCTGCACGACCCGGAACGCGATCAGCGACTCGATGTTCCACGCCAGCCCGGCCAGCATCGAGCCGGCCGCGAACGCGGCGATCGCCGCCAGGTACAGCCGCCGCGCGCCGAACCGCCCGATCGCCCACGCCGCCGACGGGATCACCGCGCCGAGCGCCAGCGAGTACCCGGTCGCGACCCACTGGACGGTGCCGAGCGGCGCGTCGAAGTCCGCCGACAGCCGGTTCACCGCCACGTTCACCACGGTCTGGTCCAGCGCGATCATGATCGAGCCGAGGACCAGCACCAGCACGATCGCCATCGGCCGCGCCGTCCGCCCCGCCGCCGCCGACGGGGCCTGCGTCATCGTCGTCATCTCAGGCTCCGTAGGGCCGGACGGCCCGCGCGTCGCGCAGCGCGTGCCCCCACCAGGCGAGCTGGTCGAGCATGCCCTTGGCCGCCGCGCCGGCGCCGCCCGGGTCGGTGGGCCGGCCGTCGTCGCCGAACCAGTTCCACGGGGCGTGGAAGCTGACGGAGTCCCGCATCGTGACCGCGTGCAGTTCGGCGAAGACGCCCCGCAGGTGCTCGACGGACCGCAGCCCGCCGGACACCCCGCCGTAGGAGACGAACGCGACCGGCTTGGCGCGCCATTCGTGGAAGTGGCTGTCGATCAGGTTCTTGAGCGTGCCGGGGAAGCTGTGGTTGTACTCGCAGGCGATGACGACGAACGCGTCCGCGTCCCGCAGTTTCCGGGTGGTTTCGGCGAAGCCGTCCGGCGCGGGGGAGCCGAGGCGGCTCGGCGGAGGCGCGTCCGCCGTGTCCACCAGGTCGATGACCATGTCGTCCCGCTGCCCGGCCTGCTCGGCGAACCAGGTCGTGACGGTCGGGGCGAACCGCCCCTCCCGGGTGCTGCCGGTGATGACCGCGACGCGAAGTGGTGTGGTTTCCATGGCCCTGACGCTAGGAACGCACCGACCGGCCGGGCATCTGTCACCCGACTGGCCTCCCCGCTCAGCCGACGGGCGTGGTCGTCCATTCGCGGTCGGACGGCGCCGGCGCGCACGCCCGCGCCAGGACGCGCAGGACGGCCTGCGGATCGCACCCGTAGAGGCCCGCGCCCCAGGCCGCGTTCGCCTCGACGACGGCCCAGCCCCGCCCCTTGACCAGGCCGATGTCGACGACGATCGCGGGCGGGAGGGGCACCTCGGCCAGGAGTGTGCCCGCGTACTCGCGGGCCTCCCCGTCCCGGGTCGCCTCCCAGCGGCCGTCACCGGTGAGCGCCAGTTCGCCGTTCCGCAGGTAGGGCGACATCGCGACGACCTCGCCGTCCAGCACCTGGCAGCGGTACTCGACCTCCCACTCGACCGGTTCGCCGACGAGCACGGGGGTGTCGCCGGGCACCGCGTCCGGGAGGTCGGCGGGTGCGCCGTAGACCCGGCCCTCGAAGCCCTTGCGGCCGTCCGCCGGCTTGACGAAGGCCGGTCCGGCGAACGCCTCGCGCACCTCCGCCAATGTCGACATATTCACTTTTCGACGGAGATGCCGCTCCGGCAGGCCCGGCAGCCAGGCCGGCGGCGCGTCGATCAGCGAGACGCCGAGCTGCGCCGCGATGACCTCCACGAACGTCGGCTCCCCGTACAGCGCCACGTCCTGCCGGCGCAGCCGCGCCGGAGCCCGCCACCCGCCCAGGCGCTCCGCCTTCCAGCCGGCTCGACCGGCGGCGACGCGCAGCACCTTCGAGTCCTCGGTGTAGCGAGGCGACAGCACGAGTGTCGGCACGTGGTCCTCCGGTGTCGGCGGCGAGGCCGTCAAAGAATGCCGCTTTCCCAAGCCCATGTCATCCAGATATGGAGGGATAGGTGCCTCCCCGGACCGTTCACACGGCCCCCAGTCGCGAAGCGATGCACACCGCCGCATCGACGACCCTGTCGGCCTCGGAGATCCACTCGCCCCAGGAATGGACGAACCAGAGCCGCCCGCCGTCGTCCGGCCTCGGCCTGCACGTGACGGTGTCGCCCGGCTCGGGGCTGTCGTCGCAGCACCCGTCGCCGAAGGGATTCGTCACCAGCAGGCCGTCGGGCTTGAGGCGGACGTCCAGCCGGTAGAGGTCCAGTCGCCGCATGAGCGCGCCGAGCCGAGCCTGCGCGCTCGCGATGGGGATGGTCATGCCCGAACCATACGCAGGCCTAATACTCCATGCTACTGTCTACCTAGTAATAATGCTGTCTAATAGCGCTCTCTGCGGATAGATACTGTCTGATATGTGACAGAGATCGACTTCGATGGGCCGGACCCGTTGTACCTGCAGCTGGCCGCAGTCCTGCGTGGTCGCATCCAGGACGGCACGTACCAGGTCAACCGGGCCATCCCATCGGTGGCCGCGTTGATCGATGAGTTCGGCCTGTCCACCATGACCGTGCAGAAGTCCCTCACCGTCCTGAAGGGCGAGGGCCTGGTCCGTGCCGTCAAGGGGCGCGGGACGTTCGTGGTGCCCCAGGACGACGCGCCACCGCAGTCCGGGTGATGGGGATCGATCTGGACGCGCCGGAGCCGCTGTACGAGCAGGTGGCCGCGATCCTGCGTGCGCGCATCGAGGACCGGACCTACGCGCGCCGCATCCCGTCCGGACCGTCCTTGTCGGACGAGTTCGGTGTCTCTGTGCCGACCATCGTCAAGGCCCTCGACCTGTTGAAGCGCGAGGGCCTGGTCCGTGCCGTCAAGGGGCGCGGGACGTTCGTGGTGCCTCAGGAGGACGTGCCGCCGAAGGGCACGTGACCGCGCGGCGCCGGGCGGGTCAGAGGGGGGCAGGAGAGGCTGCAGGCGGTGCGCAGGCCGGCGGGGACCTGGAACTCCGCCCATACGGCCGTGCCGCCGAGCGCTCGGTGCGTGCCCCAGGCGGTGGACAGGGCGTCGACCAGCCGCAGGCCGCGGCCGTTCTCGCCGCACGGGTCGTCGTGCACGCGCGGGGCCGCGGCGGTGCCGCCGTCGTCGAGGACGGTCACGCGCAGCACCTCGCCCGCGGCGCTGACGATGACGGTCACCGTCCCGCCCAGCCCGGAGGCGGTGTGCTCGCAGGCGTTGGCGACGAGCTCGTCCACGCAGAGGACGATGTCGGCGAGGGCTTCGGCGTCGATGTGCGGGGCGACCCGGAGCACGAACGCCCGCGCCTGCGGGGCGGACCGGGCGATCCCCGGCAGGCTGGTCGTGCCGAGGAGCCTCAGGGGGCCGCGTGCCCGGATCGTCGTACCCCGTGTCATCGAATCGCTCCCTCGCGTGAGTGCTCCGGCCAGCATGAGTCCGCGGCTTCGGCCGCACAATCGCCTCTGGTGACAAGCCGGGACCCGCGCATTCGCCATTTCCGCAGATGCCCTCGACGGCTGTGCGACGATGCGTGACCGTGCCGACGCGCACGGTGGCAATGGGGTTGCCGTCGGTGGCCGGGCCCAGGGAGGATCACGGGGTGAACGAACTCGAAGAGGGAACGCGGCTCGAACTGGACTTCGGCAAGCTCCGCGCCGTCGCGGCGACCGGCTCGGAGGTCGTCCCGGTGGTGCTGCAGGACGCCGCGTCCAAGGACGTCCTGTTCATCGGCTACGCCAACGAGCAGGCGCTCAAGGCGACGCTGGACGAGCGGATCGCGGTGCTGTGGTCTACGTCGCGCAACGAGCTGTGGCGCAAGGGCGCGTCGTCCGGCGACGTGCTGGAGCTGGTCGAGGTCCGGGTCAACTGCGAGCAGAACTCCCTGCTCTACCTGGTGAACCGGACGACGGGCGGCGCCTGCCACACCAAGGACGCGTCGGGCCGCGCGCGCCCGACCTGCTACTACCGGTCGGTCGCCGGCGAGGGCGCCCTCCGCCACGACTGACCGCGGCGCGGGCCGCCTACTTGGCGGGGAGGGGCACCGGGGCCTGCGGGGTGGGGTGGCCGGTCGTGGAGGGCCGGTGGACCGGGTCGCTGCCCTGGCCGTTGTCGCTGCCGTTGCCCTTCCCGTTCCCGTTGCCCGCGCCGTGGTTCGGGGTCGTCTTGGCCTTCGGCGTCCGGCTCTTGGTCTGCCCGGGGGCGGCCGTCTTGCCGTGCTGCGGCTTGCCCTTCGGGGACGTGCTCGGCCTCGGACGCTGCGCCGGGCTCGCGGGCGGGACGACGGACGGCGACGGCGTCGGCCGTTCGCCGCGGTGCCAGGGCGTGCCGGGCGAATGGCTCGGGGACGGCGCGGGGTCGGCGGACCCGCCGGGAAGGTGCCCGGTGCCGGCCGCGACGGCGACGCCGCCGCCGAACACCGCGAGCGTCACGGCGACCACGGCGACCTTGACCGTCGCGTAGCGGGGCAGGGCGGCCCAGCGCGACCGGCGCGGCGCGGGCCGCGTGCGGGCGGCGCGGAAGGCGGCGGCCGCGGCGTCCTCGCCGGCCAGCTCGCCCGGACGCGGCGGGCCGGCCGCGGCCGACAGCAGCGCGCGCAGCGCCTCGTGGCCGTCGGCGGGACCGTCGCCGGTGCCGTGCGCGGGGCTCGCCGGAGCGCCGCCGAGCAGCCGCTCGGCGGTGCGCTGGTCGAGCCGTCGGGCTCGCTGGTGGTCGCTCATCTCACCCCTTCAGCGCCCGTACCGCCGCTTTTGTCACTCCCGGCGGCGGGCAGCGAGCCCGCCTGCGCCGGTGGAGCGGTCCCGGCGAGCCGCTCGGTGAGCCGGCGCAGGCCGCGGTGGGCGGCGGTGCGGACCGCGCCGGGACGCTTGCCGAGCACCCTGCCCGCGGACTTGGCGTCCAGCCCCACCACCACCCGCAGCAGCACCGCCTCGGCCTGGTCGCGCGGCAGCTCGGCGATCAGCCGCAGCGCGTCCCCGGTGGCGATGCCGTCCAGCGCGAGCGCCTCGGTGTCGGACGGCGCGGCGAGCGTGAGCAGCTCCTCGGGGGGCGCGTCGGCGGCCGGGCGGCGGGCGCGCCGGCGCAGGTGGTCCAGGGCGCGGTGCCGGGTGATGGTGGCGGTCCAGCCGCGGAACCCGTCGATGTCGCCGCGGAAGGCGGGCAGGTCGCGGGCGATCTGCAGCCACGCCTCGGAGGTGACGTCCTCGGCGTCGGCGCCGACGAGCGCGCCGGCGAAGCGGATCAGCCGGGGCTGGACGTCGCGGTAGAGCACGCGGAAGGCCTCCTCGTCGCCCTCCTGGGCCGCGCGGAGGGCGCGGTCGAGGTCGTCCCCGCCGCCCGCGTCCTTCTCCCGCACTCGCGTCACCCGCGTCATTGTGCAGGCATTTCAGGTGTGGTGTGACATGTACCGGGTGCTCGGCGCTGACCGTTCTGAACGACCGCGGTGCCGACCCGCGCGCGGCGTTCGTCCCCTGACGCGAAGCGATGGACGCCATGATCCGCGATTTGCCCGCACACCGGCACGGCCCGGACGAGAGGCCCGGCGCGGCACCGGACCATGCCGGAGGCCCGAGGCACGCCGCGTCCTTGGACGGTCCCGGGGCGACCGCGCCCGACGGGTCGCCGGTGTTCGTGGACGCGACCGGGCGGCGGCACCGGCTGGCCCGGCGGATCGGCCTGGTCGCCGGTGCGGTGATCGTGGTCTTCCTCGGCGCGCTGGGCATCGGGGCGGCGACGGGCGCCGCGGTGCCGGGGACCCCGTGGAACGCGCCGTCCGCGCATCCCGGTGTGGGCGGGAAGCAGCCGGCCGGCGCGCGCGCCGGGAAGACGGGCTCGCCGGGTGAGCGTCGTGGAGCGACGCCGAGCCGGCGTCCTCGCACGGCCCCGCCCAAGGCGCCTTCCGCGACATCGCAACCGGTACCCACGTCGGCGCCCGCGCCCAGCGCCAGACCCTCGGCGACCGCGACCGCGAGCCATCCGGGCAACTCCCACGCGACCCCGCCCGCCCGGGGGCACACGAAGAAGCCGAACTGAGGATGCGGCGCGGCGAACCGCGGGGCCACTGGGCCCTGCTGCTGCTCGGCGGCCTGGCGCTGAGCGTGCTCCTGCTGCTGGACGGCTACGCGCACGGCGCGGTCGGCGAAGCGCCGCGCGCGGACCCGGCGCGCCCCGTCCCGGCGCCGCGGGCCGTCACCTCGGGCGGCCCGGTGATCAACATGGCGGGCGGGACGCCGCACGCGCTGCGGATGCCGGCGAAGACGATCGCGCTGACCTTCGACGACGGCCCCGACCCGGTGTGGACGCCCCGTATCCTCGAGGTGCTGCGCCGCCGCGGCGCGCACGCCACGTTCTTCGCCGTCGGCGCGCACGTGGCCGCGAACCCCGGGCTGACCCGCCGCGTCCTGCGCGAGGGCAACGAGATCGGCTCGCACACCTACACGCACGTCGACCTCGCCACCGCCCCGGCCTGGCGCGCCCGCCTGGAGTTGGACCTGACGCAGCGGGCGCTGGCGGGCGCGGCCGGGGTGCACACCCGGCTGATGCGGATGCCGTACTCCTCCGTCCCGGACGGTCTGACCGCGCCGGAGTGGCGCGCGGCCCGCCGGGCGGGCGAGGACGGGTACGTCGTCGTCCTGACCGACCGCGACACCGAGGACTGGACCCGGCCCGGCACCGGGAAGATCGTCCGGGCCGCGCTCGCGGCCGGCCGGCGGGACGAGGGCGCCGTCGTCATGCTGCACGACGCGGGCGGCGACCGGGCGCAGACCGTCGCGGCCGTCGAGCGGATCATCGACCGGCTCCAGCCGCGCGGCTACCGCTTCACCACGCTCTCGCAGGCGGTGGGGATGCCCGCCGCCGACATCGCCGTGCCGGGCCGGGAGAAGGCGGTCGGCTGGACGCTCGTCGCCGCGCAGCGGACCGCGTCGGCGCTCACCGGCTGGCTCGGCGCGCTGTTCGGGGCCGCCGGGGCGCTGTACGTGCTGCGGCTCGTGCTGCTGGTGGTCTTCGCGCATGTGCACGTCCGGCGCGTCCGGCGGCCGTCCCGCCGGCAGCCGCCGGGGCTCTTTCCGGACGTTTCCGTGATCGTCCCCGCGTACAACGAGGAGGCGGGGATCGCGGCGACGGTCCGGTCACTGGTCGACACCGACTATCCCGGCGGGTTCGAGGTGATCGTGGTCGACGACGGCTCCTCGGACCGCACCTCCGCGATCGTCGAATCGCTGGCGCTGCCGGGCGTCCGCCTCCTGAGCAAGCCGAACGGCGGCAAGCCCAGCGCCCTGAACGCGGGCGCCGCGATGGCGCGCGGCGAGATCCTCGTGCTGGTCGACGGCGACACCGTGTTCCAGCGCGACACCCTCCGGCACCTGGTCGCGCCCTTCGCCGATCCGCGCGTCGGCGCGGTGAGCGGCAACACCAAGGTCGCCAACCGGGGCGGCCTCCTCGGCCGCTGGCAGCACATCGAGTACGTGATCGGCTTCAACCTCGATCGCCGGATGTTCGACGTGCTGCGGTGCATGCCGACCGTCCCGGGCGCGATCGGCGCGTTCCGCCGGTCCGTGCTGGCGCGGGTCGGAGGCGTCCCGGCCGACACGCTCGCCGAGGACACCGACCTCACCATGGCGATCTGCCGGTCCGGGCACCGCGTCGTCTACGAGGAGAAGGCGCTCGCCTGGACGGAGGCGCCGTCGTCGCTCCGGCAGCTGTGGCGGCAGCGGTACCGCTGGTGCTACGGGACCATGCAGGCGATGTGGAGGCACCGCCGCTCCCTGGTCGAGCGCGGCGCGTCCGGCAGGTTCGGGCGCCGCTGCCTCACCTACCTGGCGGTGTTCCAGGTGCTGCTGCCGCTGTTCGCCCCCGCCGTCGACCTGTTCGCCCTGTTCGGGATCGTCTTCCTGAACCCGCTGGAGCCGGTCCTGCTCTGGGCCGGTTTCGTCGCCGCGCAGGTCGCCGCGGGCGCCTACGCGCTGTGGCTGGACGGCGAACGCGTCCGCCCGCTGTGGACGCTGCCGCTCCAGCAGTTCGCCTACCGGCAGCTGATGTACCTGGTCGTCGTCCAGTCCGTGGTCACGGCGCTGCTCGGCGCGCGGCTCGGCTGGCACACGATCCGCCGCACCGGCACCTTCTCCGACGCCCCCGCGGCCCCGCAGCCCACCTCGTCCCGCTGACCTCTCCGGATTCGGGGGCGGGCCGGGAACAATCCCGGGGGTCCCGTCGGTTACACATAACAGCCGGTGTGCCTGGTGTCCCCGGGCCTCACCTATTGCCTTCACGGAATACCGTCCGGCTGGAGCCGTGTTGTGCCTTTCGCCGAGAGGCGACCCACACACCGGCGCTTGACCAGGGCCCCGCCGGGCCGCAAGACCCGGCGGGGCCTGGTCGTTTCCGGAGTGATGCCAGACTTGCCGGCATGAGTCTCGCGGCGCATCTGGAGGAGCTCGGCCGTCCGCTGGTCGAGGAGCAGCTGAAGCACCCGACCGTCCTCGGCATCGCGAACGGCGACCTGGCCGAGGCCGCGTTCCGCTCCTGGCTCGAACAGGACTACCTCTTCCTGCACGACTACGTCCGGGTGTTCTCGCGCCTCGCCTGGCAGGCCCCGTCCGCGCACCTGGGCGATCTCGTCGACCTGGCCCACGCGACCTACCACGACGAACTGGAACTGCACCGGTCGCTGTCCGCCGAGTTCGGCGCCGACCTGGACGGCGCCCGGAAGGGCCCGGCCTGCGCCGCCTACACCTCGTTCCTGCTGGACGGCGCCGCCGACTACGGTGACGGCCTCGCCGCCCTCTACCCGTGCATGTGGGGGTACTCGGCGCTGGGCGCCCGCCTCGCCGAGAACCCGCCCGCGGAGCCGCGCTACCGCCGCTGGGTCGACACCTACGCCGACCCCGGTTTCGCCGGGCTGACCCGCCGCATCGCGCAGATGATCGACGAGTCCGGCGCCGAACCCGGCCGGGCGGAACGCCTGTTCCTGGAGGGCATGCGCCATGAGCTGGCGTTCTGGGACGTCCCGCTCTAGCGCCGGGAAGTTTCACATGAAACAACGAACGCGCGGCCCCGGGCGTGGGGCCGCGCGTCCGCTCCCGCGTCAGCGGGTCGCCGGGACCTCCGGACGGGCCGGAGCCGCGGCCGCAGAGGCCGGCGCGGTGTCGCCGTTCAGCGCCTTGAACCGGCGGAGCCGCAGGCTGTTGCTCACCACGAAGACCGAGGAGAACGCCATCGCGCCGCCCGCGATCATCGGGTTGAGCAGCCCGGACGCCGCCAGCGGCAGCGCCGCCACGTTGTAGGCGAACGCCCAGAACAGGTTGCCCTTGATCGTCCGGAGCGTGCGCCGCGACAGCCGGATCGCGTCCGCCGCCGCCCGCAGGTCGCCGCGCACCAGGGTCAGGTCGGACGCCTCGATCGCCACGTCCGTGCCGGTGCCCATCGCCAGGCCGAGGTCGGCCTGGGCGAGCGCGGCGGCGTCGTTGACGCCGTCGCCGACCATCGCGACCGTCCGCCCCTCGGACTGGAGGCGCTTGACGACGTCCACCTTGTCCTGCGGCAGGACCTCGGCGATGACCTCCTCGATCCCGACCGCGTCCGCCACCGTGCGGGCGACGGCCCCGCTGTCGCCGGTGAGCAGCACGGGCCGCAGCCCGAGCGCCCGCAGCTGCCCGATCGCCTCCGCCGACGTCGGCTTGACCTGGTCCGCGACGGTGATCACCGCGCGGGCCTCGCCGTCCCAGCCGACCGCGACGGCGGTGCGGCCCAGCGCCTGCGCCTCGGACATGGCCCGCTCCAGGCCGGCGGTCAGGTGCTGCGACCACTCGGCCAGCAGCTGCGGCCGGCCCACCAGGACCCCGCGGCCGTCGACGATCCCCTGGACGCCGAGGCCCTCGACGTTCGCGAAGTCCTCGACCGTGCCCAGGGTCCCGACGCGTTCGGCGGCGCCCTTGGCGATGGCCTGCGCGATCGGGTGCTCGGACGCGTTCTCCAGCGCCCCCGCCAGCCGCAGCACCTCCGCCTCGTCCACCCCGTCGGCGGTGTGGACGCCGGCCAGCGCCATCCGGCCGGTGGTGACGGTGCCCGTCTTGTCCAGCACGACCGTGTCGATCGCGCGGGTCGACTCCAGCACCTCCGGGCCCTTGATCAGGATGCCGAGCTGCGCGCCGCGCCCCGTCCCGACCATGAGCGCGGTCGGGGTGGCCAGGCCGAGCGCGCACGGGCAGGCGATGATCAGCACCGCGACCGCCGCGGTGAACGCCCCGGCCAGGCCCGAGCCGGTGCCGACCCAGAAGCCCAGCGTCGCGACGGCCAGCGCGATCACCACCGGGACGAAGATCCCGGAGATCCGGTCGGCGAGCCGCTGCACCTGCGCCTTGCCGGTCTGCGCGTCCTCCACCAGCCGCGCCATCTGGGCCAGCTGGGTGTCGGCGCCGACCCGGGTCGCGCGGACCAGCAGCCGCCCGCCCGCGTTCACCGTCGCGCCGACCACCGCGTCGCCCGGCGCGACCTCCACCGGCACGGACTCGCCGGTCAGCAGCGAGGCGTCCACCGCCGACGACCCCTCGGTCACGACGCCGTCCGTGGCGATCTTCTCGCCGGGACGGACGACGAACACGTCGTCCACCGCCAGCTTCCCGACCGGGACGCGTTCTTCGCGCCCGTCCCGGACGACCGAGACCTCCTTGGCGCCCAGCTCCAGCAGCGCCCTGAGCGCGGCGCCCGCGCGCCGCTTGGAACGCGCCTCGAAGTAGCGGCCGGCGAGGATGAACGCGATGACGCCCGACGCGGCCTCCAGATAGAGGTTCATCGACCCGTCCGAGCGGGTCATGGAGAACTCGAACCCGTGCTTGAGGCCGGTCTCCCCGGCGGTGCCGAAGAACAGCGCCCACAGCGACCAGCCGAACGCGGCGAGCGTGCCGACCGACACGAGCGTGTCCATCGTCGCGGCGCCGTGCCGCAGGTTCGTCCACGCGGCCTTGTGGAACGGCCAGCCCGCGTACACCACGACCGGCGAGGCCAGCGTCAGCGACAGCCACTGCCAGTTGTCGAACTGCAGCGCCGGGGCCATCGCCATCGCGATCACCGGAACGGCCAGCACGACCGAGGTGATCAGCCGTTGCCGCAGCGTGCGCAGCCCGTCGTCGGGTTCGCGCTCTTCGCCCGCTTCGCTCTCGCTCTTGGGCGGGGCGGGCAGCTCGGCGGTGTAGCCGGCCTGCTCGACCGTGGCGACCAGGTCCGCCGGGGATACCCCCGCGGGGAACTCGACCCTGGCCTTCTCGGTGGCGTAGTTGACGGTGGCGGTCACGCCTTCGAGCCTGTTCAGCTTGCGCTCGATGCGGTTGGCGCACGACGCGCACGTCATCCCGCCGATCGCCAGCTCGATCCGCCCGGATTTCGCGTCTGGTACGGCGCCGGTCGTCATCGCTCCTCCTTCGCTTCGACCGTAAGGGATGTCAGTGCGTGTGCTCGCCGTGGCCGCCGGTGCCCTCACCCTGCTCGGGCACCGCGGTGGACGGCCCGGCCGGCACGGTGAACTCTGCCGTGCGGACCTTGCCCCCGTGCTGGAAGTCCAGGTAGAGCCGGTACACGCCGGAACTGGGCACTTCGGCGTAGAACGTCACGTCCGGTCCCGGCTTCGTCCGGCCGTCGCCCGGCTCGCCGTCCGGATGGACGTGCAGGTAGGCCAGGTCGCCCTGGCGCAGCGCGACCAGGTGCCCGTAGGCCTCCAGGTACGGCTCCAGGTCCGCGACCGGCCGGCCGTCCCGGCTCACCGACAGCGTCAGCTTGCTGGCCTTGCCCGGCGTGAGGGCCCCCGCCAGCCGCACCTCGTAGCCGTCCACCTTCGCGACCTGCTCCTGCTTCGGCAGCGGGACGGTCCGGTAGTCGCCCGGCGCGGTGACGTCGACGCCCAGCGTGAGCGACTGCTTCGCGCCCTCCGGCTGGACGTCGGTGAAGAACCGGTACGCGCCGGCCTTCGGCAGGACGACCGCGACCTCCCACACGCCGCCGCCGACCTCGGTCGGGTGCAGGTGCTGGAAGCCGGACAGGTCCCGGCGCGCGACGATCAGGTGCAGCCGCTTGCCGTGCAGCGGCGTGAACCTCGTGACGGGCTTGCCGTCCGGGCCGTCGATGGTGAACCGGAAGTCGGTCGGCACGCCCGGCCGCACGTCGGTCGTCCGCGGGTGCAGGGTGTAGCCGTCCTGGCTGACCTGCAGCCCGCCGGGGACCGCCGAGGCAGCCGCCGTGCCCGTCGCCGTCTCGCCGTGGGATCCGTGCGAGCCGTGCCCGCCGTCGTCGGCCTTGCCGACCGGCCCGGCCGCCGTCCCGATCCCGGCGGCGCCGCCGAAGACGACGGCCAGCGCCGCCACGTAGGCGCCCAGCTTGGTCGCGGTGTTCATCGTCCTTCAACTCCACTCGTCTCGGCCCTGTTCGCCAGGGCGGCAGGCCTCAGGCCTGCAGGGCGTATCCCGCCTCCTCGACGGCGCTCCTGATGAGGGCGTCGTCGACGGGGGCTTCGCTGGTGACGGTGACCGCGCCGGTCTTCAGGTCGACGTCCACGGCGGTCACGCCGGCGACCTGCTCGACCTCCTCGGTCACGGAGGCGACGCAGTGGCCGCAGGTCATCCCGGTGACGGTGTAGGTGGCGGTGCTCATCTCTGGCTGCTCCCTCTCGACTTGTACCCCTGGGGGGTATCCCGTGGGCCTCATGCTGCCATAGCCGGACGCCCCGCACAACCCGTACCCCCTAGGGGTTATTTCGAGATGCGGGTCACACCCCGTCGCGCAGAGTTATCCACACCCCTGTGCGCGGCCACCTCGCGGCGTTTTGTCGATATTCGTGGAGGTATTCACCTCGAAACGCCCCGGCAGCACGGCGAACCCGCGGTTGTGCACAGGGTTTTCCACAGCCTTCCACAGGCTTGTGGACAGCCTGTACACCGCGAGATCGTCGGCGTGTGGCGCCGTTCGGCCGGGCGCGCGCCCCCGGCCCCGGGACGCCGTCAGAGCGTTTACCTTGGGGTTAGTCCGTTCGGCGGGTGGAGGTCACATGCCTGAGTTGCCCGAGGTCGAGGCGCTGGCGACGTTCCTGCGCGAGCGCGTCGTCGGCCACGCCGTCGCGCGCGTCGATGTTCTCGCGATCTCCGCGCTCAAGACCTACGACCCACCGGTGACCGCGCTGGGCGGCCTGACCGTCACCGGCGCCGCGCGGCACGGCAAGTTCCTCGACCTGGACGTCGACGGACTGCACCTGGTCATCCACCTGGCCCGCGCCGGCTGGCTCCGCTGGCGCGACGAGATGCCCGCCAAGCCCGCCCGGCCCGGCGGGAAGAACCCGCTCGCGCTCCGCGTCCACCTGGACGACGGCTCCGGCTTCGACCTCACCGAGGCCGGGACGAAGAAGGGCCTCGCGGTGTACGTCGTCCACGACCCGGCCGACGTGCCGGGCGTGGCGACCCTCGGCCCCGACCCGCTGGACGCGTCGTTCACCGCCGAGCGGCTCGGCGGGATCGTCGCGGGCAAGCGCACCCAGATCAAGGGCCTCCTCCGCGACCAGAGCGTCATCGCCGGCATCGGCAACGCCTACTCCGACGAGGTGCTGCACGTGGCGAGGATGTCCCCCTTCAAGATCGCCGCCACGCTCACCGACGGCGACGTCGCGACCCTCCACGAGGCGATCGTCGCGACGCTCCGCGACGCCGTCGGGCGCTCGCGCGGCCTGGAGGCCCGCGACCTCAAGGGCGAGAAGAAGACCGGCCTCCGCGTGCACGGCCGCAAGGGCGAGAAATGCCCCGTCTGCGGCGACACGATCCGCGAGGTCTCGTTCGCCGACTCGGCCCTCCAGTACTGCCCCACCTGCCAGACGGGCGGCAAGCCCCTGGCCGACCGCCGCCTGTCCCGCCTGCTGAAGTAGCGGCCCTGCCTGGGCGCCCAGGGCGGCCCGGAAACCGTTTCGTCCGCGTTCGCCTCATCAGATACGATCGCGCGGTCGTTTTCGCTGCTGGGGGCGCACGGGATGTGGCCGCCGCGGCGGCTCCCAGGCAGAGAGCAGGTTCCGTTCATGGCATGTCGTATCAGTGAGCTCGTGCTCGGTTGCCGCGACCCCGAGCTGCTGGCCCGGTTCTGGTGCGAGGTCCTGGACTTCGTCGTGCTCGACCGCGAGGACGACGGCACGCTGGAGATCGGGCCGCGCGAGGGGTTCGGCGGCCCGCAGCCGACGATCATCCTCAGCCGCCGGGACGAGCCGGAGCCGGGGAAGTCCCGGCTGCACATCGACGTCAACGCCACCGACCGCGACCAGGACGCCGAGCTCGAACGCCTCCTGGCGCTCGGGGCGCGCCCCGCCGACATCGGCCAGACGGGCGAGGAGCAGTGGCACGTCCTGGCCGACCCCGAGGGCAACGAGTTCTGCCTGCTCAAGGCGCGCCTCGCCCCGCTCTGACGCCCGACCCGAACCGCCGCCGCGGACGGCCCGGGCGGGCCTACGCCGCCCGCGCCGCCGCCGCGGCGGGCCGGTTCCCGGTCAGCGGACCTTGGGGACGGAGCCGAAGACGGGCGCGATCTGGGTCCAGCGGTGCAGCTGGCAGCCGTCGTTGCGCTTGAACGTGGTGTCGATCGGCTTGCCCTGCCAGGTGCCCTTCACCGTGGCGACCTCGGGGCCGCCGTAGATGTCGGTGCACATCCGGTCCTTGGGGACGGGCGCGAAGGGCGCCTTGGCCTTGCTGAGCGCGGCGCAGGCGTCGGCGGCCTTCGGATGGTCGCCGCCGGCCGGGTCGCAGGTCAGCGTGTAGGTCGTGGCGGGAGCCTGGGCGGAGGCCCGGATCCGGATGGTGAGGCTGTCCGCCGGGGAACCCGAGGGCCGTACCGTGGCGGCCCCCGAGGGCCGCTTGGCGGGAAGGGTCTTGGCGTGTTCGTCACCGCAGGCGGCCAGTGAGAAGATCATGGCGAGCCCGGGCGCGGCGAGGATGAGCGTCCGATACCGCATGCGTGATTCGACGCAGGGGCTCTCGGCGCGGTTCCATGGGGGTGTGATGAATTTCGGGGACGAGGTTCCGGCGGTGGTCGCCGCCGACGTTCCGCAGGACTGCTACCTGCTGGACGTGCGGGAGCAGGACGAGTGGGAGGCGGGGCACGCGCCCGGCGCCGTCCACATTCCGATGGGCCGGCTGGGCGACCGGGCCGGGGAGGTCCCCCGGGACCGGGAGATCTTCGTGATCTGCCGGTCGGGTGCGCGGTCGGCGCAGGTGACGGTGGCGCTGAACCAGGCCGGATGGCTGGCGAAGAACGTCGACGGCGGGATGAAGGCCTGGGCCGAGGCGGGCCGGCCGATGGAGAACGGCGGGGACGGCGACCCTTACGTGGCGTGACCGTTCCACACCTTATGAGGGGTTGCGGGCGGTTGTACGATCGGTGCTGACCGATACCCGCGGGAGCTCGGGCCACAAGCCGGGCTGAGAGGGCGGCCTTCCTGGCGCCGCCGACCGCATGAACCTGTCCGGGTAATGCCGGCGTAGGGAGTGTGTCCCGTGACGTCCGACGTCGACGAGCGTCCGCGCAACGAAGTCCCCTACACCCTGGACGAGCCCGCCCCGAAGGTGCTCGGCTTCTGGGACCAGAGCGCGTTCTGGGCGAACCTCGGGGTCAGCCTGCTGGCCTTCTCCGGCGCCTACACCGTCCTCGCGCCGGACGCCGACGGGAAGCCGACGCTGGCGATCGCGGCGGGGATCGCCGCGATGATCGTCGGCACCGTGCTGGGCGGGCTGATGCTCGGCCTGGCCGCCGCGCCGGGCGCGAAGACGGGGCAGCCGGCGATGGTGCTGCTCAGAGGCCTGTTCGGGGCGCGGCTGTCGTACCTGCCGACGGTGCTGAACATCGCGCAGCTCGTCGGCTGGGGCACGTTCGAGCTGATCGTGATCGCGGACGCGGCGCGCGAGCTGTGGGACGGGGTGCCGCGCTGGGGCTACGTGGTCGCGGCCGGGGTGCTCACCACGGTGCTGACGATCTGGCCGCTCGGGTCGGTGCGGCTGCTGCGCCGGTACGTGACGGTCGCGGTGATCGTCGCGCTGCTCTACTTCTACGTGCAGCTCGTCCGGCAGCCGCTGCCCGACCTGAACGACGGGTCGTGGAGCGGGTTCTGGGTCGGCGCGGACGCGGCGCTCGCGGTGTCGATCTCGTGGGTGCCGGTGGCCGCCGACTACACGCGGCACGCCCGGAGCGCGCGGGCGGCTTTCGGTGCGGCGTCGGTGGGGTATTCGGTCACCCAGATCGTGGCCTACGTCCTGGGGCTGCTGGCCCTGGCGCTCGTCGCGGGCGACACCGAGCGGGTGTTCGACCCGTTCCTGCACGTCGCGCTGGGCGCGGTGTTCTTCGCGGTGTTCGTGCTGCGGGAGGCCGACCAGTCGTTCGCGAACGTGTACTCCACGGCGGTGTCGATCCAGAACCTCGTGCCGCGCGCCGACCGGCGGGTGCTGTCGGTCGCGCTCGGCGCCGGCATCACGGTGCTCGCGCTGGTGCTGGACATCAACGACTACGCGAGCTTCCTGTCGCTGATCGGGTCGGTATTCGTGCCGATGCTGGGCGTGCTGGCCGCCGACTTCTTCCTGGGCCGGGGCCGCGGCGGCGGCTGGGACGCGAGCCGGACCGCGCCGTCCCGGTGGAGCATGATCGTCGCGTGGGCGATCGGCATCGTCGCCTACCAGCTGATCAACCCCGGCACCGTGAGCTGGTGGGCCGACCTCTGGCAGGACGTCCGCGACGCACTGCACTTCACCCCGCAGAGCTGGATGAGCGCGTCGCTGCTGTCCTTCCTCGTCGCCGCCGCCGCGACCCTGCTGATCGGCCGGGCGGTGCCGTCCGGCCGGGCGGGGATCGCCCGGGACGGCCGCATTACTCGACAGTAGGGTTGCCGGGACCGCGCGCCGACGGATGCGCCGCGCCCGCCGGAAAGGGCACGACGGATGGCCGATTTCGAGGTCTTCGGGCCGCTGAAGTGGTGTTCTTCCGCTCGGTCGCGGCAGTTGGTGGGAACCTTTCGGCGGCTGTTGTCCGGCGCCGCGCCGGTGCCGGGTGGCACGATGACAGGCGTGCAGCACGTCCACGACCCGATCGCGCGCGCCGTCATCGAGAGCGCCGCCGACGCGATCGTGGCCGTCGACCAGAAGCATCGCGTCACGGTGTGGAACCCGGCCGCCGAGCGGATGTTCGGCTGGAGCGCCGAGGAGATGGTCGGCCGCGTCCCGCCGATCGTCCCCGACGAGCTGAAGGCCGAGCACAACGCCGTCCAGGAGCGGCTGCTCACCCGGCGCGCCGGCGAGTCCGAGAAGGAGGGCGGGCAGATCTCGATCGCGACCCGCCGGTTCCACCGGGACGGCCGGCTGATCGACGTGCGGATCGACACGAGCCTGCTGAAGGACCCGGACGGCACCTCGCTCGGCTGGGTCGGGGTGTACCACCCGGCCGAGGACGACGAGATCGTCCAGCACCACATGACCGAGCGGGCGCGGCTCGTCCGGCGGCTGAACGACATCGTCGCCGACCTGAACGCCGAGCTCGACCTGGCCGTCGTGCTCGACCGGATCACCACCGCGCTGATCGAGCTGACCGGCGCGGACGCGGGCGGGTTCGTCCGGATCGAGGGGGAGCGGCTGCGGCTGGTCAGCACCTCGGGGCTGCCCGAGCGCATGCGCGGGACGACCGCCGAGCTGCGGTCGAGCCTGGTCGGGGAGCTGCTGCGGTCCGGCAAGACGGTCAAGCTGGCGACCGGGGAGCAGCGGCTCGGCGACCTGATCTGGTCCGAGCTGCCCGGCCTGCACACCGTCGCGCTCGGCCTGTCCTACCTGCAGAACCGGCCGTACGGCGCGCTGTACGCGCTGTTCTCCGGGCAGAAGATCGGCCACACCGAGCTGGAGCTGCTGGAACTGCTCGCCGGGCACGCCGGCGTCGCGGTCGGCAACGCCGTCGCCTACGCGGAGGTCGTCCGGCAGCGGGCGCACGAGCGCGCGGTGATCGACTCCAGCGCGGACGGCATCGCGGTGCTCGACCACGACCTCGTCGTCCGGCAATGGAACCCGTCCGCGCACGCCCTCACCGGCATCCCGCCGGAGGAGGCGATCGGCCGGCCGCTGCCGTTCGACATGCCCGCGCTCGGGGAGATGCTGACCTTCCCGCTGGAGTCGGGGGTCTGGCTGAACGTGCTGGCCGCCGAGATCGAGGAGACCGGCGAGCTGGTCGTCGACTTCCGCGACGTCACCGAGGCCAAGGCGCTGGAGGAGGCCAAGGACCTGTTCCTCGCCACCACCAGCCACGAGCTGCGCACCCCGATCACGGTCGTGCAGGGCTTCGCGTCCACGCTGGTCAACCGGTGGGACGAGCTGCCCGACCCCGACCGGCGCGCCGCCGTCGCGACGATCGCCGAGCGGGCGCAGTCGCTCGGTCGGCTGGTGGAGCACCTGCTGCTCGGCTCCCGCGCGGGCGCCGACGAGCTGGCCGTGACGGTCGAGCCGTTCGACCTGGCCCGGGTGCTGGAGGGCGTGGTGGCGGGGTTCCGGTCGCTGTCGCCGCTGCACCGGGTGGAGCTGGAGATCGCGCCGGGCCTGCCGCCGTGCCAGGGCGACGCGATGGCGACCGACATCGTGCTCGGGCAGCTGCTGGAGAACGCCTTCAAGTACAGCCCGGACGGCGGGACGGTCCGGGTCCGCGCGGAGGCCGGCGCGGCCGGGATCGCGGTGACGGTCGAGGACGAGGGGATCGGCATCCGGCCCGGCGACCACGAGCGGATCTTCGAGCGGTTCGTGCAGGGCGAGGCGGGGGACCGGCGCCGGTTCGGCGGCATCGGCCTCGGCCTCTACATCGTCAAACGGCTCACCGAGGCGCAGGGCGGGGCGATCTCGGCGCACCCCCGCAAGGGCGGCGGAGCGGGCACCTGCATGCGGCTCGTCCTGCCGGCCGAATGACCGCCCGGTCGGTCACTTACCGTGAGGGCACCGGTCCGGATGCGGCCGGGTGAGTCCGGTGTGGCCCGCGGTTCCCGCGGTCCTGACTGGTGGCAGTGTTGCCCCGTGCGGGAAAGTACGGTGGCCACCGGGTGTGACGGACGAAACGCGGGCGCGAGGAGTAACCCGTCCGTCCACTGGATAGATCCTTTGTTGGTCGCCGTTGGTGACGGGATCACCCTCCCGCACCGGGCTCGCACACCACGGACGGGGGGTGATCACCGTGACCGGACGGCCGGTGACTCGTTGTGCAGGTGGTGAACCGCGTCGCCCAGGTTTCCGGCCCGTGCCATCAGGGCATTTCGGTCGTACCGGAAGAGCGGCGACGGGACTGGTCCGAGCGAGCACGGGGAGGTGAGGGCGTCGAGCGTCGTACTGCTGCCACACGCGCCGTCGAGCGTCGCGGTCGCCCGCAGGCGCCTCAGCTCGGAGCTGGCCGCCACGGGGGTCTACGAGTCCGTCGTGGACGACGCCAGCGTCATCGTGAGCGAGCTGATCAGCAACGCCCTGCGGCACGCCAGGCCGCTGCCCTCCGGGCAGGTCAAGGTCTGCTGGCTGTGCCGCGGCGACGTGCTCGAACTGGAGGTCAGCGACGGGGGCGCGATGACCGAGCCGCGCCGCGGCCCGGGCACCCTGTCCTCGCTCGGCGGCCGCGGGCTGGGCATCGTCGAGGCCCTGTCGGAGGGCTGGGGCGTCCGGCACGAGGAGGGCGCCACCACCGTGTGGGCCGTGGTTCGCGCGCCGCGCTCGCCCGGCGGCGAGGACGCCGCACCCGTGCGCACCCCGGTCGGCATGCCCGATCTGTCCGACTTCCCGGACCTCATGGACGAACCGGAGAACGACCTGTACGACCGCACGAGGAATGAGGTTGCCCCAAGTAGGGCATACCCCGCCTAGAAGGACCACTGGGAAACCTTGTATGGTCCTCAACAAGCTCGGGCGCTGTCGTGCCCCCGTCGACACCGCCCGAGCGACCAACGTCCCGAAGGCCCCGGCGTCCGCCGGGGCCTTCGGCGTTCACGGGGCGTCGCGCAGGATCGGGCAGGACATGCAGCGCGGCCCGCCGCGGCCGGTGCCGAGCTCGCTGCCGGTGATCCGGATGACCTCGATCCCCGACGCCTCCAGCTGCGCGTTCGTCTCGATGTTGCGCTCGTAGGCCACGCACAGCCGGGGCGCGACCGCGAGGGTGTTGTTCCCGTCGTCCCACTGCTCGCGCTCGGCCGTCACCGGGTCCAGGCCGGTGTCGATCACCTTCAGCCGGTCCAGGCCCATCGCCGCGGCGGCGGCCTCCAGGAACGGGCGCGGCTCGGCGACCCGCAGCGCACCGCCGTCCAGCGTGACCGTGTACGCGGTCAGCGAGTGCGCGACCGGCGGATACATGACCACCGTGTCGACGTCGACCATGGTGCACACCGTGTCCAGGTGCATGGTGGCCCGCTCCTGCGCGATCGGCACCGCCAGCACCGTGTGCGCGAGCCCCGCGCCGATCACCTGCCGGGCCAGCCGCTCGACGCCCGCCGGGGTCGTCCGCTCGCCCGTCCCGACCGCGATCACGCCCGGGCACAGCAGCAGGACGTCGCCGCCCTCCAGGTGCTCCAGCGACGGCGAGTACACCGGCTCCACCCCGTCGAACCGCGGATGGTGCGCGTAGATCAGCCCGGTGAGCCGCGACTCCCGGCGCCGCGCGTCCATGGCCAGGCTGGTCACCGCCACCCGGTCGCCGATCCAGGTGCTGTTGTCGCGGGTGAACAGCAGGCCGGGCAGCGGGTCCACGATGAAGTCGAGCCGGTCCATCAGCCGGTACACCAGGCCGTGCCCGGACTTCAGCTCCTCGTGCGCCAGCCCCGCGACCAGCGTCTGCGCCAGGTCCTCCGGGTCGAGGTCGCGCAGGTAGCCCTCGACGACGCGGCGGAGCTGGTCGCCGAGCCGCAGGTCGACGATCGCGTCGCCGATCGCCTGCTCCCGCGCCGCCTCGTACTCCAGCGCGTCCTGCAGCAGCTCGGTCACGTACAGCACCTCGACGCCGCGCTCCCGCAGCGCCTCCGCGAACGCGTCGTGCTCCTCCTGCGCCCGCCCCACCCAGGGGATCGCGTCGAAGAGCAGCTTGTCGCTGTTGCGCGGCGTCAGCCGCTTCAGCTCCGCGCCCGGACGGTGCAGCAGGACCGTCCGCAGCCGCCCGACCTCGCTGGTCACCCGGTGCTCGTGTGCCGTCGTCCCCGTTGTCTGCGTCACACCAGAAGTCTAGGTCGCCCTTTTCCGGGGGAGCCGACGGCCCTTTCCTGTGCCACGATCCGAGGATGATCAGGGGGCTATCGCTGCATTTGACCGCCGCGACGCTGCTGCGGGTGTCCGCCGAGGGCGTCGCGACGGCGCTCGTCCTGACCGTGCAGGCCCGGACGGGGCACGCCGCGACCGCCGGCTACCTGCAGACCGCGATGACGCTGCCGTACGTGGTGAGCGGCCCGGTGATCGGCAACGCCCTGGACCGGATGGCCCGCCCGCGCCGCGCCGTCGTCGCGCTGGCCGCCGTCTACGCCGCCGCGACCGGCGTGCTCCTGGCGATGGCGGGCGCGTCCCCGCTGGTCCTCGGGCTCTGCGTCGCCGCCGTGATCGGCTGCACCGAGCCCGTCGTCGTGGCGCTGACCAGCCTGCTCCCGCGCTTCGTCCCCGCCGAGCGGCTGTCGCGCGCGTACGGGTTGGAGGCGTCGAGCTACAACGTCGCCGCCATCGCCGGGCCCGGTCTCGCCGCCGGGGTCGCCTCCTTCGCGGGCGGCGGGTACGCGGGCGCCGCGATCGTCGTGAGCGCCGTCCTGAGCCTCTTCGCGCTTCCCCTCCTCCCCTTCGCCGCGCCGCCCGGCCCCGCGGAGCCCGGCGGGGCCGCCGCCGGGATCACCGCGCCGAGGCTCGACCGGCCCGCGGACGGCGACCCCGTCGAGACGGCCGCCGAAGTCGGCAAGGGCGCGATCGCCGAGCGGGACATCGCCGAGGTCGCCGAGGACGGCCGGCCCGGCCTGGCGGACGTGATCACCGGCGGGCTGGTCGTGCTGGCCCGCGGCCGGGTGCTGCGCGCGCTGACCGTCGCGACCACGCTCGCCTGGCTCGGGTTCGGCGGTGTCGCGGTGACGGCCGTCCTGCTGGCCGGGCACGTCGGCGCGGCGCCCAGCGCGGGCGGGCGGCTGCTGGTGGCGATGGCCGTCGGGTCGCTGCTCGGTTCGCTGGCGTCGAGCCGCTGGCTGACGCCCCGGCACGCCGAGCCGGTCCTGATCGGCGGGCTCGTCGCGTTCGGCGCCGCGCTGGCGGCGCTCGCGGTGGCGCCGAACGTGCTCTGGGCGATGGCCGCGTTCTGCGCGGCGGGCCTGGCCGAGGGGCCGGTGTTCGCCGCGACGCTGATGCTCCGCCAGCGCGAGTCGCCGCCGGACCGGCTCGGCCAGGTCAACACCACCGGCGGCAGCCTCAAGATCGGCGCGTCGGCGCTCGGCGCGGCGCTCACCGCCGCGTGCGCCGACGCGGTCGGTCCGGTCGGGCTGGTGCTGGCGATCGCCGCGCTCCAGTTCGCGGGCGCCGCCAGCGGCTGGCTCCTGCTGCGGTCTCCCACACGATGATCAGCCTATATTCCTTGACAGTTATATTCTAGATGAGGCATATTGAGCGACATGGCAACCGCGGTGTGGAGCGCGCTCGCCGACCCGAGCCGGCGCGCGATCCTGGACCGGCTGCTGCACGGGCCGCGTCCGGTCGGCGACCTGGCCCGCGAGTGCGGGCTCAGCCAGCCCGGCGCGTCCAAGCACCTGCGCGTGCTGCGCGAGGCCGGGCTGGTCGACGTCCGACGCGACGCGCAGCGCCGGCTGTACGCGATCCGGCCCGCCCCGATGGCGGAGCTCGACGCCTGGCTCGCGCCCTACCGCAGGTTGTGGAACGCGCGCCTGGACGCGCTCGGCGACCGGCTGGACGCCCAGGCGACCGACGACCGGAAGGGCGATCCATCATGATCATCACCAACCCCGGCGGCTACCTCGAACTCGGCGGGCGCCCCGCCGTCCGCTTCGAGCGGATCTACGACCACCCGGTGGACCGGGTCTGGCGGATGGTCAGCGACCCCGCGGAACTGGCCCGCTGGTTCCCGTCCCCCGAGATCACCATCGACCTCGCCGTGGGCGGCGCGATCACCTTCTCCGGCGACCCGAACATGCCCGGCGCCACGTCCACCGGCCGCGTCATCGACCTCGCGCCGCCGCGCCGGCTCGCCTTCACCTGGGGCGGCGACGAGCTGCACTTCGACCTCGAACCGCTCGCCGGCGGCCGGACCCGGTTCGTCCTCACCAACGTGCTCGGCGCCCGGAACGCGGCGGCGCGCAACGCGGCCGGCTGGGACCTCTGCCTGTCCACGCTCGACGCCCTGGCCGAGGACCGCGCCGCCGAGCCGGGCGAGTGGAAGCCGAAGTACGACGCGTACGTGGCCGCCGGCCTGCCGTCCGGCGCCGAGATCCCCGGCCAGGCCTGAACGGCCGGTGATCAGCGGGGCGGCCGCAGCCCCGCGATCAGGAGGCCGACCAGCCGGCGCGCGTCGTACCGCTCGTCGCTCTCCGCGCCGATGCAGAGGTTCCCGATGCCCCGCATGAGCTCGTAGGCGGAGATGCCGGAGCGGACCTCGCCGGCGGCCGCCGCGGCGTCGAGCAGCCGCCCGCACACGGGCATGAGGCGTTCGAGGAAGTACGCGTGCAGCGTCTCGAAGCCGGCGGTGTCGGACCGCAGCACGGCCGCGAGCCCGTGCTTGGTGACCAGGAAATCGACGAACAGGTCGATCCACCGCCCCAGCGCCGCGTACGGCGTCGCGCTCTCCGCCAGCAGGACGGGGCCGGCCTCGGCGCACGCCTCGACCTGGTGCCGGTAGACGGCCACGATGAGGTCCGCCCGCGTCGGGAAGTGGCGGTAGATCGTGGCCGTCCCGACGCCCGCCTTCGCTGCGATGTCGCGTACGGGCGCCTCCACGCCCGCGGTCACGAAGATCTCGGCGGCCGCGTCGAGCAGCGCCTCCTGGTTGCGCCGGGCGTCCGCCCGCCGGGGCCGGGCCGCGCGCTCCGCGCCGCGCTCGCCGTCGTTCACCGCGCCCTCCGAGTCGTGGGTTGCTAAACGGGACGTCGTTCCGTATCGTTCAAACGGGACAACGTTCCGGTTGTCCATGATGCCAGAGCGCGACTCCGGCCACCAAGCCCCGCCGCCGTCCGCGGTCCCGCGGGGCCCGTCGAACGAACCGAACGAAGGCACATCCATGTCGAACTCCCCGACCACCGTCGTCACCGCCAGGCCGGTCGTGCTCCCCGCCCCAGGCCGCGGCGAGGACCTCCAGGTCAGCGTCTCCGCGCCCGCGACCGGCGATGACCTGCCCGTCATCGTGTTCTCGCACGGCTTCGGCTGGTCGATGGACGGTTACGCGCCGCTGGCCGACCACTGGGCCGCCAACGGCTTCGCGGTCGTCCGGCCCACCCACCTGGACTCCAGAACGCTCGGCATCCCCGCCGACGACCCGCGCACGCCGGACATCTGGCGCCTGCGCGTCGACGACCTGGAGCGCGCCATCGACGGGCTCGACGTCCTGGAGGCCGCCGTGCCCGGCCTCGCCGGGCGCCTCGACCGCACCCGCGTCACCGTCGCCGGCCACTCCTGGGGAGCCCAGACGGCGAGCATGCTGCTGGGCGCGCGGGTCCTCGACTCCGGCGGCGCGCCCGGCGAGGACCTGACCGACCCCCGGGTGAAGGCGGGCGTCCTGCTCGCCCTGACCGGCACGGGCGGAGCCGACCTCTCGGCGTTCGCCGCCGAGCACTTCCCCTTCATGAACCCGTCCTTCGACGGCATGGCCGCGCCCGCGCTCATCGTCGCGGGGGACCAGGACCGGTCCCCGCTGTCCACCCGGGGGCCGGACTGGTTCACCGACCCCTACGTCCTCAGCCCCAAGGACAAGAGCCTGCTCACGCTGTTCGGGGCGGAGCACTCGCTCGGCGGGATTCCGGGATACGAGATCGCGGAGACGACGGACGAGAGCCCCGAGCGCGTCGCCCTGATCCAGCGGCTCACCACCGCCTACCTGCGCGGCGTCCTCTACCCGGGCGACACCGCCTGGCAGGAGGCGCGTTCCGCGCTGGAGGACGCCTCCGAGCCGCTGGGGAAGCTCGAAAGCAAATAAGCGGATCCGCTTCCCCATCCGACCGCGTCGCCACCATGGCGGCGCCTGCCCGTTCGGGCGGGTGCCGCCGAAAGGACCCCGGCTCATGCCGCAGGCACCCAGTTTCGGAATCATGACCGCGCCGATGCAGGTCGGCTACGACGACATCCTGCGGGTCTGGCGCGACGCCGACGCGATCCCGGAGATCGGGCACGCCTGGCTGTTCGACCACCTCATGCCCATCGGCGGCGACCCGGACGGCCCGGCCTTCGAGGGCTGGACGCTGCTGTCCGCCCTCGCCGCCCGGACCCGGCGGCTGCGCCTCGGCCTGCTGGTGACCAGCAACCGGTTCCGGCCGCCCGCGATGCTCGCCAAGATCGCCACAACCGTCGACACCGTCTCCGGCGGGCGCCTCGACTTCGGCATCGGCGCCGGCTCCCGTCCCGGCCACCCGGCGGCCCGCCGGGAGTACGAGGCGCACGGCCTGCCCTTCCACGATTTCGGGCACTCCGTGGAGAGCCTCGCCGAAGCGTGCACGATCATCCGGCGGCTGTGGACGGAGACCGAGCCGTTCGACTTCGACGGGGACCATCACCGGCTGGCCGGCGCGTTCGGCAACCCCAAGCCCGTCCAGCGCCCGCACCCGCCGATCCTCATCGGCGGCCGCTCGTCCGCGACGCTGCGCGTGGTCGCCGAACACGCCGACCTGTGGAACGTCCCTGGCGGCGACATCGAGGACGTCACCGCCCGCAGCGCGCTGCTGGACCGCTACTGCGCCGACATCGGCCGCGACCCCGCCTCGATCACGCGCTCCGTCCACCTGCCGGTCTCCTACGACGAGCCCGGCGCCACCAGGGACGCGATCGGCGAGGTGCTCGACGCCGGGTTCCGGCACATCGTCCTCGGACTGCCGTCGCCCTACCCCGACGGGGTCGCCCGGTGGGTCGCCGACGAACTGGTCAAAGCGTCCGCCTGACCCCGCCGGGGCCCGGTGCCTAGGGCACTCGCACGGACCGGTAGACGAGGAAGGGAAGGCCGGCCCCGACCGTGCGGGCCTCGACCAGGCGCATCGGCTTCTTGGCGCTCGTCTCACCGAAGAGACGCCGGCCGGCGCCGAGCACGAACGGGTAGACGGTCAGCCGCAGCTCGTCGACCAGGTCGTGCTCCAGCAGCGCCTGCACGAGCCGGCCGCTGGCGTAGACGACGATGTCCCCGTCCACGTCCCGCTTCAGCGCCGAGACCTCGTCCACCAGGTCGCCCTTCAGGACCGTCGAGTTGTCCCAACCGGGGTTCCGGAGGGTCGAGGACATGACGTGCTTGGGCAGGCTCCGGAGCCTGTCCGCCCACGCGCCGGTCCGGGACTGCCAGCCCCGCGCGACGAACCACTCGTAGCTCAGCCGGCCCATGAGCAGGGCCTCGGCGTTCATCGCCTCCTCGAACCCGGCCTCGGCCCACGCCTTGCGGTCCTCGTCCGCCATCCAGTCGAACCAGCCGCCGAACCGGGAGCCGTCGTCCTCGGCCGCGACCTCGATGACTCCGTCGAGCGAGACGTTCTCGCTGACAACGATCTTTCCCATGGTGCCTCTCCCGTCGCCGTCGTGCCTGACACCGATCAAGACGCCGCGGCGACGGGAAAGGGGGCGGCCGGGGACCGCCCCCTTTCCGCCTCGGCCGGCGTCCGTACAGGATGGGAACCCGGCGAGAGGTGGCGACGGTGGAGTTGGTGAGAGCCGACCTGGTCTCGAGGGCGCGGGCCGGGGACGGCGAAGCGTTCCGCGAACTGACCGAACCGCACCGCCGCGAGCTGCACGTGCACTGCTACCGGATGCTCGGCTCGTTCCAGGACGCCGAGGACGCCCTCCAGGAGACCCTGCTGGCCGCCTGGCGGGGACTCGGCGGGTTCGACGGCCGCGCCTCCATCCGGACCTGGCTGTACCGGATCGCCACCAACCGGTGCCTCAGCACGCTCCGCTCGGCGGCCCGGCGCCCGGCCAAGGCGTGGGACGTCCCGGGCGTCGAACCTCCCGAACCGACCCGGCTCGGCGAGATCGCGTGGCTGGAGCCGTTCCCCGACGCCCTCCTCGAAGGCGCGCAGCCCGGGCCGCTCGGCCCGGAGGCCCGCTACGAGCGGACGGAATCCGTCTCGCTGGCCTTCGTCACCGCGCTCCAGGCTCTGCCGCCCCGCCAGCTCGCCGTCCTCATCCTGCGCGACGTCCTCGGATTCCCCGCGAACGAGGTCGCCGCCATGCTGGACACGACCGTCGAATCGGTGAAGAGCGCCCTCAAGCGGGCGCGCACCGGCCTGCGGCGGTCGCGGCCGGCGCTCACCGACCGCGAACCCGCCCCGCCCGCCGGCTCGCCGGCCGAGAACGCCCTCGTGGCGCACTTCGTGCGCGCCTGGGAGAGCGCCGACATCGACGCGCTGGTGGCCCTGCTCACCGACGACGTCTTCGTGTCCATGCCGCCGCTGCCCTTCGAGTACGAGGGCCGGGACGTCGTGGCCGGCTTCTGCGCCGGCATGCTCGGTGCGGGCCGGAGATCCGACCTCGTGCCGGCGCGGGCCAACGGCCAGCCTGCGTTCGGGATCTACCTGCACGGCCCCAACGGCGTCCGGCACGGAACCGGCCTGTTCGTCCTCACGCTGGCGGGCGACCGGATCAGCGCCATGACCCGCTTCGAGAACAGCGTGCTCCCCTGGTTCGGGCTCCCGCGCTCGCTCCCGAGCCGGTAGCGGGAGCGCCTCACCTCACCGCGGCCCGGGGTTCGAGAAGAGCGTGGCGCTCGGCCCAGGCGGTGATCGCGGCGGCGATGGTGTCCGGACGGTCCTCGGGGGCGTGGTGACCGGACGGGCCGCCGTGCTCGATCTCCAGGTTCGCGATGTGCTCCGCGCACCACTCGGCCATCGCCGGGGTGATGCCCAGCGTCGGCGAGCTGTCGAAGGTGATCAGCAGCTTGGGGACGTCGTGGGTGGCGGCCAGCCACTCGCCGTACCGGGTGACGCGCGCGTGCACGTCGGCGGGCTCTCCGTCGACCGGCATCGAGCGCGCCCATTGGAGGATCGGACGGCGGCTCTCCGGTGTGGGGTACGGCTCCAGGTACGGCCGCAGCTCGTCCTCGCCGAGCGGCGTGAGGACGCCACCGGTGAACGCGGTCTCCACGAAGAAGTTGGTTTCGAGCACCAGCTTCTCGCCCTCGGCGCCGCGCATGGCCTCGGCGCGGGCGCGCGGCGCCTCGCCCAGCTCGTCCCAGGTCACGGGCTTGACGATCGTCTCGAAGAACGCGACGCCGCGCACCCGTCCCGGATGGCGGGCCGCCCAGTCGAACGCCAGCGCGCCGCCCCAGTCGTGGCCGACCAGCACGACATCGTCCAGGTCCAGTGCGTCGAACCAGGCGTCCAGGTAGCGGGCGTGGTCGTCGAACCGGTACGGCACGTCCGGCTTGCCCGAGCGGCCCATGCCGATGAGGTCGGGGGCGAGGAGCCGCCCGTCCCCGCCCATGGCGGGCAGCACCCGCCGCCACAGCCGCGACGAGCCGGGGTTGCCGTGCAGGAAGACGACGGCGGCGCCGCTCCCTGTCTCCTCGTAGTACATCGTCGAGTCGAGCACATCGATCGTCGGCATGGGGCCCTCCACTCATTGGCGACACCAACGTTGGTGCCACCAATGAAATTACTTTGTTGGCCCCGCCAACGCAAGCCACCGCGATGGCCGGGAAAACCGATCGACTTCCCCCAAAGCGCTCCGTAGGGTGCGAAGCATGTTCCTCGCAGCCGGCACCCGGACGCTCGCAGGCGACTGCCTGCTGAGCGCGGTGCCGGCTGCCTTCCTCACGGCAGCGGCAGCAGCAGCGGCGCCCGCCGGCGACGGCGTCCGACGCTGACCCCTCTCCGTCCCGCCTCCGGAGAACCAGCGGAGGGGGGTGGTCCGGTTGGAGCGCGGCGGCATCCGCAGGGTGCGCGCCGCGCGGGTTCTCACGTTCGGATCATCGTGAGGACGAAGAGACCATGGCGAAGAAGCTGTACGAGCGGGACAAGCCGCACCTGAACATCGGCACGATGGGGCACGTCGACCACGGCAAGACGACCCTCACCGCGGCGATCACCCGGGTGCTGGCCGAGCGCGGGCTGGCGTCCGCCGTGCCGTTCGAGGGCATCGACCGCGCCCCCGAGGAGCGCGACCGCGGCATCACCATCAACATCGCGCACGTCGAGTACTCCACCGCGACCAGGCATTACGCGCACATCGACATGCCCGGCCACGCCGACTTCGTGAAGAACATGATCACGGGGGCGGCGCAGGTGGACGGCGCGGTGCTGGTCGTCTCGGCCCAGGACGGCGCGATGCCGCAGACGCGCGAGCACATCGTGCTGGCGCACCAGGTCGGCGTCCGGCACATCGTGGTCGCGCTGAACAAGTCCGACATGGTCGAGGACACCGAGCTGCTCGACCTGATCGAGTTGGAGGTGCGCGAGCTGCTGGGCGAGTACGGGTTCCCCGGCGACGAGGTGCCGGTGGTCCGGGTGTCCGGGCTGAAGGCGCTGGAGGGCGACCCGTACTGGACGCCCCGGATCGGCGACCTGCTCGACGCGATCGACGCGTACGTGCCGGTACCGGACCGGGTGCTCGACAAGCCGTTCCTCATGCCGGTGGAGGGCGTGCTCACCATCACCGGGCGCGGCACCGTCGTGACCGGGGTGGTGGCGCAGGGCTCCGTCCGGATCGGGGACGCGGTGGAGGTCGTCGGGCTCGGCGAGTCGTTCGGCACGGTCGCGACCGGGCTGGAGACGTTCGGCCGGTCGATGGACCACGCCGAGGCGGGCGACAACACCGCGATGCTGCTCCGCGGCGTGCGGCGCGACCAGGTGCGGCGCGGCCAGGTGGTCGCGGCGCCGGGCGCGATCCGCCCGCACACCCGGTTCCGGGCGCGGGTCCGGGTGCTGACGGCGGCGGAGGGCGGCCGGAGCAGGCCGTTCTTCCACGGGTACCGGCCGCAGTTCCACTTCCGGACGACGGACGTGGTCGGCGGCGTGGACCTCGGCGGCGAGGGCGGCATGGCGATGCCCGGTGACTCCGTCGAGATGGCCGTCGAGCTCGGCCGGGCCGTCGCGATGAGCGAGGGGCTCGGGTTCGCGATCCGGGAGGGCGGCCGGACGGTCGGCGCGGGCACCGTCGTCGAGCTGCTCGGCTAGGCCGGCGGACGCGGGGGTCCGGTGGGTCGGAGACGGCCCGCCGGATCCCGCATTTTGCCGATTTATCGACTTATGCGGTGCCGGAGCTTCGGCCGGACCGGAATTCTCCCCCGCGCAGTGACCGGACGGTCGCGAACCGCTGGCGGACAAGATCGCGATGTGGTGGGATTTCCCCCATCATCCCCGCTGGTATCCCCCTGATGGAGAACGTGTGCGAGCCCCCCGCGCTCTGATTCCCCTGCTGTCGGTCTGCGGAGCCGCGGCCGTCGTCACCGCCGCGGGCCTCGGCGCCGACATCGACGGCCTGCCCGGCGGCGGACCGGCGCACGCCGACGGCGCCGTCCGCAGACCGCCCCCGAAGGCCACCGTCACGGCCCTGACCTGGAACGTCTGCGCCGCCGCCGAGCCCGGCTGCCCGCTCGGCGGACGGCCCGCCGAACTCGCCAAGCGGGTCGCCGACCAGCTGCACTCCACCGAGGTCGGCGGACGCAGGGTCCGCACCAACGCCGCGTTCCTCCAGGAGATCTGCTCCGGGCAGGTGCAGGCGCTGAAGCGGGCGTCCTGGTTCGCCAAATGGAGCTGGGAGTTCGCCGCCTACCCCGGCGGCCCGTCCTGCGCCGGGGGCCAGGGACGGCTCGGCGTCGCGCTCGGCGCGGCGACGCCGCTGACCGGCGCGCAACGGACGAAGCTGCCCTCGCCGGCCGCACGCCCGCGCGTCGCGCTGTGCGGCGAGGCCGCGGCGTGGAGCACGCGCCTGTGCGTCACGCAGTTCAGCTCGCCCGCCGAGGACCCGCAGGGCGAATGGCGCCGCAAGCAGGGCCGCGCTTACGCGGCGCTCGCCGGGACCGGCGCCCGCGTCGTGGCCGGCGGCGACCTCGCCGAACCGCCCGAGAACGCGGCGCTCGACCCGCTGTACCGCGCCTACGCCGAGTGCGACCAGTCCGGATCCTCGCGCACCGGCGCGAAGACCCTCCAGGACTGGCGGGGCGCCGCCGTGGAGAAGGACGACTACCTGTTCCTGACCAGGACGGCCACCGTCTCCTGCAGCGTCCCCGCCGCCGTCGGGAAGTCCTCCGACCACCGGCCCGTCTCGGCGGTGATCCGCTTCCGCTAGTGGACGCCGCGGTCGCGGTCCTGCCAGTAGGGGGCGCGGAGCTGCCGCTTGAGGATCTTGCCGGTGGGGTTGCGCGGGATCGCGTCGCGGCGCTCCACCGACGTCGGGCACTTGAAGTGGGCGAGGCGCTCGCGGCAGTAGTCGATGATCTGCTGCTCGGGGACGTCCTCGGAGAGCACGACCAGGGCCTTCGGCGTCTCGCCCCACCGCGCGTCCGGGACGCCGATGACGGCGCAGTCGGTGACGGCCGGGTGCCCCATCAGCACGTTCTCGACCTCCGCGGGGTAGATGTTCTCCCCGCCGGAGATGATCATGTCCTTGACCCGGTCGTGGATGTAGAGGTAGCCGTCCTCGTCGAGGTAGCCCGCGTCGCCCGTGCGGAACCAGTTGTCGTCGGACAGCGCCGAGGCGGTCGCCTCCGCCATCCCCCAGTAGCCCTTCATGTTCTGCGCCGTCCGGCAGACGATCTCGCCGACCTGCCCGGGCGGCAGGTCCGCGCCCGTCGCCGGGTCGACGATCCGCAGCTCGCAGCCGGAGTTGGGCAGCCCCGCGCTGCGCAGCCGGCGGGCGTTCGGGCCGTCCGGGTCGTGGTCCTCGGCGGGCAGCATCGTGATCGCGCCGGTGACCTCCGTCAGCCCGTACACCTGCATGAACCCGGTGCCCGGCAGCATCGCCATCGCGCCGCGCAGCACCTCCTCGCTGATCGGCGACGCCCCGTACAGCATCAGCTCGAGGCTGGACAGGTCGCAGGCCGTCACCTCGGGGATCAGCGGCATGAACTGCAGCAGGACCGGGACGAGGAAGATGTGCGTGACGCGGTGCCGCTCGATCGCCCGCGCGATCTCGGTCGGGTCGGGCTCCCGGCTGATCACGCCGGTGATGCCGTTGTAGACGACCGAGACCGTCAGCACGTTGCCCGCGACGTGGTACATCGGCATCGCGACCATCAGGACGGTCGCGTCGTCGACGGCCCACGCGTCGTTGGTCGCCTCGAGGGCGGCGAGGAAGTTGTCGTGGGTGAGCATCACGCCCTTGGGCAGGCCCGTGGTGCCCGACGAGTAGAGCTGCACGAACACGTCCGAGGTGGCGCCCTCGTAGGCGGGCGGCGCGGCGTCGGCGGCGTCCGTCCAGGCGGCGTAGTCGAGGTGGGGGCCGCCGTCCGCGCCGATGACCACGGTGTGCGTGGTGTGCTCGAGCTTCCCGGCGATCGCGTCCAGCACGGGGACGAACTCGGGCCCGACGATGAACACCTTCGCCTGCGCGTTGTTGACGATGTAGGCGACCTCGTCGGGCGCGAGCCGGTAGTTCACGGGCACCTGGACGGCGCCGATCCGCGCCGCGCCGAACAGCTGCTCGGCGTACTCCAGCGAGTTCTTGTCGAGGATCGCGACGCGGTCGCCGGGGCCGACGCCGACGGCGGCCAGCGCGGCGGCGGCCCGGTCGGCGCGCCGGTCGAACTCGCGGTAGGTGAGCCGTGCGTCGCCCGCGACGTAGGCGACCCGGTCGGGCTGCGCGAGCGCCCGCTCGCGCAGGATGTCTGTCAGACCCGGCACGGTAGGTCCTTTCGCCGATGACCGCCTGGTTGTCCCGGCATCATGCGGTCATCGGCGAAGCCCCGGCAAGGGGGGAGGTGCTACCGGTTGCTGCGGGCCATCTTGGACACGAGGGTCACCGCGAGGACGACGATGACGGCGACGAACCCGATGAAGAAGAAGAACTTCAGCATCGAGATGATCGCGCCGATCACGGTCATCAGCAGCCAGATCGCGAGGACGACGCCGACAATGGTCAGGATTGTCTTACCCATGTCCCTCACCGTATGCGGTCATGGCGGGCAGGGCATCACTCTTCAGTACGAAGCGGAACCCGCTCCCCCTGGACGTTGGGCGGAGGCCGACCCTGAGGCCCGCCCGGGGTCCGCCCGGGGTCCGCCCGGGGCCGTCTCAGGGGGCGGGCGGCCGGTTGTCGGGCGGCGGCGGCGCGTTGAAGGGCTGCCCGGAGGGCGGCGGAGGCTGGTTGCCGGGCGGGGGCGGCGCGTTGAACGGCTGCCCGGACGGCGGCGGAGGCTGCATCGGCTGACCGCCGGGCGTGCCGTACGGCTGCGCGGGCGGCGCCCCGAAGGGCTGGGCGGGCTGCCCCATGGGCGGCTGACCGAACCCGCCCGCCGGCTGCGGCCCGGTCCACCCGGGCTGCCCCTGCCGCGCCGGCCCGAACCCGCCGGACATCGAGACCCGCAGCGCGCCGAGCCCGCCCGCGATCACCACGGCCAGCAGCTCATAGGCGAAGTACTTGTTGACGTGCGGCTTCATGATCTCGGTCACGAGGCCGTCCGGCAGGCGCTCCAGGCCGATCATCACGGCCAGCAGGGCGCCGATCCGCTTGCCGACCTCCATCACCACGAGCGCGGAGACCGCGGCGAGGATCGGCGGGACGGGGCCGCGCGGCCGGCACAGCAGCAGCCCGAGCGCGGTGACGAGCCCGCCGAGCACGCACACGAACAGGAAGAACCCGGTCGAGCTGCGGAAGCTCAGCATCTCCGGGGACGGATAGCTGGCGAACGCGGACGCGGCGATGACGACCCCGGTGGCGACGGCGCCGCCGACCAGCACCATGGCGATCGCGCCGCCCGTGGAGGTCGCGGGACGAGACTGGGACATTCGCCCATTAAAGCGGGCATCGGTCACCGGCGCAGGCCGAACCTCCCCATCGCTGATCAGTTCCTTACGGAGTGGTGACGGGTGGAGTGGAACCGTCGCGGGCGCCCGTAGCGTAAGAGGGTGATGTCAGTGCGCGCATGCGAACCGCGTTGGTGAGCGGATGGTGAACCAAGCCGGCCGGGTGCTGGTGGTCGACGACGACCCGACCGTCGCCGAGGTCGTCGCCCGGTACCTGGCCCGCGACGGGCACGAGGTGGAGTGCGTCGCCGACGGCCCCGCCGCGCTGCGCAGGGCCCTGGACCGCCCGCCGGACCTGGTCGTCCTCGACCTGATGCTGCCCGGGATGGACGGCCTGGAGGTGTGCCGGCGGCTCCGCGAGACCTCGGCCGTCCCGATCGTCATGCTCACCGCGCTCGGTGCCGAGACCGACCGGCTCGTCGGCCTGGAGACCGGCGCGGACGACTACGTGACCAAGCCGTTCAGCCCGCGCGAGCTGGCGCTGCGGGTGCGGTCGGTGCTGCGGCGGGCGCGCGGGGCGATGATCCCGGTCGCACCGGCGGGCCCGCTGCGCGACGGGGACCTGGTCGTCGACGTCGGCGCGCACGAGGCGGGGCTGCGCGGCGCGCCGCTCGCGCTGACCTCCCGCGAGTTCGACCTGCTGGCGTTCCTGATGCGCCACCCGCGCCGCGCGTTCACCCGCGACGAGCTGCTGGAACGCGTCTGGGACTGGTCGTTCGGCGACTCCTCGACGGTCACCGTGCACGTCCGGCGGCTGCGCGAG
Organism: Actinomadura sp. NTSP31; assembly: GCF_041951385.1. Taxonomy (NCBI): domain Bacteria; kingdom Bacillati; phylum Actinomycetota; class Actinomycetes; order Streptosporangiales; family Thermomonosporaceae; genus Actinomadura; species Actinomadura sp. NTSP31. The sequence goes on along the minus strand of NZ_JBGNUT010000014.1, from coordinate 160,957 downwards.
AAGATCGAGGACGACCCGACCGCGCCGCGCCGGATCGTCACGGTGTGGGGCGTCGGCTACCGCTACGAGCCGGCCGCCGCCGCCGAGGGGGACCGATGATCCCGTTCCCGGATCTTCTCCTGGTCGTCTTCTGCGCGGTGCTCGCCGCGCTGGTGGTCGCGGCGGTCGCGCTCGGCCTGCTGCGCCTGCTGCGCTCCCGCTCGGTGGCGATCCAGCTGGTCGTCGTGGCGGCGGCGACCGTGCTGGCGACGGTCTCCGGCATCCTGGTGATCTCGTTCCTGATGCTGATCGACGATCATGACCGGTCGGTCGTGCTGACGGTGGTCGCGTCCGCGGGGCTGGTCGGCACGGCCGTCTCGGTGCTGCTCGGGCGGCGGCTGGTCGCCGCGAACCGGGTGCTGGTGGACGCCGTCCGCGCGGACCGGTTCCGGCCGCCGTCCGCGCACCTGCCGGCGGAGCTGGCCGAGCTGTCGCGGGAGCTGGAGGCCGCCTACGACCGGCTCGCCGCCGCCCACGAGCGCGAGCAGGCGCTCGAGGCGAGCCGCCGCGAGCTGGTCGCGTGGGTCAGCCACGACCTGCGCACCCCGCTGGCGGGGCTGCGCGCGATGGCGGAGGCGCTGGAGGACGGCGTCGTCGCCGACGGCGGCACCGTCCGGCGCTACCACGGGCGCATCCGCGTGGAGGTCGAGCGGCTCGCCGAGATGGTGGACGACCTGTTCGAGCTGTCCCGCATCCACGCGGGCGCGCTGCGGCTGTCGCGCGAGCGCGTCGGCCTCGCCGACCTGGTCGCCGAGGCGGTCGCGGGCGCGGAGGCGCTCGCGCAGGCGAAGGGCGTGCGGATCAGCGGGGACGTCCGCGCGGGGCTGCCGGTCCACGTGGACGCCGGTGAGTTCGGGCGGGCGCTGCGCAACCTGGTGGTGAACGCGATCCGGCACACGCCGGGCGACGGCGCGATCGAGATCACCGGCGAGGTGTCCGGCGGCGAGGCGCGGGTGACGGTGGCCGACGCCTGCGGCGGCATCCCGGAGGCCGACCTGCCGCGCGTGTTCGACGTCGCGTTCCGCGGCGAGGCGGCCCGCACGCCGGGCGGCGGCGCGGGGCTCGGCCTCGCCATCGCGCGCGGCATCGTCGAGGCCCACGCCGGTGAGATCGGCGTCGCGAACGCCGGCCCCGGCTGCCGCTTCGAGGTCCGCCTCCCCCTGACCGCCTGATCAGTCTGGCCGGCTGATCAGTCTGACCGGCTGATCAGTCGATGGACTCGTCGAGGGCGCGGAAGGTGGGGCAGGGCCAGCGCCACATGCAGGCGCGGCAGCGGCGGATGGGGCTGTCGGGGTCGCTGGTGATGCCGCCGGCCTCCTGCGGGCGGTGCAGGTCGAGGATCCGGACGCCGACCTCGGCGAGCGCGAGGACCTCGTCCCGGGCGCCGGCGAGGAAGGCGAGGTCCTCGCGGGCCAGCCGGGTCCTGACCGGGACGTAGCCGTCCCGGTTCACCAGCCGCGCGAGGTACTGCGTGGACGTCCGCCACGACGTGGACTTCGCCGAGCGGGCCCGGATCGTCTCCAGGCGCTCGCGGAGCCGCGTGTGCCGCGGGTCGGTCGTTCGGTCGGCCTTCACGTGCCGCGCACCCCCCAATGCCGCTGTTGCACGGGGCCAGCCTTCCCTACTCGGGACGTCCGCGCGTGGGGAACGGGGGAGTTGCCGGAGGGGGGACCCCGGGCCCGCCCGCGGGTGAAACCGGGTCATCGCAGTGCGTAGTTCTCAAAGCGTGTGGGCCGTTCCGGGCGGCGCCGCGCCACGGACACGCCCGCGCCACACGCGAGTTGCCGGACCGTCTGGCTCGCGGGCCGTAGTCGAGATAGTGTGCCGGACGTGGAGCTAAATGTCTCGACCGCGTCTCAGGGAGGTCACGCCGTCGTTACGGCGACCGGCGAGCTGGACCTGTACACCGCGCCCCGGCTGCAGGCGGCCCTCGCGGGCCTGCTGCGCGGCCAGATCGACCGCATCGTGGTCGACCTGGCCGGCGTCGAGTTCTGCGACTCGACCGGCATGAACGTGCTGCTGGCGGCCATGAAGCGGATGAAGGAGCAGGGCGGCTCGCTGGAGCTGGCCGCGCCGCGCCCCGCCGTCAAGCGGATCCTGCAGGTCACCGGGCTCGACACCGTGTTCACCGTGACCGACGACGCGGCGCCCGCCCTGGACTGACCGCGCGGCACGACCGCATCCGAACCGACACCGGACCATCGGTACCGGCCCGCCGGGCGGCCCATCGCCTCCGGCGGCTCCGGTACCGCCGGCCCGGTACCGCCGGCCCGGCCCGCGGGCGCGCGAGCCCCGCGGGCCCCGTCCCGTACGCCGTCCCGTCTTCGCGGCAACCCCGGTTGTTCACGGCGGCATGCCCGCGCGCCGACTACGATCGCCGATATGCAGGATGCGGAGTTGCACGGCGCGGACATGCCCGGGGCCGGTGCCGGTACCGGCGGTGCGGACCTCCACGGCGTGGCGGTGATCATCCCGGCCAAGGACGAGGCCGACCGCATCGCGGCCACCGTCAAGGCCGCGCAGGAGCTGCCCGGCGCCGACCTGGTCATGGTCGTGGACGACGGCTCGTCCGACGGCACCGGGCGGGTGGCCGCGCAGGCGGGGGCCCGGGTCGTGCGGCACAGCCGCAACCGGGGCAAGGGCGCCGCGATGGAGACCGGCGCGGAGGCCGTCCGGCTGCTGGACGAGGGCCGCGACCAGCCCCGCCACCTGCTGTTCCTGGACGCCGACCTCGCCGGGACCGCGCGCGAGGCGGCGCCGCTCGTCGCTCCGGTCCGGGCCGGCGAGGCCGACATGACGATCGCGGTGTTCTCCTCGACGGTGAAGCTCGGCGGGCACGGGTTCGTCGTCCGGCTGTCCCGCGACGGGATCCGCCGCGCCACCGGCTGGGAGGCCACCCAGCCGCTGAACGGGCAGCGCTGCCTGACCCGCGCCGCGTTCGACGCCGCGCTCCCCCTCGCCGCCGGGTTCGGCGTGGAGACCGCGCTCACCATCGACCTGCTGCGCAAGGGCTTCCGGGTCACGGAGGTGGAGGTGCCGCTCGCGCACCGCGCGACCGGCACCGACTGGCACGCGCAGGTGCACCGCGGCCGGCAGTTCCGCGACGTGGCCAGGGCGCTGGCCGTGCGGGAGCCCGTCGTGGCCGAGCGGCTCGCCCGCCTGCGCGGTCGCCGCAAGTGACCCGCCCCGGTCCCGCGCGGCCGGGCACCACCGGGCCGGGGGCCGTCGGGCTGTGGGCGATCGCGGCCTCCCTCTGCTGCTTCCTCGTCACCGCGCTGCTCGGCCCGTCGGCCTTCCAGCCCGCGATGGACGCGCGGTTCGGTGAGCCGCCGTACTCGCTGGACGTGCATCCCTCGCCGTACGCGGTGCTCGGGCTCGTCGTGGCGGGCGTCCTCGCGGGGACCGCGGGGCTCGCGCTGTGCTTCCGCGCCGTCCGGCGCGGCTGGCGGGTGCGGGCGTTCCCGCTGGTGGTGGCGGGCCTGCTGGCGGCGGTCGGGTTCATGTTCATGCCGCCGGTCGGGTCGACCGACCATCTGAACTACGCCTCGTACGGGCGGATGGCGGCGACGGGCCACGACCCGTACGAGACGCGGGCGGTGGATCTGCCGAAGGACCCGGTCGCCGGGGCGCCCGAGGAGTGGCGGTCGACGCCGTCGGTGTACGGGCCGATCGCGACGGGGGAGCAGGCGGTCGCGTCGTGGATCGGCGGCGGCTCGGTGCGGCTCACCGTGTTCGTGCTGTCGGTGTTCAACGCCCTGGCGTTCGCCGTCACCGCGGTGCTGCTCTACCGGACGTCCCGCGACGAGGAACGCCGGCTGCGCACCGCGCTGCTGTGGACGTGCAACCCGCTGCTGCTCTTCCACCTGATCTCGGGCGCGCACAACGACGTCCTGGCGATCGCGCCGATGGTCGCGGCGCTGACGGTGTTCGACTCCTACGCCTCCGGCGGGCGGTGGCGGCTGTGGGGGCGGTCGCTGGCGGCGGGCGTCCTCACCGGCGCGGGCGCGGCGATCAAGCTGCCCGCCGCGCTGGTCGGCGGCGGCCCGGCGTGGGCGCTGCTCCGGGAGGTGTGGAGCGGGCGCAGGTGGCAGGCGGTGGGCGGGCTGGTCGCGCTGTTCGGCGGCGCCGCCGCCACGGCCGCGGCCGCGTACGCGCTGGCGGGCCCGCACGCCCTCGACCAGGTGCAAGAGGCGAGCAACATGGTCTCGTTCGCCACCCCCTGGCATCTCCTCGACCGGATGCTCGGGCGCGGCTCGCAGCGCGACGTGATCAAGACGGGCTCGCTGGTGCTCGGGATCGTGCTGTTCCTGCTGCTGGCGCGCGGCCTCCCCAAGGAGGACGCGCTCGCGGAACTGCCGGGGCGGGCCGCCAACCGGCGGATGGCCGCCGCGCTCGTGCTGGCCTGGCTGCTCGCCGCGCCCTACGTCCTGCCCTGGTACGACGGGTTCGGCTGGGCGCTGCTGGCGCTGCTCCCCTGGTCGCGCATCGACTGGATCCTGCTGGCCCACACCGCCGCGCTCAGCCTCGCCTACCTTCCCGCGCGCGCGCCGCAGCGCATCGGGATGCCGCACGACCTGTCGTGGCTGTTCACCGTGGTCAGGCCGACGGTGATTCCGTGGACGCTTCTCGCGGTGCTCGCGGCCTTGGCTGTTCAGTGCCTTCGTCCAGGTCGATCTCCAGCGAGCGCACCCCGGCCGCGAGCATCAGCGGGGTCGCCAGGCTGAAGGCCACCGACAGGATCACCACGCCCGAGTCGTTCACCAGCGTCCCGATGATGCCGACCGCGAGCGCGCAGATCAGCGCCGGGCGCATCGTCCAGCTGTGCTGGTAGGCGCGGTGCAGCAGGGACACCGCCCGCCACCGCGTCGGGCGCGCCAGCACGAAGAACAGGAACACGAGCGCGGCGGCCAGCGCGAGGGTGAACGGCCAGTACCCGAGGCTGTTCAGCATGGCGTTGAACTTGCGGGTGACGACGTCCCAGGCGTTGCCGTCCATCAGGTCCTGCCAGAACCGGCCCATGTGGGTCGGGTTGGCGCTGCGCGAGTTCCACCACGAGATCGCGAGCACCAGCGCGACCCCGGCCACGCAGAACGCGCCGAGCTTCACCGGCGACACCCGCTTGCCGGTGATCATCATGCCGAGCATCGCGAACGCGGGGGTGATCGCGATGACGCCGCCGAAGTCGCTGCCCCACGCGGGCAGCCCGTCCACCGCGACGGTGAGCAGCCCGACCGCCGCGACGAGCGCCACCGCGGTGCCCTTCGCGCGGCGGGACGCGCCGAGCAGGCCGCCGGGGTCGGGCTCCGCGCGGTGCCGGCGCAGCGGGAACTCGCAGATCCACGCCGCCGTCAGGATCGCGGCCACCGCGAACAGCGAGAACGCCTGGTTGCCGAACCCGTAGAAGCGCCCCGCGACCAGCGCCGTGTACCCCATCAGGGTGTTGAGCTGCAGCGACGAGCCCGTCATCACGTCCAGCGCGAGGACGGCCGCGGTGACCGCGGTGATCACCAGGCCGGGCAGGAACGTCGACCGGCGCCACGGGCCGGCCAGCGCCACGCCCGTCATCAGCCCCGCGAAGCCGAGCACCGTGCAGATCAGCACCGGGGTCGGGTGCGGTGCCCGCCACCACGGCATCAGCCCCGCCAGGAACGACGCGCCCGGCGCCGCTCCCCCCAGCAGCGCGATCACCCGCGTGCCGCCGAGGATCCGGGACCGCGTGCCCGGGTCGTTGCCGAGCCGCCGCAGGGCCAGCGCCGCGATCCCGTACAGGACGAGCTGCGTCGCGAACAGCACCCAGTAGAAGGAGGTCTGGACGGCCCGGATCGCCTGCGCGGCGACGTCCTCGTCCTCCAGCGCCTCGACGCGCTTCGCCGTGGAGTCGCCGGAGTGCTCGGCCTTCCAGGCCGACCCGACGGCCTGCCGCGGCTCCTTGAGCCCGAGCTGCTTCAGCGCCGTGGACGTCAGGTCGGTCAGCGTGGCCAGGCCGTCCTGGCGGGTGGCGCCGGAGGTCAGGAAGCCGGGGCCGTAGCCGGCGCCCTTCGCGATCGCCACCCGCAGGTGCGGGTTGACGCCGGTGTCGGACAGGCCCGCGACCAGGACCGTCGTCCCGGCCGGGATCCCCTTCAGCACCTGCGCGACGCGGCGGTCCGCGGCGGACGCGGCGGCGGCGCGCTTGTGCTCGGAGACCGGCACCTGGTCGCCGTGCGTGTCCACGCCCGCGCTGATGTAGGCGCGGAACACGTCGTCGACGTCGACGGCGGCGAGCTGGCAGCGGGCCCAGTCGGCGGGCGTCGCCCGGTCGGTGGACGGGATGTAGTGGTCGACCCGGCCGCCGCCGTCGCCGGCGCCGAACACCGCGCCGGCGCCGACGGCCAGGGTGCAGCCGCCGGCCGCGTGCACCGCGTCGCCGAGCAGCCCGGTCTGCGCGTGGTAGCCGGTGCCCGCGTTGTCGCTCTTGATCGCCGGCCAGCCGGGCGCGATCGCGCCGCCGGCGGGCGGCTGGCCCGTGGGGGAGGGCTGGCCCGGCAGGATCGGGTTCGGCGGCAGCGCGCAGTCGCCGTGCGCGAGGCGCGACCGCTGGCCCGCCGAGAGCGTCAGCCAGCCGTCGGTGGGGCAGGTGCTGGTGCGCGTCGTCCGGACGCTGAGCCCGCCGGCGGAGCCCTCGCCGGTCAGTTTCCACAGGGCGGGGGTCGTCTCGGCGCTGATGTCGCTCCACATCAGGCCCGGAACCCCGATGACCACGACCCGGCCGTTGATCACGGTGGTTGTGGCAGCGGGCGCCGTCGCCGCGCTCGCCGCCGACGGGATGAGCACGGCGGTCAGCAGAGCCACGACGGCGGCGACGAAAATCCCGACATTCGCCCCCCGCTGCGTCATGGCGCTCAGGTTACAAGAGCTTCACCCCCGCCCGCCGGGCGTCCGGACGGCCCCGGGCCGCGCCCGGACCGTTCCCGGACCGCGCCGGACGCCCGGCGCGGCGGGGCGCGCCGGGTGCATATCCTTCGGGCGGGGGCCGCCCGATCGGGCCGGGCCCGGTGGGCCCGATCACACCAGGATGTGGGGATGCGAGCAGTCAGCGGGGCGCGCGACGAGGTCGGCCGGCCCGGATCCGCGCAGGCCGGAGGCCCGCCGCGGCGCGGGCGGCGGTCGCCGCTGGACGCGCTGATCATGCTCGCCGGGGTCGCGGTCGCGGTGGCCGCCGCCGCGCCGATCGTCTCGCGGTGGCTCTACAACCAGCCCGACCAGCGGCTCGTCGACCTGGAGGTCTACCGCGAGGGCGGGCTCGCGGCGCTGCGCGGCGCGCCCCTGTACGACTTCCTCACCCAGCCGCCGCAGCTGCTGCCGTTCACCTACCCGCCGTTCGCCGCCGTCCTGGCCGTCCCGTTCACGCTGCTGTCGTGGCGGGCCGCGCAGTGGGCGTGGACGGCGCTGATCTACGCCGCGCTGGTGATCGCCGTCTGGTACGCGTTCCGCGACCTGATCCGCCGCACCGGGCGCTGGGCGCCGCTGGTGCTGGGCGTGCTGGTCGCCGCCATGGCCTGGCTCGACCCGGTCCGCGACCAGGTCCGGTTCGGCCAGGTCGGGCTGTTCCTGCTGGCGATGTGCCTGGCCGACTGCTGCACCCGGTCGGCCCGCTGGCCGCGCGGGCTGCTGGTCGGCCTCGCGCTGGCGATCAAGCTGGTGCCGGGCGTCTTCCTGATCTGGTTCCTGATCACCGGGCGCCGGGACGCGTTCGTGAACGCGCTGGTCACCGCGGTGGTGGCGACCCTCGGCGCCTTCGCGGTGCTGCCGCACGACTCGGCCGGCTACTGGTTCGGCGCGCTGCTGCAGGGCGGCGACCGCACGGGCGCCGTCGACGGGACGACCAACCAGGCGATCAACGGGATCGTCGCGCGGCTCATCGACCAGGGGCCCGCCCGGACGGCGGTGTGGCTCGTCCTCGCGCTGCCCATGGCCTACTTCGGCTTCCTGCTGGCCCGCAGGGCGACTTATACGGCGGACGTGCTGGTCGGCCCCCGTCCGGCGGTCACCGGGCGGATCGGCACCGATCACTGGGCCGCCGCCGACCCCCGGTCGGGCGCGAGCGCCTACAGCCTGCTGCTCGCCGGGGTCGCGATCACCGGCCTGCTGTCCGTGCTGCTGTCCCCGGTCGGGTGGATTCACCATCTTGTGTGGATGATCCCGGTCGCCGGGGCTCTGGTGGGGGATGGGCGAGACACGCGAAGATGTCTGTCCGGCCTGGCGATCTGGATCTTCTTCCTCTTCCCGCTGCCCTGGTGGGGGGCGCACCTGTCCGGCCGCGGACACGCTCCGATCGCCCGTGTCTGGGGGAGTCTGGAGCGCGACGCGTTCGGCCTGGCGGCGATCGCCGCCGTCCTCGTCCTCGGGATCTGGCTGCCGAACCGCCTCGGCCGCCAGATCGGTCGCGAGGATCCTTCGCAACGCGCGGCCGAGGTCGGTACGCTCGCCACGTGATGCTTGTCGCGGTGGCCGTCGCCGGCCTGGTCGCCGGGGTGGCCGGGCTATCCATCGCGGTGGTGGCCCACAACCGGGTGAACCAGGTCGTCGACGAGTGCGGGGAAATGCTCAGGCGCCAACTCCAGGTCGCCTCGGGCGAGGTCGACGAACGCGCACTGCGCGACCTCGCCATCGTGCATTACGACGCGCTCAAGGAGATGTCGGGGCACCGGTCCTTCTCGTTCGCCGTCCTCAACGCCGTCGGGGACGGCGTCGTGGTCAGCTCGATCAACGGGCGCACCGAGACCAGGACCTACGCCAAAGCCGTCCAGGGAGGGCACCCCGTGGAGATGCTCTCCCCCGAGGAGAACCAGGTCCTGCGCGCCGCGCGCCTGGGCAAGGGGCCCATCGTGACGATGGACGACCCGCTGCCCGACTTCGGCGGCAGCGGCGGCGCCGGCGGGGGCGACCGCACCCCGTCCGCCCGCGCCTGACGGCGAGGGCCCGGCGCGGCGGGAAGTACACTCGTCTCTTCCGGCACCGCAGAAGCAGGTGCCCCGCCGACCGCGCCCTCGGGGGATCTTCGTGACCGCAGAAACCAGGCCCGCACGCTACGCCTACCTGGGTCCGCAGGGCACGTTCACCGAGGCCGCGCTGATGTCGCTGCCCGGCGCCGCCGAGGCCGACCAGCTCCCGCTCGCCACCGTCCCCGCCGTGCTGGACGCGCTGCGCCGCGGCGAGGCCGACTCCGCCGTCGTCGCGCTGGAGAACTCCGTCGAGGGCTCCGTCCCCACCACGCTGGACGAGCTGGCCACCGGCGAGCCCCTCCAGATCGTCGCCGAGGTCCACCTGCCGGTGTCGTTCGCGCTGCTGGTGCGGCCCGGCACGTCCCTGTCCGACATCAAGTCCGTCGCCTCGCACCCGATCGCGCAGCCGCAGTGCCGCCGCTGGCTCGCGGGCAACGTCCCGGACGCCGAATGGCGCGCCGCCACGTCCAACGCCGAGGCCGCCCAGCACGTCGCCGACGGCCACTACGACGCCGCCCTCGCCGGCTCGTTCGCCGCCGCCCGCTACGGCCTGGCCGTCCTCGCCGAGGACATCCACGACGTCGCCGACGCCGTCACCCGCTTCGTCCAGCTGCGCCGCCCCTGCTCCCCGCCGCCCCCCACCGGCATGGACCGCACCAGCGTCGTCGCGTTCATCGGCGAGGACCACCCGGGCGCGCTGCTGGAGATCCTCACCGAGTTCTCCGTGCGCGGCATCAACCTGACGCTGATCCAGTCCCGCCCGACCGGTGCGGGCCTCGGCTCGTACCGGTTCTGGATGGACTTCGAGGGCCACGTCGACGACGCCCGCGTCGGCGAGGCGCTGATGGGCCTGCGCCGCATCTGCGCCGACGTCCGCTTCGTCGGCTCCTACCCGCGCGCCGACCGGGTCCGCCCGGAGATCCGCCGCGGCACCCACGACAACGACTTCACCGAGGCCGCCGCCTGGCTCAGCACCATCCGCACCGGCCACGCCTGATCCGCGGCCCCGGCCGCCCCGCCGCCATCAGTGCAAGGTGATCGGGTTCTCGGACTCGATATGGGTCAGCTTTTCGGGGTTGCGGACGTAGTAGAGGCCGGTGATGCGGGCGTCCTCGACGCGGAACGCCAGGACGCCGTCGAGCTCGCCGTCCACGCGCATGACGAGCGCCGGGTTGCCGTTCACCACGGTGTGCTGGGCGCTGATCGTGCTCCTGGTCTTGCCGATGCCGCCGATGATGAAGCGGGCGACCTTGCCGGCGCCGCTGATCGGCCGCAGCGCGGCCTGCTTGACGCCGCCGCCGTCGCTCACCAGGACGATCTCCGGCGCGAGCACGTCGAGCAGGCCCTGGAGGTCGCCGGTGTGGAGAGCGCGCTGGAACGACTCCATGACCGCCCGCGTCTCGCTCGCCGACACCGTCTCCCGGGGCCGGCGGGCATCGACGTGCCGGCGGGCGCGGTAGGCGATCTGCCGGACGGCCGCGGGGCTCTTCCCGACCGCCTCCGCGATCTCCTCGTAGCTCACGTCGAACGCCTCGCGCAGCACGAAGACGGCGCGCTCGGTCGGCGACAGCGTCTCCAGGACGAGCATCAGCGCCATCGACATGCTCTCGGCGAGTTCGGCGTCCTCCGCCACGTCCGGCGTGGTGAGCAGCGGCTCGGGCAGCCAGGGGCCGACGTACGCCTCCTTGCGCCGCGTCATCGTGCGCAACCGGTTGAGCGCCTGCCGGGTCGCGATCCGCACGAGGTAGGCGCGCTGGTCGCGGACCTCCGCCAGGTCGACCTTGACCCACCGCAACCAGGTCTCCTGAAGCACGTCCTCGGCGTCGGCCGCGGAGCCGAGCATCTCGTACGCGACGGTGAACAGCAGGTTGCGGTGGGCGACGAAGGCCTCCGTCGCCGGGTCGGCGGTGGGATCGCTCACTTGCCCTTGTCCTTCGATCCGGGGAGGCCGGTGGCGCCGATCCCGGTGCGGGCGCTCCACCCGGCGCTGCGGACCACCAGCTCCTTGGTCATGGCGCCGGGACGTCCGGCGAGGTACTGCCGCCGCGGGCTGTCGTCCCGGCGGGACAGCTGGATCACGCCGTCGCGGCGGCCGAGGCTGACGCACGTGGCGACGTACTCGACCGAGTACGGCTTGAGCGCGCGGCCGTTCGCCAGCCGGGCGAGCGTGTCGGCCGCGTGCACGCCCTGCGGCTCGGCGGTCTGGCAGGACATGCGGGAACCGGGGACGGCGGCGCAGTCGCCGACGGCGAGGATCCGCGGGTCGCTCACGCTGCGCAGGTACTCGTCCACGACGACGCGGCCCCGCTCGTCGACCTCCAGGCCGCTCCGCGCCGCCAGGTCGGGAACGCCGCCGATCACGGCCCACAGGGTGACGTCCGAGGCGAGTCGATCTCCGGACCGCAGCGCCACCGTCCCGGCCTCCACCTCGTCCACCGCGTCCTCCAGCACCGACACCTTCAATCGTTCCAGGCCGGCGCGCACCCGCCTGCGGGCCCCCTCCGAAAGGCTCGTGGCGAAATCCCGCCCGACGAGCCGGACCTTCAGGTCGGGACGGGCGTAGGCGACCTCGGCGGCGGTCTCGATGCCGGTCGGCCCGGCGCCGACGACGGTCACCGCACCGCCCGAGCCCAGGCCCGCCAGCGCCGCGCGGGCCTGCTCCGCCCCTTCCCACGTCCCGACCGGGACGGTGCCCGCCAGGGGCGACAGCGTGCTCCCGACGGCCAGGACCAGGTAGTCGAAGTCCAGGGTCTCGCCGCCGTCGAGGACCACGGCGCCATCGCCGATCTTCTCCACGGCCGCCCGCCGCGAACGGACGCCCTTGCGCAGCACCTCCGCGAGCGGCGTCGCCGCCTTCCCCGTCCCGGCCAGCTGCTGGTGCAGCCGCACCCGCTGGACGAAGTCGGCCCGCGGGTTGACCACCGTGATCTCCGCACCCGGCACCTTCTTCGCCAGCCGGTTGGCCGCGAGCGTCCCTGCGTATCCGGCACCTGCTACGACAACCTTCATGTCCGCCTCCTCCGTCAGAGTGGGTTCGCACATGAGACACCGCGGCCGGCCCCCGCATAACAACGCCGCGAGTGACCCGCGTCACGCCGCGTAGCCGGACGCGGAGGGTGACCGAAATGTGATCAGCGGCCTTACCGGGCGCGACAACCGCCAGTGGATCTTGGACGTCTCCTGATCGTTTCCTGAACGCCGCGGAGAGGCCCTTCCTTGCGCCGAACGTCGTCCCTCCTGGCCACCGCCGCCCTCACGGCCTCGGCCCTGCTCGTCCCCGCCACCGCCCACGCGGACGCCACCGACCTCACGGCGACCACCACCTTCGATCCGCTCGATCCTGCCCGGGTCGCCACGTTCGAGGTCACCGCGAAGTCGGCGAGCGGGGTCACCGACGTCCATGCGAACGTGCGGTACGGCTCCAGCACGGCCGAGCCCTACGCCACGATTCCGTTCACGCGGACCGGAGGAACGGACAACGACGGCGTCTGGCATGGCGAGTTCCATCCCGACATCCAGGCCCGCCCCGGGGCGGACTACGTCGAGGTGCTGGTCACCACGGCGGACGGGGCCACGCGGAAGCGGATCACCGGGTTCTGGGACTGCTACACGACGACGATCGACGGCTTCACCAGCGCGCCCGACGTCATCGACGCCGATCACCCGGACGTGACGCTGCGCGGCCGGGTCATGCTCCAGAAGAGCCGCGACGTCGCGCCGGAGCCGGCGCCCGGCGCGCGGGTCACCGGAGCGGGGCCCGACGTGACGACGGGTGCGGACGGCTCGTTCGTCCAGCAGGCCACCGGGGAGGCGGCTCCGCGGAGCGAGGTGCCCCGGCAGGGGGCGCTGTGCCCGGTGACCGTGAAGGCGAACACGACCGTCCGCAAGCAGGCGACGGTGACGTCCGGTCAGATCGTTTCGATCAATCCCTATGCCGACCGCGCCGACGTCGTCGTCCGGGGAAGGGTGGTCCGCCAGGGCGCCGCCGGTGCCGTCCCCGTTTCCGGCCAGGAGGTGGCGGCGGTCCTCGACGCGGGAACGCCGAGCGCCGCCTCCCTGACCAGGGACAAGACGGCCGCGGACGGGACGTTCGAACTGCGGTTCACGGCCCTGCGGTCCGGCGCGCTGAGCCTCAGGACGGGCGACACGTCCTTCCTGACCGGCGGGTCCGCCGATCTCGGGCGTCTGGACATCCGGCGGACGACCCGGTTCGACGATTTCAGGATCACGCCGCAGGTCGTCGGTTACGACGCCCTGCTGTACGCCTACGGCTACCTGCGCGACTACTCCGGCGTCAGCCTCCCGGACAGGCCGGTGGTCCTGGAGTTCTCGACCGACAAGAAGACGTGGAGGCAGGCCTCCACGGTCAGGACCGAAGACAACGGTGCGATCTACCTCTCCGACGCGTCCTTCAAGAAGGACGGGTACTGGAGGGTGCGGTTCGCCGGCGGCCCGAAGTACGCGCCTGTCGTCAGCGCTCCCCAGTACGTCGACGTCCGCTATCGGACCTGGATTTACAGCTTCAACGCTTCTCCTGAGCCGGTGACGAAGGGAAAGACCATCACCGTCAAGGGGCAGTTGTTCCGGTACATGGACAAGGAGATGCCGGGGCCGAACGCGCCGGTGTCGATCTACTTCAAGCCCACCGGTTCCACGACGTGGACCCAGGTGGCCGTGGTGAAGACGGCCTCCAACGGATGGTTCAGCAAGAACTTCACCGCGTCCAAGGACGGCACCTGGATGGCCGCCTACACCGGCAGCGCGAACTATCTCGCGTCCAACAAGCCCAGCGACTACGTGGATGTGCGATGAAGAGTCGGATGCGCCGCTTGCTGGCGCTGTTCACGGGGCTGATGACGGTCGCGGTGCTCGCCGTCGCGCCGCAGGCCCAAGCGGCGGACTCCCCGAACATCCGGTCGGTGCGGCTGCTGTCGCCGGGGGCGACCACGCAGATCGAGGTGGCCGCCGTCTCGCAGAGCGACATCACGAAGGTGCGCGCCGTCTTGCGGACGCTCGGCGGCGGGCCCGAGACCGTGCCGGTGGACGACTTCGAGCTGGTCGGCGGCACCGCCAAGGACGGCGTGTGGCGGACGACGTCGCCGGTGACGGTGGCGCAGGGCCGCTGGACGGTGGACGTCGAGCTGACGAACGCCGCCATGACGCGGAACCTACCGCGGCGGGTCATGATCGACAACGGGCTGGACAGCGAGCTCGCGGAGGTGGCGGTCTCGCCGGCCGCGGTGGACGTGGACCATCCGCAGGTGACCTTCCGCGCCCGGCTGCTCGCGAGGAATCCCGACGGCACCGAGACGCCGGTCGCGGGTGCCTGGCTCCAGGTCGCCCAGCCGGACGGGCAGAGCGTCACGGCGGTGACCGGCGCGGACGGGCGCGCCGAGGGGACCGCCGTCTTCACGGCGCCGGACGAGGTGGTCGTGGTGTTCGGCGGCGACTTCCTGCACCGGCCGGTGCGGAGCGCGGCGATCCCGGTCACCAAGGAGCGGCTCAAGACCCGGATCAGCTTCGCGATCAAGGGCCGGCTCATCGTCGGCGACACGGTGACGGTCACCGGCAGGCTCGAGCGGCAGGACCGCGCCGGGGCGTGGGCGCCGCTGGCGGGCAAGCAGGTGAACCTGCAGTTCGACAAGGCGACCGGCGGCGACTGGCACACGATCGCCACGCCGACGACGGACGGGAACGGGGTGTACGGCGTTCCCGTCCTGGTCACCGATGACGGTGCCTTCGACGTCTCCTTCGGCGACGATCCCGTCGACCACTCCGACGACTACTACAACTACGTGGGGTCGTCCGCCGGCTCGAACGTCCTCCAGGTCGGGTACCGGACGTCCATTACCGGTTTCGACGCCGGTCCGGAGCCGGTCGGCCGGGGCGACATGGTCACCGCGACCGGGCGAGTGCTGTGGAAGCACGCGGACGGCCGGTGGGGCGACGGTCCGGCCGCCGACGTCTACCTGCAGTTCTCCACGGACAAGAAGAAGTGGACCGACGCCGGCGCGCTGTCCGTCAGCGGTGACGGCCGCTTCTCCATTCCGGGGCGCGCGACACGGGACGGGTACTGGCGAACGGTCGTCCGGGAAGACGGTTACCTGCTGGTGCCGTCCACGAGCCCGGCCGACTACGTGGACGTCCGGTACCGCACGAAGTTCCTCGACTTCACCGCGAGCCCGGAGCCGGTCGTCAAGGGCCGCACCGTCACCATCGTGGGGACGCTCTACCGGGAGACCACCAAGTGGACGAACTTCGGTAAGCAGAAGGTGTCGTTCTACTTCCGGCCCAAGGGGTCGACCAAGTGGACGTATCTGGGCGCCGTCACGGCTGACGGGTTCGGTCGGTTCCGGAAGGGGTTCAAGGCGTCCAAGGACGGCACGTGGCGTGCCTACTACGGCGGTTCGTCCGCGTACGTGAAGGCGTTCAGGGACGACTACGTGGACGTGCGTTAGCGTACGCTGCCGTCGTGGCCGACTTTGATCTTTACGAGCGCGAGTTGTGGGCCGGGCGGGCCCCCGCGTACGAGCGGGGGTTCGCCCGGCTCACGCGGTACATGGTCGGGCCCCTGCTGGACGCCGCGGGCGTCGCGGCGGGGACCCGCGTGCTCGAGGTGGGGACGGGGCCGGGCCTCGTGGCCGCGGAGGCGGTGCGGCGGGGCGCGGAGGTGTCCGCGCTGGACGCCGACCCGGGCATGGCGGAGGCGGCGCGGCGGAACGTGCCGGGGCTGGACGTGCGGGTGGCGGTGCTGCCGGACGTGCCGTTCCCGGACGGGACGTTCGACGCGGTCGTCGGCAACTTCGTGATCAATCATGTCGGCGCGCCGGACGTGGCGCTCGCCGAGCTGCGGCGGGTGCTGCGGCCGGAGGGGCGGCTGGCGCTGAGCTGCTGGGTGATGCCGGGCGTCGGCGCGCTGGCGGTGGTCCGGGACGCGATCGACGCGGCCGGGGTGCCGTGGCCGGACGACATCCCGCCGTCGCCGTTCATGGAGTACGGCGAGGCGATGGCGTTCCGGCGGCTGGTGGCGGAGGCGGGTTACGCGGACGTGGCGGTCGAGGAGGTGACCTGGGAGCACCTCGTCGACCCGGAGGAGTGGTGGGAGACGGGGGCGCTAGCCGGGGTCGGCAGCAACGGCGTCGCCGTGAGCCGGCAGGACGAGAAGACGGTGGCGCGGATCAAGGCGGAGTACGACCGGCTCGTCGCGGGGTACGCCCTGCCGGAGGGGTCGGATCCGGATCTGGACGGCCAGGTGGCGCTGCCCGCGCACGCGCTGCTGGCGAGCGCGCTGCACTGACGGCACGACCGGCCGGACCGCGATACTCGCGCGCGAGGGAGGGGTCCGGGCCGGTAGCCTCGGGTCTGTGATTGACCTGCGAGCTCTTCGAGAGGATCCCGAGCGGCTGCGCGCCTCGCAGCGCGCCCGCGGTGAGGATGACGCCGTCGTCGACCGGCTGCTGGACCTGGACGGGAGGCGGCGCTCCGCGCTGACCTCGTTCGAGCAGCTGCGCGCCGAGCAGAAGAGTTTCGGCAAGTCGGTGTCGCGGGCGCAGGGCGACGAGCGGCAGGCCCTGCTGGCCCGCGCGAAGGAGCTGGCGCAGCAGGTCAAGGAGCGCGAGGCGGAGGCCGACCGGCTCGGCGAGGAGCTGGACGCGGCGCTGAAGGGCGTCCCGAACCTCATCGAGGACGGCGTTCCGGCGGGCGGCGAGCAGGACTACGAAGTCCTGGAGCACGTGGGCGAGCCGACGGCGTTCGACTTCGAGCCGAAGGACCATCTGGAGCTGGGCGAGGGCCTCGGCGCGATCGACATGGAGCGCGGCGCGAAGGTGTCGGGCGCGCGGTTCTACTACCTGACCGGGGTGGGCGCGCGGCTGCAGTACGCGCTGCTGAACCTGGCGATGGAGCAGGCGGTCGCGGCCGGGTTCGTGCCGATGTACCCGCCGGTGCTGGTGAAGCCGGAGGCGATGGAGGGCACCGGGTTCCTCGGCGCGCACGCCGCGGAGGTGTACCAGCTCCCGCAGGAGGAGCTGTACCTGGTGGGCACGTCGGAGGTGCCGCTCGCCGCGTACCACATGAACGAGATCATCGACGAGCTGCCGCGGCGGTACGTGGCGTGGTCGTCGTGCTTCCGCCGGGAGGCGGGCTCGTACGGCAAGGACACGCGCGGCATCATCCGGGTCCACCAGTTCGACAAGGTGGAGATGTTCTCCTACTGCGATCCGGCCGACGCGCATGCCGAGCATCTGCGGCTGCTGGAGTGGGAGAAGGAGATGCTCGCGAAGTGCGAGCTCCCGTACCGGGTGATCGACACGGCGGCGGGCGACCTCGGGGCGAGCGCGGCGCGCAAGTTCGACTGCGAGGCGTGGGTGCCGACGCAGAACACCTACCGGGAGGTGACGTCGACGTCGAACTGCACCGAGTTCCAGGCGCGGCGCCTGTCGGTGCGGTACAAGGACGCCGACGGGAAGAACCAGCCGGTGGCGACGCTGAACGGGACGCTCGCCACGACGCGGTGGATGGTCGCGATCCTGGAGAACCATCAGCGGGCGGACGGTTCGGTGCGCGTCCCGGAGGCGCTGCAGAAGTTCCTGGGCCTGGAGGTCCTGGAGCCCGTCAAGCGCTGAGAAGCCGATGAGGGAGGGCCCGTCCGCATGGGGACGGGCCCTTTCGCTTACCGGAGCAGTTGCTTGCGCAGGGCGGCCTGGGTGGCGGCGTCGATGCCGAGGCCTTTGGTGAGGAACGCGTCGAACGTCCCGAAGTCCTTCTTGATCTGGTCGAAGGCGGAGTCCAGGTAGGAGGCGCGGACGGTCAGGAACGGCTCGACGAGGGCCGGGTCGATGCCGAGCTTCTCCAGTTGGGCGAGCTCGGCGGCGTTCTGGTCGGCGAGTTCCTGGTTGGAGCGCAGGTAGTCGCCGTACACCTGGGTCTTGTCGACGCCGAGTGCGGTGAGCAGGACCGCGGTCATGACGCCGGTGCGGTCCTTGCCCTCGGTGCAGTGGTAGAGGACGGGCCCCTTGGCGGACGCGATGCGCTTCAGCGCCGCCGCGAACTGCTTGCGCGAGTCGGGGTCGTGGACGAATCCGCGGTACGACAGCGCCATGAACTCGCCGGGCTTGTCCTGCGCGAGGATCGCCTTGAGGAGTTCGGGCACCATCGTCAGCAGCGTCGGGGAGAAGGCGTTGATGTTCGCGGCGACGGGGGTGACGCCGGTGGGCAGCTTGTCGGCGCCGGACATGCCGACCTCGAGCTGCGAGCGGAAGTCGACGGAGGCCGTCAGGCCGAGCCGCTGGAGCTGCGCGACGCCGGTCGCGGTGACCTTGCTGAGCGACGCGGACCGGTAGACGGCGCCGTAGCGGACGTGCCGTCCGTCCCGGGCCGTGTACCCGCCGATGTCGCGGACGTTGACGGCGCCGTCGACCGTGACGCCGTGGACGGTGGAGGCGGTCCGGGCGGCGGTCGCGGGGGCGGCCGACGCGGCGGGGGCCTGGAGGGCGAGAGGGGCCAGCGCGACGGTGCCCGCCAGGGCGGCCGACACCAGACGGGGGGTTCTGCGGGTCATGGGCAGCGCCTTCCGCACGCGGGGGGAGAGAGCGAACGTGAAGAAGATTCGGGTGACCACACCCTAGGTGGGGGACGGAGGGGACGGAAGGGGCATGGCGCGAACAGGACGCGAACGGCGGCCGGCGCGGAGCGACCGGGCGGACCGCCCGTCGGACCCGTCGCCTAAGGTGAGTCCCGGATGTACTGGAAGGTGACATGACCGAACCCACGCCGCGCGTGATCGCCACCGACCTCGACGGCACGATCGTGCGCTCCGACGGGACCATCTCCGCGCGCACCGTCGCCGCCCTCGCGCGCGTCGAGCGCGCCGGCGCGATGCTCGTCATGGTCACCGGCCGCCCCCCGCGCTGGATGGCGGAGATCGCCACCGCCGTCGGCCACCGCGGCCTGGCCATCTGCGCGAACGGCGCCCTCGTCTACGACCTGCACACCGAGACCGTGGTGCACGCCCGGCAGATCGCGCCGGGCGCGCTCGCCGAGGCCGTCGAGCGGCTGCGCGGCGTCTCGCCCGAGTTCCGCTTCGCCGCCGAGTACCCGACCGGGTTCGTGTTCGAGCGCAGCTACGACCTGTCGGGCTGGGACGCCGAGGCGCTCGGCGGCCGTCCCGTCGACGCCGCGGAGCTGGTCGCCCTCCCGAGCACCAAGCTGCTCGCCTTCCACCCCGACGCCGACCCCGACGAGCTCGCCGCGCGCGCGGAGAAGGCCGTCGGCGACCTGGTCACGGTGACCCACTCGTCCGGGCGCGGGCTGCTGGAGATCAGCGCGCACGGCGTCACCAAGGCCAGCGCCCTCGAAGCGCTGTGCGCCGAGCACGGCCTCGGCGCCGCCGACGTCACCGCGTTCGGCGACATGCCCAACGACCTGCCGATGCTCTCCTGGGCGGGCACCTCGTACGGGGTCGCGAACGCGCACCCGCTCGTGCTGGCCGCCGTCACGCACACCACGTCCCGCAACGACGACGACGGCGTCGCGCAGGTCCTGGAGCGCCTGTTCCCGTGACGACGGCCGCACCCGCCGCGGCGGGTGCGGCCGTCCCGGAACGTCTTTACAGGTAGGGGCCGGACGAGCGCGGTCCGGGCTCGTCCTGCTGGTCCATGCCCTGCGGCATCATCCCGGCGGGCAGCGCGCGGCGCATCTGCTCCAGCTGGGCGCGCGCCGCCATCTGCTGCGCGAACAGCGTCGTCTGGATGCCGTGGAACAGCCCCTCCAGCCAGCCGACCAGCTGCGCCTGCGCGATCCGCAGCTCCGCCTCGCTCGGCACGGACTCCTCGGCGAACGGCAGCGACAGCCGCTCCAGCTCCTGGACCAGCTCGGGGGCCAGGCCGTCCTCCAGCTCCTTGATGGACGACTGGTGGATCTCGCGCAGCCGGGCCCGGCTCGCCTCGTCCAGCGGAGCGGCCTTGACCTCCTCCAGCAGCTGGCGGATCATCCCGCCGATCCGCATCACCTTCGCGGGCTGCTCGACCATCTCGGTGATCGACTTGCCCTCGGACTCGCCGCCGTCGCCCGCGCCCTCCAGCGCGATGCCGTTCGGCCCCACCACGAGGACGTGCGGTTCCTGTTCCGACTGGTTCTTCGAAGGCTCGCTCATAACTCCCTCATCCTCACACGGTCAGCAGGATCTTGCCGACGTGTCCGCTCTGCTCCATCAGCCGGTGCGCCTGCGCGGCGTCCGCCATCGGGACGCGCCGGTCGACGACCGGGCGGACGTCCCCCGACTCCAGCAGCGGCCAGACGTGCTCGCGGACGGCCGCCACGATCTCCGCCTTCTCCTCCAACGGACGGGACCGCAGCCCCGTTGCGTGCACGGCCGCCCTTTTGCGCAGCAGCGCGCCCAGGTCCAGTTCCGCCTTCGCGCCGCCCTGCAACCCGATGACCACCAGCCGCCCGCCCGTCGCGAGGGCCTCGACGTTGCGCGCCAGGTACTTCGCGCCGATCGAGTCCAGGATCACGTCGTACGGGCCGCTCTCGACGAAGTCGTCCTCGCGGTAGTTGACGACGACGTCGGCGCCCAGCTCGCGGCAGCGCTCCGCCTTCTCCGCGCTGCCGACGGTGCACGCCACCCGCGCGCCGCGCGCCTTCGCCAGCTGGATCGCCAGGGTCCCGATGCCGCTGCCGCCGCCGTGCACCAGGAACGTCTCCCCGGCGCGCAGTCCGGCGGTCATGAACACGTTCGAGTACACCGTGCAGGCCACCTCCGGCAGCCCCGCCGCGTCCACGAGGTCGACGCCGCGCGGGACGGGCAGCACCTGCGAGGCGGGCGCCGCGACGCGCTCGGCGTAACCGCCGCCCGCCAGCAGCGCGCACACCTCGTCACCCTCGGTGAAACCCGTCACACCGGCGCCGAGCGCGGCGATCCGTCCCGACACCTCTAGCCCGGGGTACGGCGAGGCGCCCTCGGGCGGGTCGTAGAAGCCCATCCGCTGCATGACGTCGGCGCGGTTCACCGCGCTCGCCGCCACCTCGACCAGCACCTCGCCCGGCTTCGGCTCGGGATCGGGCACCCGCGTCCACTCCAGGACGTCGGCGTCCCCCGGCTCGCGAATCACGATCGCATGCATACCGGTCACGCTACCGGGCGCCGGACGGGCGCCGCCGACGGCCGGTCGGACCGCCTCCGCGGGGGCAATGTGGATCTACTGAGGTGATGCGTGGTATTGACGCGCGGGTATCCTGCGTGGGGGCCGATTTGCCCTCCTGCTCCGTAATGATCATCAGAGGTGTGCCCGAGGGGAGAAGCGGTGGCGAGGAACGAGCACGACGGGCGTTCCCTGGAGGAGCGGCTGGCCTCTCTTGACGCGATGAGCGGCGAGACGACGGGGCCGTCCGCCGCCGTCCCGCCGGCCGCCACCGAGGGCGGGCAGCCGCCTCCCGAGCAGCCCGCGCAGCCCGCGCAGCAGGCGGCGGGCCAGGTGCCGGGCCCGCAGGGGCAGGCGGAGGGCGCGCCGGCCGAGCAGGGGCAGCAGGGGCAGCAGGGGCAGCAGCCCGAGCAGTTCGCGCACGACCCGAACGCCAACCCGTGGCTGGCCGCGCCGCCGCCGATCCCCGGCGCGGAGAACTTGGCGCCCGAGTCGTTCGGCCCCGAGTCGTTCGGCCCCGAGTCGTTCGGCCCCGAGTCGTTCGGCCCTGAGGGGTTCGGCCCGCCGCCGCCCGCCCCCGGGCCGGGGCAGAACCTTCCTCCCTACGACGGCGGCCCCATGCCGCAGCCGTTCGAGGGCGGCATGCTGCCTCCGCCGTACGCCGCCGCGTACCAGCCGTTCGACCAGCGGCAGTCCTGGGAGACCGGGCCGGCACCGCAGCAGCCGTACGACGCGGGCAACGGTCAGGGGCAGGGCCAGGGCGCGCCGCCGCTCGACCAGCTGCCGCCGTACGTTCCCGACCAGCCGTTCCCGCCGCACGACCCCAACGCCGTCCAGCCGCCCTACCCGGCCGAGCAGGGCGGCGCCCAGCCCTTTCCGCAGGACCCGAACGCGGGCCAGCCCTTTCCGGGCGACCCCAACGGCGCGCAGCAGTTCCAGCACGACCCGAACGCGCAGCCGTACGCGCAGGACCCGAACGCGCAGCAGTTCCAGCAGGACCCGAACGCGAACGGACTGCCGTACACGGTCGACCCGACCACCGGGCAGCCCTACGCGCAGAACCAGGGCGGCCAGCCGTACCCGGTCGATCCCACCACCGGCCAGCCCTTCCCCGTAGACCCGGCCACGGGCCAGCCGTACTGGGTCGATCCCACCACCGGCCAGGCCTATCCGATCGACCCCAGCACGGGACGGCCGTACGGCATCGACCCCAGCACCGAGCGGCCGTACGCGCAGATGCCGCCGAACGGCGACGTCGGACCGGCCCAGCAGGGCTACGCCCACCCGCAGCAAGGCCCCGGGCCGTACCAGCAGGTCCCGCCCGGCCAGCAGCAGTACCCGGGGCAGCCGCAGCAGCCCGACCCGAAGAGCTCCGAGAGCCTCAGCTCCGAGAACCTGCTCGGCGAGCGCCGCATCGCGCCGTCGTCGGGCTGGCGGCGCGCCGTCTACAAGGCCACCGGCGGCAGCCTCCACCCGGGCGAGTCGCAGGGCGAGCTGCGCCGCAAGGACCTGATCGGGCGGGCCCGCACCCCCGTCACGAACGGGCACCACCGCGTCGCGGTGATGTCGCTGAAGGGCGGCGTCGGCAAGACCACCACCACGACCGGGCTCGGCTCGATGCTCGGCTCGCTGCGCGGCGACCGGGTCATCGCGGTGGACGCCAACCCCGACCGCGGCACGCTGTCCGACAAGGTCCGGCTGGAGACCGCCGCGACCGTCCGCGACCTGCTCAACAGCCGCGACAAGATCCACCGCTACGCCGACGTCCGCGCGTTCACCTCGCAGAACCCCGCGCGGCTGGAGGTCCTCGCCTCCGACCGCGACCCGGCGGTCAGCGAGGCGTTCAGCGCCGAGGACTACGCCGCCGTCGCGGTCGTCCTGGAGCAGTACTACTCGATCTGCATCACCGACTGCGGGACGGGCCTGCTGCACTCGGCGATGGCCGGCGTGCTGAGCCTCGCCGACCAGCTCGTCCTGGTCAGCTCCCCGTCGGTGGACGGCGCCCGCTCGGCGAGCGCGACCCTCGACTGGCTGGAGGCGCACGACCACGGCCACCTGGTCCGCAACGGCGTCGTGGTGCTGTCGATGGTCCGCAACCGCACCCGCAGCCAGGTCGACCTGGACAAGCTGCAGGCGCACTTCGAGAGCCGCTGCCGCGCCGTCGTCCGCATCCCCTACGACGACCACCTGGAGGAGGGCGCCGAGGTCGAGCTGGAGCAGCTCGCCCAGGCGACCCGCGAGGCCTATCTCAACCTCGCGGCGGTCGTCGGCGACGGCTTCGCCTACCCGCGCCCCGACCGTCCCGACCCCTCCGCCTGACCCGGCCCGCGCACCGCCGCCGCTAGAGTCGCGTCCCGTGGAGGGCGACGAGCAGGGCATCTACGTGGGCAAGGCCGCCGCGGACGCGGCCGGCGACCGGGGCTGGCTGCTGGGCCACTTCAAGCCGTCCGGCGACCTGCGGCACAGCAACGAGGTCGAGGTCAAATGGGGCGTCCACCCCAAGGACGAGCGGCGCGCGCAGTGGACCAGCGGCGAGAAGCGCACCGCGCTGCTCGTGCTGATCAGCGGCCGTTTCCGGCTGGAGTTCCCGGGGCGCGACGTGCTGCTGGCCGAACCCGGCGACTACGTGGTGTGGGGGCGCGGCGTCGACCACTCGTGGCACGCCGAGGAGGAGTCCGTGGTGATGACGGTCCGCTGGCCGTCCATCCCGGGATATGCGGTCGAGGGCGTCTAGGAGGACCGCTATCGTGGGCCGTGGCCACCGGGGCGTGGCCGAGGAGAGTTCGCATAGTGGACTAGTGCAGGCGCCTTGAAAGCGCCCAGGGCTGGGGACAGTCCTCGTGGGTTCGAATCCCACACTCTCCGCGCGTTCGTGCATTGCCGGGCCTGCTGCCGTGGAAAGCGCCCGAATCGGGCGGAATGCATCCGTTACTCTCTTCGGCATGTCACAGACACCGAATGATCCGGCAGGCACCACCCACCAGTTCCAGAACTTCGCCAACCGCGCGCCGGCCGAGAAGGCCGGTCCGAACATGGCCCTCGTCGTCGGCCTCGCCGTCGTCGCGGTCATCGTCGTGGTCGGCGTCGTCGCCGTCATGATGGTCTGACCCCGGGCAGCCGCCCGCGCGGACGCGACGGCGCGTCCATCCCCCGTGCGCGGGCCCGCCGGCCGATGACCGGGCCGGGTCAGCGGCCGTTGCTGCTGAAGTGCTGGTAGTCGCGGGCGCCGCTCCATTCGCCGCCCCAGCCCCAGCCGATCGAGGCGAACGCCTTCACCACCCTGTCGCCGGCGTGGATGACGCCGGGCGCCCTGCTCTTGCGGTTCGCGTACTTCCTGCAGTCCTTGTGGGCGACGTGCCCGTCGGCGTACACGTACG
Organism: Actinomadura sp. NTSP31; assembly: GCF_041951385.1. Lineage (NCBI taxonomy): Bacteria > Bacillati > Actinomycetota > Actinomycetes > Streptosporangiales > Thermomonosporaceae > Actinomadura > Actinomadura sp. NTSP31. The sequence continues at coordinate 136,417 of NZ_JBGNUT010000014.1, read as the reverse complement.
GGTTCTCGCAGGTGTTGAGGTCGACGGCGAGGCCGAAGGCGTGCTGGGAGAACGAGCTGGACCCGGTGGCGTTGCGGCAGTTGAACGCGGAGGTGTTGCCGGCCTCGATCGAGTCGAAGTCGCTGCCCTTGTACTTGTCGACCGGCTCCATGCGCCGGATCGGGTAGCGCATGCCGTAGAGCTTGCGGAACACCGTGACGAGGTCGCCGGCCGCCTTGGCGTTGACGACGAGCTGCCCGTTGTCGTGCGGCTTGCCGTCCATGCCCCAGTAGGTCATGTCGATCCTCCGGAGGCCGGACGGCGCGACCGGGCAGCCCCTGTGCCAGGAGTACTTCAGGTCCCCGGCGGTGACCTTCTCGATCTTCGCCTGGAACTTCTGGTTCGTCGGCTTCGCGGACGGCGCGGCCGAGGCGGTCCCGGTCCCGGTCGCGGTCGCGGTCGGCGGCGTGGCGGGCGACGCCGTCCCGGACTTGCCGCCGTCGTCGGATCCGTTGCCGCATCCGGTCGCGGCGGTCGACACGGCGATGAACACGGCGGCGAAAGCCGCACTGCGGAGTGGCCCTCTAGCTGGCATCTTTGCAGGATGGCACGTCGCATGGCCTTCGCGTTGGACCTCGGATTCGCTACGGTGCGTTTGACGGCGTGTCCGCCGGAAAGGGGCCGGGGCGGACGGGCCGCGAACGTCGCCTACCTCGCCGGGCATGTCGCCCCGGCATCCGCCGGCCCTCAGGGAGCCGGAATGGCGGATCCGCAGGAGAGGGACGCTCCGAGCCTCGAGGACGAGATCTTCGCCGTGGCGCAGAGCGTCCAGGAGGAGCCGGAGCCGGCGCATCCGCGGCTGCGGCTGCGCTCGGAGCGGGCGCTGGGCATCGCCGAGCGCACCCGGTCGCTGAACGGCCGGGAGGTCGGCGCGATCGCGGCGGGGTTCGGCCTGTTCGTGTTCGTCGACTTCGTGATGATGTACGCGCCGCTGATGACGAGCCGGCGGCCGAGCCTGCTGCCGCAGTTCGTCACGCTGCTGGTGCTGGCGTTCGGGCTGGGCGGCCTGCTGATGTGGAAGGTCGGCGGCCGGTGGCGGCCGTTCGGCGCGGGGATGATGCTGGCGTGGGTGTTCCTCACCCTGGTCTCGGTGGGGTTCCTGACCGGCGTGTCGGTCACCCTGTAGCCGCCGGTCAGGTGGCGCCGAGCCGTTTGAGGACGGCGCTGAAGGCGCGTCCGACGGCCTCCAGGTCCTCGGGCTCGATCACGTCGATGAGGTACTCGCGGACGACCTCGACGTGGTCGCGGGCGGCGCGTTCCAGCGTCGCGAAGCCGTCGTCGGTCAGCTGCGCGTAGACGCCGCGCTTGTCGGTGCCGCAGTTGTCCCGCTTGACCAGGCCCTTGGACTCCAGCCGGGAGCAGGTGTGCGACAGCCGGCTGCGCGACTGGCTGGCGTTCTCGGCGAGCTCGGCCATCCGCAGCCGGTGCTCGGGCGCCTCGGAGAGCCGGACGAGGATCTCGTACTCCGACACCGAGAGGCCGTGCCGGGTCTTCAGGTCGCGGTCCATCAACTCGGTGAGCCGGGCGCTGCCGTCCACGTACGCCCGCCAGTCGCGCTGCTGGGCGGCATCGAGCCAGCGTGGTTCGCTCATGCCGATCAGTATAGTGGGGGAATAGTTGAAGCATCAACTAACTTGGAGAAGGGGAAGCCCGCCCCTGCCGCGGACGGGCCCCGACCGACGGAGGACCCCATGCCAGCCGTGATGGCCGACCCGCTGACCCTGCCCCGGCTGCCGCTGCTGCCGGACACCGGCACCGACTGGCGCCGCGTCGCGAAGATCGTCACCGCGAAGCGGCACCTGGAGGGCGAGGGCTTCGAAGTCCGGCGCCCGTTCCCGGGCATCGACCTGTCGCTCGCCGACCCGTTCCTGCTCCTCGACCACATGGGCGCCGTCGAGTACGCGCCCGGTGAGGCGAAGGGCACCCCGTGGCACCCGCACCGCGGCTTCGAGACCGTCACCTACATCATCGACGGCGCCTTCCAGCACCAGGACACCACCGGCGGCGGCGGCCTCATCTCCGACGGCGCCACCCAGTGGATGACGGCCGCGTCCGGCATCCAGCACATCGAGCAGCCGCCGCCGGAACTGGTCGCCAAGGGCGGGCTGTTCCACGGCGTCCAGCTCTGGGTGAACCTGCCGCGCGCGCAGAAGTGGGTGGAGCCCCGCTACCAGGACATCCAGGCCCGCGACGTGAAGCTGCTCGCCGCCGACGACGGCTCCTCGCTCGTCCGGGTGATCGCCGGCTCGCTCGCCGGGCACGACGGCCCCGGCGTGACCTACACGCCGATCAACTACCTGCACGCCACCGTCGCGCCCGGCGCGCGGCTGACGCTGCCGTGGCCGCGCGACTTCAACGCGATGGTCTACGTCCTGTCCGGACGCGGCACCGCGGGCGTCGAGCAGGCCGGCCTGGACGAGGGGCAGCTCGCGGTGTTCGCGGGCTCCCACCACCAGGGCGCGCAGGACGGCCTGGTCGTCCGCGCCGCCGACACGCAGCCGCTCGCCAGCGCGAACGGCTGGGAGATCCTGGTCCTCGGCGGCCTGCCCATCCGCGAGCCCGTCGCCCGCTACGGCCCGTTCGTCATGAACACCCGCGACGAGATCGTCCAGGCGTTCGAGGACTTCCAGGCCGGACGCATGGGCACCGTCCCCGTGCCGCACCTGTCGGCCGCCGACGAGCCCCTGTCGTGATGAAAGGAGCGATGGTGCGGGGATGGGGGCCACCCCGCACCATCGCCCCGGTCTAGAAGGCGAACATCCTGCGCAACCACCCGCCCCGTCGCGGACGCGGACGCCGCCGCGACTCGGCCCGGCCCACATGTCGACAAGGCGCCACATCGGCACGCCGAACCGGCGCATAGGACGGCGGATGCTGTCCCGCCCCGATCTGGTGGAGCATCTGCGCGAGCGCCGCAGGAGTCGCCGCCTCGACGAGCCGGTCACGTCCCGCCCAATCGCGCGCGAAGGCCCACCACCGGCCCGTGAACTCGCCCCACCAGGCCGACACCCCGGGGAACCTCCGCGCCAGCTCCACCGCCACCCGCTCGGGATCGAGCTCGACGGCCGCCCACGGCGCCGTCACCGTCCCGCTCCCGTCAGGTAGCCGCGAATGAAGACGGCCGCGTCGGTGATGCGGTCGGCACGCGCGATCGGCTCGCCCCACGACGTCCAGAACCACGCGTTTCCGAAGTCCTCGGGGCGTGCGCGGCACGTGATGAGGTCGGACGCGTGTTGCGCCTCGGCGCAGCAGCCCGGAATGTCGGGGTTCACGACCCGAAGCCCGCGCGACGTCAGCTCCACCGCGAGCCGGTGCGCCGACAGATGTGCCGCAAGCGCCGCGAGCGGGTCGCCAGAGATCGTACGATTCTCCACAGCCAGGACTGCCTTCCTGGTCAGGCCCCGGCACGACGTTGCATCCGTCGTGCCGGGGCCGCCTCGTTTTCAGGGACGAGACGCGCGCCGGGCTCCTGACCACCGCCCAGGCTGCCGAAGTCCCGCCGCGCGTCTCGCTTCGTACAGTGAATCCCCGTCACACCACGTGATGGCAGTGGAGAATGGCGGAGAACCCCCGGAGAAGCCTCCGTCTCCGGGTTCTCCGGGTCAGAGCGTGAGGTGGCACGACGATGACTAGCGAGCAGCCCCGCCCGTCATGGGCCGTCCGCATCCAGGCCGAGCGCGAGGACCGCGGGTGGGGCAAGCACGAGATGGCCCGGCGGCTGATGCAGGCCGCCGGGCTGCGCCAAGGCTCGGTCGCCAACCTCGCGCGCCAGATCCTCGACCACGAGAAGGGCAGGCATTTCCCGCGCGAATGGGCGCACGCCTACGCCGCCGCCTTCGGTATGGAGCCGGACGACCTGTTTCCCGCCTCGGCCCAGGACACGGACGGTCATGATGCGGCCACGGCTGTCGTGGGTACGGTCAAGATGCCTGCCCTCGACCTTTGGGACGACGATGTGAAAAGGCGCGCCGCACTCCAGTTGATCGCAGCGATCGGCGCGGGGGCCGCCGTCCCGCCCGGCGTCATCGAGGAAGTGCTCTCCGGTATCGACCGGGTTCTCGGCCGCAGTGATGATCTTGATGATTGGGAACGAATCGTCAATGACTACGGCCATCAGATCTACCGGCGGCCGCTCGAGATGCTCGTTCCGGCGCTCACCGCCGACATCATCGCGGTAGGCGAACTACTCAAGGAGGCCCGTCCGCCGCGCGAGCAGACGGGATTGCTCCGGGCGAGCGCCGGGCTCACGGGTGTTCTCGCGGAGACGTTGGCCAAGGGCGGCGACGACCGTGCCGCCCGCCGGGCGTGGAACACGGCGCGCCGAGCGGCCGACGCGTCGGGCGACCGCATGCTGCGCGTCTGGGTGCGGGGGAGAGCCGCACAGCACGCGGGCTGGGCGGGGAGTTCGCATCGGACGCTCATGACCATGGTCGGGGACGCCGAGCAGATCGCCGACGGTGTCCCATCCTCCGGGCTCGCGCGCGCTTACGCCGCAGGTGCCTACGGAGCCGCCTCCTATGGCGACATCGACACGGCCCGCGCCAATCTCGACAAGCTGAAGCGCACATTCGAGCGTCTCTCGCCCGGTCCTGGGGAACCGACCATCCTGGACTTCCAGGAGAGCCAGCTTCACTGGAATGAGGCGTACGTTCACATCGCCGGTGGCGATAAACGAGCGGTGGCCACGGTCGAATACGCCGCGAGGCTCTACCCTTCGACCGCGAACGGGCCGCTCGTCAATCTCCACCTCATGCGTGCCATCGACCTGATCAAGCAGGGCGAGCCGGGCGTGGGAGCGGAGCTGGCCGTCACGTCGTTGGTGGGGCAGCCCCGTCCCGCCATGGCCCAGCGTCAACTGGCCGAGCAGGTCCTCGACGTTCTCCCCGGGGGCGCGCGGGCGCTTCCGGCCGCGCAGGAGTTGCGCGAACTCATCGCCGTCGCCTGACCGTGAGCACCACGCGAGTTGGCTGGAGCTCGTCTTCGACCTGATCGTCCAGGCCGGATGTCATGACGCGTCGCAGAGGGCCGTCTGGACGGCGGTCTCCATGTCGGCGTCCTGCGCGTCCGAGCCGCCCGGGTCGAGGTTGGCCATGACGGTCGCCTGCCTGCCGTCGGCCGTCGCGCCGGTCACCGTCTCGAATCCGAGCATGTCGCCGGTGTGGCCCCAGTAGACGCCGCCGCAGGGCAGCGGCCTGCTCTCCAGGCCGAGACCGTAGGCGCGGCCGTCCGCGTTGCCGGTCGAGCGGGTCTTCATCATTTCCCGCAGCTGGGCGGGGTGCAGCAGCTTGCCGCCGAGCAGGGCCCGCATGAACCGGCCGAGGTCGGTGCCGTTGGAGATCATCCCGCCGCCCGGGCCCGCGACCGACGGGTTGATCTCGGTGACGTCCAGGAGCGGCGCGTCGTCGCCCGGCCGCACGTACCCGCGCGGATGCGGGCCGGGGATCGCCGGGCTGTCACCCGGCACGGACGTCGCGTCCAGGCCGAGCGGCTCGATGATGCGCCGGCTGATCTCGTCGCCGTACGGGCGGCCGGTGACGCTCTCGATGAGCAGGCCCGCGACCAGGTAGTTCGTGTTGGAGTAGTCCCACTTCTCGCCGGGCTTGAAGACCCGGCGGTGGCCGAGCGCGATGTCCACCATCTCGCGGAGGTCGTGGTGGGCGAGCGGGTCCTTGAGGATGTCCTGCGGGGTGACGTAGTCGAGGTAGTCGGGCAGGCCGCTGGTGTGCTGGAGCAGCTGCCGGACGGTGATCCGCCGCCCGTCGTTGCCGTGCCCGCGGATGACGCCGGGCAGGTAGCGCTCGACCGGCGCGTCCAGGGCGACGCGATGCTCGCCCACCAGCTGGAGCACGGTGGTCGCCACGAAGATCTTGGTCACGCTGCCGATCCGGAAGCTGCTGTCGCGGGGGACGGGCGCGCCGCTCCGGATGTCCCCGACTCCGCTGGTCAGCACCGTGCGGCGGCCCTGCCGGTCCCGGACTTCGAGGAGCGCCCCGGGCACGCCGTCGTCCGTGGTCAGCCGTTGCAGGATCTCGGACGCCCCGGGCCGCTCGGCGGCCACGGCGGGACTCCGGTGCACGCCGGTGCCCGCCAGCGCGCCGACCGCCAGGCCCATGGCGAGTGCGCCGCCCAAGACACGCCTGTTCGAAACCATCTGTGCTCTCCTCTTCGGTCGCGAGAGCCATCACGCTAGGAATCGCGGTGCCGGACGCGCCTCACCCCCGAGAGCCAACGTCCGCATCGTGCCGGAGACCGAGGCGTGATCCGGTACCGGCGGCCACCGGCGAAACCGCGTCCGCCCATCGGCGCTCCTCCTAATGTGGCTCTATGAGCGACACGCCGCCGCACGCCGCGCACCACGGCCATCAGCACGGCAACGAGGACCAGGCCGGGATGCTCGACCTGGGCGAGGAGGTGCTCGCCGAGCACATCGCCGCCATCGCCGCCTGGCTGCCCGTCGAGGGGAGCCCGCGCCGGATCGTGGATCTGGGCTGCGGGACGGGGGCGGGCACCTTCGCGCTGCTCGCCCGCCATCCCGAGGCGCGCGTCACCGCCGTCGACTCCTCGGCGGAGCATCTCGACCGCCTGCGGGAGAAGGCGCGCGCGCAGGGTGTGGACGAGCGCGTCCGGGCCGTCCAGGCCGACCTCGACGCCGACTGGCCCGATCTCGGCACGCCGGACCTCGTGTGGGCCTCGGCCTCGATGCATCATATGGCCGACCCTGATCGTGCGCTGCGCAAGGTCCACGACATCCTCGCGCCGGGCGGGCTGTTCGCCGTCGTCGAACTGGCCGGCGTGCCCCGCTTCCTGCCCGACGACGCCCCGCAGGACCGGCCGGGCCTGGAACAGCGCCTTCACGTCGCCGCCGACCGCTTCCGCGCCGAGCACATGCCGCATCGCGGCGCCGACTGGGGGCCGATGCTGACCGCCGCCGGATTCACCCTGGCGGGCAAGCGCGACCTCAGCGTGCACATCGACGGCTCCTGCGATGCGGCGGTCGGCCGGTACGCCCTGGCCAACCTGCAACGCGTCCGCGAGGCCGTCGCCGATCAGCTCTCGCCCGAGGATCTCGCCGCGCTCGACCGGCTCCTCGACCCCACCGCGCCCGACGGCATCCTGCACCGCGACGACCTGGCGGTATGCACCGAGCGCACCGTCTGGGCCGCCCGCCGGAACGAGTGAGCCTCCGGCCCCGGACGCTGCCCGCCGCACCGGCGAACCGGCCGGCGCGGGCCCGCCGCCGGAAGTTGGCGGGTTCCGGTGACGGGGGACGGGGCGTGCGCTAGTGTGTTCGAATGAGTCGAACAGAAGTTCGACTTGTTCGGACCCGCTCGCCGGGAGGCGACATGGTGGCGACTGCGGCCCCACCTCTCAATGGCACCGCGCACGTCAACGGCACCGCGCACGCCCGCGCCCGGCACGCGGACGCGCCCGCGCGGCACGGGCGGCGGCACGAATCCGCGACACGCCGCAGCGGTTTCTACCCAAATCTACGGCCGCAGCTATATCGCCTCATAGAGTCCGAGAGCGTGGACCCCGTGCGCAATCCCTATGCCCCTGGCGCCGGGCAGCGCCCTCCCGAGCTGGCCGGCCGCGACCGCGAGCTGCGGCAGTTCGAGGTCGTGCTCGAACGGGTGGCCCGGGGCCGGCCCGAGCGCAGCATGATCATCACCGGGCTGCGCGGCGTCGGCAAGACCGTGCTGCTCAACGCGTTCCGGTCGATGGCGATCCAGAAGCTGTGGGGCACGGGCAAGATCGAGGCGCGGCCCGACCAGTCGATCCGGCGGCCCGTCGCGTCCGCGCTGCACATGGCGGTGCGGGAGCTGGCGCCCCGGCACCGCGCGCCCGACCGGATCGAGGCGTTCCTCGGCGTGCTGAAGGCGTTCGCGCAGGCCGGTCCAGAGCCGTCCGGCACCAAGGCGAAGGCGAGGGCGCACCGCTGGCAGCCGGGCATCGACGTGCCCGCCTCGCGGGGACGCGCCGACTCCGGCGACCTGGAGATCGACCTCACCGAGCTGTTCGTGGACGCCGCGTCCGTCGCCACCGACGTCGGCGCCGGCATCGCGCTGTTCGTGGACGAGATGCAGGACGTCCCCGCCGACGACGTGTCCGCGCTGTGCGCCGCGTGCCACGAGCTGTCCCAGATCGGCGGCCCGCTGATCGTCGTGGGCGCGGGGCTGCCGCACCTGCCGGCGGTGCTGTCGGCCAGCAAGTCCTACTCCGAGCGGCTGTTCCGCTACGCGCGCATCGACCGGCTCGACCGCGAGTCCGCCGACGTCGCGCTGCTCGCCCCCGCCGAGCGGGAGGAGGTCACCTTCACCGACGACGCCCTGGACGCGCTGTACGGCGCGGCCGACGGCTACCCGTACTTCGTGCAGGCGTACGCGAAGGTCGTCTGGGACGTCGCGCCCGACACCCCGATCACCGCCGAGGACATCCGGGTCGCCGCGCCGGAGGCGGAGAGCGAGCTGGCGGTCGGCTTCTTCGGCAGCCGCTACGAGCGCGCGACGCCCGCCGAGCGCGACTACATGCGGGCGATGGCGATGCTCGGCGACGACCCCGTCCCGACGGCGGCGGTCGCCGACGAGCTGGGCCGCAAGCCGTCCAGCCTGTCGCCCGCCCGCGACGGCCTGATCAAGAAGGGCCTGATCTACAGCGCGGAGCGCGGCATGGTCGCGTTCACCGTCCCGCACTTCGGCAAGTTCCTCCGCTCCCAGCCCGCCTAGCGGATCGCTTCATCAGGGCCTCTAGCGCTGTTGCTAGAGGGCCTTATAGAGCCGCATCGAAGCCTGCCGTCCGGTTTCTATTCGGCTTTCTAGCACCATGCCTAGAGAGCCGTAGATTCTGCTCGCGTGCTTCCGAGGAATCTCTAGGGTTTTCTACGACCAACCCTAGAGATGCCTATAACGGCACAGAGGGTGTTGTCGGGCATGGCGGTTGTTACGCGTAGTTATCTGGGTATGGCCCCCGATGCGCCGGACCGGGCGTGAAGTTCCGATGTCGGGGGGATCACGATGAACGAGCAGGACCGCTACCGGGGCCAGGATCCGGACGACCTGTACTCGTCCCGCGAGGAGGACGAGTACGCGGCCGGCGACGAGATGACCTCGTCCATGGGGTCGTCGCAGTCCGGGGGCACCGACGAGCCGGAGATGCGGCAGGATCAGGGCGGCCGGGGATACGGCCAGGGCCCGCAGGGCTACCAGGACGAGCCGGGCTTCGACAGCGACGACCACTCGTCCGACATGGGCGGGACGCACGGCCGGGACGCGGCGAGCCGCCGCAGGAGCCAGGACGACGACGACCTGTACGGCGACCAGCTGGACGACTTGCACCGCGACGACGAGACCGACGAGAACTGGTGAAACGCCCGTAGCGTCCGGTGATGTGGAGGCCGTGCCCCGGAGCGGGCGAGGCCTTCCGTTATGCGTCGCCCTGCGCCTTGAAGACCGGGCGCATGGACGGGTCGGGCGTGTGCGGCGGGAACCGGGCCAATAGCGCGAGCGCCTCGTCGATCGCCCGGACGAGCTGCGTGTCGGTGCCGTTCGCATGGTCCTGTGGCGTTATGTCGACATCTATGTCGGGGTCGGTGCCGTAGTTCTCGACCCGCCAGCCCACGTCGTCGAAGGTGAAGGAGAACTCCGGCTGCGTGGTGACGGTGCCGTCGGCGAGGCGGTGCCGGGGCCGGATGCCGACGACGCCGCCCCACGTCCGGCGGCCGATCAGCGGGCCGAGGCCGAGCAGCTTGAACGCGTGGCTGAAGATGTCGCCGTCCGAGCCGGTCCGCTCGTTGGTGATCGCGACCAGCGGGCCGCGCGGCGACTCGCGCGGGTACGGCGTCGGGACGCCCCAGCGCGGGAAGTTGTAGCCGATCCGGCGCCGCGCGAGCTTCTGCAGCAGCAGGCCCGAGACGTTCCCGCCGCCGTTGAAGCGGACGTCCACGATCAGCGCCTCGCGGTCGTACTCGGCGAGGAAGCCGCGGTGGAACTCGGCGAACCCGTCCGGGCCCATGTCGGGGACGTGCAGGTAGCCGGCGCGCCCGCCGGTCCGCTCGTGAACGAGCGCGCGGTTGGCGGCCACCCAGTCGCGGTAGCGGCCGGGGCGCTCGTCGGCGAGGGTCCGGACGGCGACGGTGAACGGGTCCGCGTCGCCGCGCCGGATCGTCAGCAGCACCTCCTCGCCGGCCAGGTTGACGAGCCGCTCGCCGGGGACGACGCCGCCCGGCGCGACGGGCTCGCCGTTGATCGCGACGACGGCGTCGCCCGGCCGGACGTCGAGGCCGGGCCGGTTCAGCGGGGACGTGGCGGACGGGTCCCACGGGTCGCCCTCGATGATGTGCGCGATCACGAACCGGCCGTCCCGGACGGCCCAGTCGATGCCGAGGAAGCCCTGCTCGTAGACGGGTCGGCTGCGGTACTCGCCGCCGATCTCGTAGGCGTGGGAGGTGCCGAGCTCGCCCTGCATCTCCCAGAGCAGGTCGGAGAACTCCCCGCGAGTTGTCACTTTGTCGACAAGGGGGAGGTAGCGGCGGTAGACGGCGTCCCAGTCGATGCCCGCCATGTCCTCGTCCCAGAAGTGCTCGCGCTGCAGCACCCACGTCTCGCGGAGCATCTGCCGCCATTCGGTCGCCGGGCTCACCGACACCTTGACCCGGTCCAGGTCGATCCAGCCGCTGCGGCGGCCCGGCCGGTCGTCCGGCGGCTGCTCGCGCCCCGCCGTGACCAGCCGCAGCCGGGACCGCGACCGGTACAGCAGGGTGGCGCCGTCGCGGGCCAGCCAGAAGTCGCCGACGTCGCGCAGCCGGGTCCGCGCCTGCCGCGTCGCGAGGTCGAACGCGTCGACGCGGCCGAGCGCCGGGTCGTCGCCGCGCCCGCCCTTCACCGGGAACACCGAGTACAGCACCTGCCCCCTGGTCCCGGCGATCCGCCCGTACCGGCCCTCCGCGACCGGGAACGCGACGATCCGGCGCTCGATCCCGTCGAAGTCGATCGCGAGCCGCGCCGTGGCGGCCACGCTCGCGCCGAGCCCCGGGCCGGTGACGTCCCGGGCGTCCGAGCCCTCCGCGAGGCTCGCCTCGCCCGGCGCGTTCGCGCCGGTCACGGGGCGCGGTGCCGCCATGAACGGCGACGGCACGTCCTTCCGCAGCGTGACCGCGTACGGGCGGGCGCCCAGCGGGAAGCCCCGGTCGAACTGGAGCGTGTCGGCGACCGGGTCGAACACCCGCCGGCCGATGAAGTACAGGTAGCGGCCGGCGGGGTCCCAGGCGGGGGCGCGGTCGTGCAGGACGGGCCGGGTGACCGGCGCGACCAGGCCCGTCTCGGCGTTGCACACCTTGATCGCGGTGGTCTGCGCGCCGGTCGGGCAGGCGTAGGCGAGCCACTCCCCGCCGGGCGACCAGGCCAGGCCGGTGATCGCGCCGTACGGGCTGACGTCCAGCGGCACCGGCTCCAGCGGGCCGTCGCCGGCGGGTTCCAGCAGGTACAGCTCGTTGCGGTGGTTGGTGAACGCGAACCGGTCGGCGGACGGCGACGGCGCCAGCTCCAGCACCCGGCCGACGTCCCCGGACGTCTCCGCGTGCGCCGCGTCGCGGGCCCCGGACGCGGTCAGCACGACGAGGCGCTCCCGGCCGTCCTCGCCGGACGCCGCCGCGATCAGCCGCCGGTCGTCGTTGAACCAGGTCAGCAGCCGGTACCGGACGCCGTCCTGCCGCCCGTGCTGGCGGACCGGCCCCTCCCAGGCGGCGAACGAGTACGCCTTGCCGCGCGTGGTGATCGCCAGCCCGTCGCCCGCCGAGTTCACCGTCGCCGTGTCGAGGTAGTCGGCGGCGGGCACGAAGCGCCGGTTCCGCTGGGTGCGGGAACTGCCGAGCCGGACGTCGATCCGGCGCGGCCCGCCGCCCTCGCCGTCCGGGTCCAGGACGTACAGGTCGGCGGCGGCGTGGTAGATCAGCCGGCGGCCGTCGTCGGCGAGGTTGCGGGCGTAGTAGTCGTCATGGCCGGTGTGCCGCCGCAGGCCGGAGCCGTCGGGCAGGCAGGAGTAGACGTTGCCGACGCCCTCGTGGTCGGACAGGAAGTAGATCCGGCCCCCGACCCGGCAGGGCGCGGCGAGGTTGCCGTCCAGCTCGATCAACCGCCGGAAGTCACCGGAACCGTCGGGGTCGATCCACAGGTCGCCCGCCGTCCCGCCCCGGTACCGCTTCCACCGGGCCGGGTCGGCGGTGTTGCGGCCGATGACGACCGCGCCGTCCGGCCCGTACGTGACGCTGCCCGCCGGTCCGTACGGAAGCTCCTCCGGGATGCCGTGACCGCCGGGATCGATCCGGTACAGCCACTGGTAGCCGCGGAACGGGCGCCGGACGTCGCTGGCGTAGACGATTCGGCCGTCCGGATCCCAGCCGGTGATCGTGCAGGACGTCCCGTGGAACGTCAGCCGCCGCGCCGCCCCGCCCGCCGCCGGCATGACGTACACCTCGGCGGGGCCCTCCTCGCGGCCGACGAACGCCAGCAGCCGCCCGTCCGGCGACAGCCGCGGGTAGGCGGCCGCGGCGACCCCGGCGGTCAGCCGGTACGCCCGGCCGCCGGACGCGGGCACCGTCCACAGGTCGTCCTCGCACACGAAGACGACGTCGTCGCCGCAGATCGACGGGAACCGCAGGTAGCCGCCGCCGTTTCCCCCCACGCGCGGTCAGTGCCCGCTCCGCCCGCGAGGAATCTCTACGGCATTCTTGGACGCGTCCAAGAGACGCCTAGATGGGGCTCGAGACGCGCGCCGGCACGAGCGCCGCCCGGACGGTCCGGTTCCGCTCCGCCGTGGACACCGCGAACACGATCTCCATGTCGTGCCCGTCCACCCGCGCCGGGAAGACCACGAACCGCCAGCAGCCCTCCCGCCACACGTCCAGCGGGACCGCGCTGGCGACCGCGTTCTCGTGCTCGACCCACGCGGCGCTGTCGTAGAGCGCCGCGTACGTCTCCGGCATCGGGCTGCGGCGCCGCTCGCACGGCGTCTCCGGACGGCCCAGCCCGCGCGTGTGCGACCCCCGGCCCAGCAGCTCCCGAAGCTCGGGGGACAGCGCCGCGAACAGCGCCAGCTCCACGATCAGCACCGGCCCGACCTGCGTCCGCACGTCCCGCAGCACGTCCAGGCCCGCCAGCGGCGCGCCGAGCGAGGCGATGCCCGCGCCGGTGAACAGCAGCGCGCGCAGGACGCTGCGGCGGCCGACCCGCTTGGCGCTGAGGCCGCCGAAGCAGCCGCACCCCGCGTCCGGCCGCCGCACCCGCAGCTCCCCCACCACCCAGGTCGCGGCCGCGAACGCCAGCGTCGTGGCCAGCCGCACCGAGAACTGCGAGGTCACCAGCAGCGCCAGGCCGAGCACGCCCTCCCCGAGCCCGAGCCCGACGTTCATCCCGCGGCTGCGGCGCAGCGCCGCCAGCCCGGCGAGCCCGGCCGGGACCGGGACGCCGTGCACGTGGTCGGGCGCGTCCGCCGCCCGCTCGCGGATCGTCAGCTTCGCCAGGCAGGCCGCCAGCAGCACCATGGCCAGCAGCAGCACCTGCGTGTTCTGGAACGTCACCATGCCGCCGCCTCCTCCGCCGGGCCGCCGGACCGGACGGCCGGGACGTCCGGCCGCGCGAGCACGTTGAAGCACCCGGCCTCCAGATCGCCGCCGAGCCCCACGAACGTCTCGGGCGTCAGCTCGACGATCCGGCCGCGCGGCGACGCCCCGCACTCCACGCACCGGTCGCAGAACCGGGCCGCCGCGCAGCCGCACTGCACCACCGGCACCCGTCCCGCGCGCCCCCCGCACTCGTTGTGCACGGTGATCTCGCTGCCGATCGACAGGTACGGGAACGGGACGCAGCCGGACGGGGCGTCCGCGCACCCGCCGGCGTCCCCCTCCGGGTCGACCGCCGGGTATGCCGCGCCGCGCGGCACCGGAGCGCCGCCGAACCAGGTCGCCGTCCCGCGCAGCACCGCCGGCGCGGGCGCCGCAGCCTCCGGGCCGGCCAGGTCCTCGACCCGGTACCCGGGCTGCGACGTGCCCGGACGCACCGCCTGCGGCCCGCCGGGGGAGCGCACGCAGATCACGTCGACGAGGTAGCCGGGCTCCAGCCGGGGATGCCGGACGAGCACCTGCTGGAGGGCGTGCGGGGGGATCGCCACATGGGCGCGCCCGCGATGGGGGCCCATGTCCACCTCCCAGGCGTCCCGCCCGCACGCCAGCATCGTGCCGGCGACCCGTTCGATGTCGACCCAGATCCGGTCGATCGCGGGCCCGCCGGCCTTCGGCCGGACGATCGCCTCCCGTCCCGGCCGGAGCGCGGCGAGGCCCCCGCGCCCGCCGTGCCAGACCGTCGTGTCGCCGGACATCGCCAGCCGCAGCTCGGTGCCGTCCGCGTCCAGCACCAGCAGGTGCGGGCTCGCGTCCAGGATCGTCCCGGACAGCGCGCCGAGCGGGCGCCCGGCGTTCTCCGGGAGGCCGGCGTCCGGCTCGGGGGGCGCCCCGAGCACGGCCTCGCGGAGACGGCGGCGCCCGGCTCCGCGGCGGTGGGGTAGCGGCATGGCGGCACTCCGGCTCGATCTTCACTGGGGGTGACGTCTGTTAGGACGGCGAGTCAAGAGTCACGCGCGGTGCACGCTCTGTCGACGGATTTGTCGCGATAAGTCGATCGCCAGTGGAGGATCAATCGACCTTGGATGAGGATTATTAACTGGTTGACCCGGATATGTGCTTTAAGTAGGCCCGGAATTACGATCAACCTGAGATCGTCAACTGTACCGGGAGTCCGGCGCGGCCAAGATCACCATTCGGGTCCACCCGCCGCCGGGCGCCTCCGCGACCCTGGCTCGGGGGTGAGGTGAACAGCACGCGGCACGAGGAGTTCCGCGCGTACGTGGCGGACCGCGGCCCCACTCTGCTGCGCGCCGCGATGCGCCTGACCAGCGATCGCGCCGAGGCGGAGGACCTGCTGCAGGCCGCCCTCGCCAAGACCTACCTCGCCTGGGACCGCATCCACGACCGCGCCGCCGTCGACGGCTACGTCCGGCGCGCGATGGCCAACACGCAGATCTCCTGGTGGCGCCGCCGGAAACTGGATATCTACCCCACGGATCAAGTTCCCGACCGTCCGGTGGACGATCACACCCGGCGCGCCGAAATGCGCGACGCCCTCGGCCGCGCGCTCGGCCGGCTCCCCGAACGCCAGCGCCTCGCCGTCATGCTCCGCTATTACGAGGACATGTCCGAAGCGGAGATCGCCGACGTGCTCGGCGTGAGCGTCGGCACAGTCAAGAGCACCGTCTCCCGCGCCATGGCCCGCCTGCGCGACGACGACGCCCTCGGCGACGACTTCCCCGGAATCCCGCCCCAGCGGGAGTGATGGGCCCTGGGCAAAAACCCCCGGTTGGGCTAGAACGGAATTCCGCTGCCGAGCCGGAGGTGTGCCGTGTGGAGCACCATGCAGGACTTCCCGCTGACCATCACCACGATCATGCGGTACGGCGCGCAGGTGTGCGGGTCCGCGCAGGTCGCCACCTGGACCGGGGACGGCGCGCGGCGCCGGACCTACGCCGAGGTCGGTGAGCGCGCCGCGCGGCTCGCCGGGGCGCTGCGCGCGCTCGGCGTGGACGGCGACCAGCGCGTCGCCACGTTCATGTGGAACAACACCGAGCATCTCGAGGCCTACCTCGCGGTCCCGTCGATGGGGGCCGTCCTGCACACGCTGAACCTGCGGCTCTTCCCCGACCAGCTGGTGTACATCGCGAACCACGCCGAGGACCACGTCGTCATCGTCGACGGGTCGCTGATCCCGCTGCTCGCGCCGGTGCTGCCGCAGCTGAAGACCGTCCGGCACGTCGTCGTGGTCGGCGAGGGCGACACCGCGCCGCTGGAGGACGCGGGTAAGGAGCTGCACTCCTACGAGGAGCTGCTGGCCGCCGCGCCACCGGAGTTCCCCTGGCCGGAGATAGACGAACGGTCCGCCGCCGCCATGTGCTACACCAGCGGCACCACGGGCAACCCGAAGGGCGTCGTCTACTCGCACCGGTCCGCGTACCTGCACTCGGTGTCGGTGTGCACGGGCAACGCGCTCGGAATGAGCGGCGCCGACATCGTGCTCCCCGTCGTCCCGATGTTCCACGCGAACGCGTGGGGGCTGCCGTACGCGGCGGTGCTCGCGGGCGCGGCGCTGGTCATGCCGGACCGGTTCCTGCAGGCCGAGCCGCTCGTCCGGCTGATCGAGTCGGAGCGGCCCACGATCGCGGGCGCCGTCCCCACGATCTGGGCGGACGTCCTGCGGTACACGCGCGAGCACGGCTCCGACCTGAGCTCGCTGCGGCTCGTCCCGTGCGGCGGGTCGGCGGTGCCGGAGTCGCTGATGCGCGGGTTCGACGAGATCGGCGTCCGGATCGTGCAGGCGTGGGGGATGACCGAGACCTCGCCGGTCGCGACGATGGCGCACCCGCCCGTGGGCGCGGACGGGGAGCGGGCCTGGCAGGCGCGGGTCAGCCAGGGACGGGTGCTGGGCGGCCTGGAGATCCGCGTGGTCGGCGACGGCGACGTGGTGCTCCCGAACGACGGGGAGGCCGTCGGCGAGGTGGAGGTCCGCGGGCCGTGGATCACCGGCGCCTACTACCGCGACGAGGACCCCGGCCGGTTCCACGACGGCTGGCTGCGCACCGGCGACGTCGGCAACCTCTCCCCCGACGGCTACATGATCCTTACCGACCGGGCGAAGGACGTCATCAAGTCCGGCGGCGAGTGGATCTCCTCCGTCGAGCTGGAGAACCACCTGATGGCCCACCCGGACGTGATCGAGGCGGCCGTCGTCGGGGTCCCGGACGACCGCTGGCAGGAGCGGCCGCTCGCCTCCGTCGTCGTCCGCGACGGCGCGTCGGTGACGGCGGCGCAGCTCCGGGAGTTCCTCGCCGACCGGGTGCCGAAATGGCAGCTTCCCGAGCGCTGGGCGTTCATCGCGGAGGTCCCGAAGACCAGCGTCGGGAAATTCGACAAGAAGGTGCTGCGCCGCCGCTACGCCGACGGCGGGCTGAAGGTCGAACACGCCGGCTGAGCGGGAGGCGCGGCGTCCTTGCGGGAACCGGGGACGGCCGCCGCCTGACGCGATTCTGACGTCCGGTCATGAAACCAAGTGATCACAGAGAGATGCGGGTGCTTCACTGTCCGATCACCGTTATCGGTGATTTCGGGGGATGGAGTGGTGTCGAACCGGCGAAGGGGTGTATGCAAGGTGGGCTGATTGTCCGGACGGCCCCTTTGGGGGCGGACTCCCATGCCGGTCCCGGGAGCGTGTATGCCCAGGTTGTCCCCCTCCGAAGACACGGCGGACCGGAAGCTGGTCCACGGTCTGAACGAAGGCGACGAAGCGGCCCTGGCCACGCTCTATGACGAATACGGCGAGCGCCTTTACGACTACGCGCTGTCGATGACCGGGGACGAGAAGACCGCCGCCGGCATCGTCCACGACACCTTCATCGACGCCTGCCGCCGCGCCCCCCGGATGCGCGACCATCTGCACCTGAGTTCCTGGCTGTACGGCGCCGCCCGCCGCCGCTGCGTCCGCCGGGGCCGGCTCAAGGAACTGCACTGGGACCGGGACGCCGAGTTCTCCGACACCCCGTTCGTGGAGCGCGCCCTGTCCCCGGAGCACGCCGCCGCCACCACCGGCTGGCCGCCCTCCGCCGAACTCCACGACCTGCTGCGCGCCGCGCTCGCCGCCCTCGACCCGGACGACCAGGAGGTCGTCCTGCTGGCGTTCCGGCACGAGCTGCGGCCCGCCCGGCTCGGCGCCGCGCTCGGGCTGTCCGGCCGCCGCGCCGCCGGGCGGGTCCGCCGGGGCGGCGAGATCATGGAGGCCGCGCTCGCCGCCGAGACCGTCCGGGCGGCGCACGCCTGCGCCGCGTCCGCCGCCGAGACCGCCGATCAGCCGGACGAAGAGCAGCCCGCACAGGAGAGCGCACAGGAGAGCCGGTCCATCGCCGTCGCGGTCCTGGCCGCGCGGGCTCCGGAGCCCAAGCGCCCCCCCGCCTCGGGCGACGCGGACGCCGAAGACGAGCCGGACGCCGAAGAGACGCCGCCGGCCGGCGCCCCGCCCGTTCGGCGCGGGCCGCTCTCCGTCGCGCTGTGGCGCACGCTCCACCGCGGAGGCGAGGGCATGGCGGCGGACGCCGCGGCCGACGCGTCCGTTGCCGAGCACATCGAGGGCTGCCCGGACTGCCAGCGCCGCGGCCGGGTCCGCGCGGCGCCGCTGCTGCGCCGGGCGCCCGCCCCCGTCCTGCCCGCGGCGCTGCGCCACCGCGTCATGCACACCGCGACCGACCCGGAGCTCGCCGGCTACCGCGCGGACATCGCCGCGCGCGGCGGCCCGCTGACCCCGGAGGGCCTGCCGAGCCAGCCGGACGTGCCGTCGCCCTTCACCCGGCGCTGGCTGTTCACCGGCGGCGGGATGGCGGGCGCGCTGGTCGCGGCGGTCGTGGCGGTGCTGGTCATGGGCCCCGGGGGCGGCGGCGCGCTGTCCTGGCCGCCGTTCCACAACCAGCCGTCGATCAAGCACGAGGGCGGGCGCGACGGCGGCGGCAAGGAGCACGGCGACCACCGTCCGGGCGGGCCGGCGGCCGGGTCCGGCCTGCCGCCCGGTTCGACCGGGGCGACGCCGTCCATGCGGCCGCAGACCGACGACAAGAGCCCGTCGCCGACGCCGCACGGGACCGTCCCGCCGTCGTCGGCGCCGCCGGCCGCCCCGCCGGCCGCCGCGCCCGGCGTCCTCGTGGTGAACCCGGGGACGGTCGAGATGTACGGCACCAAGACCGCGCGGGTCAGCCTGTCCGCGCGCAACGGCCCGGTGACCTGGACGGCGATGACCTCGACCGGCGAGCTGGTCCTGTCGCAGATGCAGGGCGGGGTGGCCAAGGGCGGCACGTCGCAGGTCACGGTCACGCTGCGGACCGCGCTCATCGGGCTGCCCGGCCAGGGCACCCTCACCTTCACCGACTCCGAGGGCGCGGTCCACCAGGTGACCGTCAAGTGGGGCGCGTCGCTGCTCTGAGCCGCGGGCACGGGGCCGGCGGGCGCGGGTCAGCGGGCGGCGGGCCGCTCCCCGTCGAGATGGGCGCGGACCGTCTCCAGGTGCTCGCCCAGCGCCGCCTGCACGCGGACCTCCATCGCCCGCGCGATCAGCGGGTCGACGACCATCTTCACCAGCGGCCGCATCCGGCGCACCACGGCGGCGACCTCGGTGACCTCCTCGCCGTCCGGCCGGTCCTCCAGCCGGCTGAAGACGTGCTCCTGGACGAGCCCGACGAACCGCCCGGCGATCACGTCGACGTCGCCGCGGATCCGCTCGGCGATGTCGAGCACCGCGTCCAGCGGGATGCCCGCCGCGACCAGCTCGGCGCCGACGTGCAGCAGCCGGGGGCTCGGCACCCGGTACACCTCGCCGTCCGGCTCGATCAGGCCGAGCTCGATGGTCCGCCGCCGCATCCGCTCGCGCTCGTCCTCGTCCAGCCCGCCGCCGAAGATCGCGAGCAGCTCGTCGTAGGTCGCGGTGCCGGGGATCTCGTCCGACCACGGGTCGGTGAGCACCTTCTCCAGGCCGAGGACGTCGCCGACGTCGCGGCCGGTCTCCCACGCGGTCAGCAGGTCCTTGATGACCGCGAAGGTGTAGCCGCGGCCGAGCAGCTGGCCGATCAGCCGCAGCCGGGCCAGGTGGGAGTCGTCGTACAGGCCGACCCGGCCGGCCAGGCGCGGCGGCGGCAGCAGCCCCCGGTCCTGGTAGGCGCGGATGTTGCGCACGGTGCTCCCGGCGGCCCGCGCCAGGTCGTCGATTCGGTACTCGGCCATGCCCCGCCCGCCGGTTGGGTCCGTCTTGACCGCAGCGATCTTACTCCGCCATCATTGTGACATTGATCAATGAGACATAGAGGGGGAGTCCATGACGGACCCCGGCGGGCCCCTGGACATCGAGGAGACCCTCCTCGGCGGCCCCCTGCGCTACACCCGCAAGGACGTCGAGGCCCTCTCCGGCGTCCCCGACGCGTACGCCCGGCGCATCTGGCAGGCCCTCGGCTTCCCCATCCCGCCCGACGAGGAGGCCGCCTTCACCGACGGCGACGTCACCGCCCTCCGCGAGATCAACGAGGTGCTGGGGCACGACCTCGTCGACGAGGAGACCGTCCTGCAGCTCGTCCGCGCCGTCGGGCAGACCATGGGACGGCTCGCCAGCTGGCTCGGCGACGTCTGGCTGCAGCGGCTGAGCGTGCTGCCGTCCGGCGAGCCCCTCACGCCCGACCTGGTCACCGCCGCCCTCGCCGCCACCGAGGAGCTGCGCCCGGCGTTCGAGCGGCTGCTGCTGCACGGCTGGCGCCGCCAGCTCACCGCCGCCGGGATGCGCGCCGCCGCCGTGACCGCCGCCGCCCCGTCCGACCCCCGGGCCGGCCTCGCCCACCTCGCGGTCGGCTTCGCCGACGTGGTCTCCTTCACCCGGCTCAGCCGCAGCCTCGACGCCGACGCGCTCGCCGCGTTCGTCGAGCGGTTCGAGTCCGCCGCCACCGAGATCGTGGCGGACGCCGGGGGCCGCGTCGTCAAGACGCTCGGCGACGAGATCCTCTTCATCACCACCGACCCGGCCGCCGGCGCCGAGACCGGCCTGCGCATCGCCGAGCGCTTCAACGAGGACGCCGGGTTCCCGAAGGTCCGCGTCGGCCTGGCCTACGGCGAGGTCATCCAGCGGCTGGGCGACGTCTTCGGCACCCCCGTGAACCTCGCAGCCCGCCTCACCGCCACCGCCTACCCGGGCACCGTCCTGATCGACGGCGGGCTGGCCTCCGCCCTCCCCGACGGCGGCCGCTACGACATCTCCGCCCTGCGCCCCCGCCCCCTCCAGGGCCTCGGCCGGGTACGGCCGCGTTTGCTCCGCCGGGCCTCTGGCGGCGGGCGCTGACGGCCCGTAGCGTTCGTGACCATCGGGCCCGGTGCCCGGTGCGTCGGCGGATGGGGTCCCTTGTTCGACTTGGTGGTCAGGGGCGGGACGGTGCTGGACGGCACCGGCGCACCGGCGCGCCGCGCCGACGTGGCCGTCTCGGCCGGGCGGATCGCCGCCGTCGGCGTCCCGGCGGACGCGCAGGCGGCCGAGGAGATCGACGCCACGGACCGGTACGTCCTGCCGGGCTTCATCGACGCCCACGCGCACGGTGACGCCGCCGTGTTCGACCGGGAGGCGCAACTCGCGGCGCTCCGGCAGGGCGTCACCACGCTCGTGCTGGGGCAGGACGGTGTCTCCTACGCGCCGGCGGACGCGCGGACGCTCCGGTACGTCACCCGCTACTTCGCACCGGTCAACGGGTCGCATCCCGCGCTGGGCGGCGCCGTGTCGGTGGCGCAGTTGCTCGCGACCTATGACCGGCGTACGGCGCTCAACACCGTGTACCTGCTTCCGCACGGGACGATCCGGTACGGCGTCATGGGAGCGGCACACCGCGCGCCCGACGAGCGCGAACTGGCGGCGATGCGCGCCCACATCGAACGCGGGCTGAGCGAAGGCGCGGCCGGGCTGTCCACAGGGCTGGAGTACGTACCCGGCGGCTATGCCGGTGTGGACGAGATCGCCGCGCTGTGCGAACCCGTGGGCGCGGCGGGCCTGCCCTACGTCACCCACATGCGCGGATACGAGGCCGACGCGGCGACGGCGCTCGCGGAGGTGCTGCAGATCGCCCGCGCCGGACGCGTCGCCCCCCACGTCTCGCACCTGCACGGCCCCGGGGACGCGCTGACCCGGCTGATCGGCGGCGCGCGCGCCGGAGGCATCGACCTGACCTTCGACAGCTACCCCTACCTGCGCGGATCCAGCACGCTGACGCTCGTCGCGCTGCCGTCGTGGCTGCCGGTCGCCGACCTCGACGCCGCGCTGGACGCGCTGGCGGACCCGGCCGTCCGCGACCGGCTGGAGCGCGACTGGTTCGCCGGCAGGTCGTGGATGTGGCGGCGGATCACGCTGTCGCACGTGCCCGCCGACGACCTGCGGTGGGCGGAGGGGATGACCCTTCCGGCCGCGGCGGAGCGCGCGGGGCGCGGCCTCACCGAGTTCTGCTGCGACCTGCTCGTGGCCACCCGGCTGGAGGCGGGCTGCGTGTTCGCGCAGCCGCCCGCCGCCACCGAGGAGTCGGTGCGGGCGCTGCTGCGCCATCCCGGGCACATGGCCGGCTCCGACGCCGTCTACCAGGGCGGGCACCCGCACCCGCGCGGCTGGGGCGCGTTCGCCCGGCTGGCGGGCCGGTACGTCCGCGACCTGGGCGACTGGACGTGGGAGCAGGCCGCGGTCCACATGGCCGGACGCGCCGCCGCCCGGTTCCGGCTCTCCGACCGGGGCCGCATCGCGGTCGGCTGCGCCGCCGACCTCGTCGTCCTGGACCCGGACACCGTCACCGACCGCGCCACCTACGAGCGGCCCCGCGTGCCGGCGGACGGCGTCGAGCACGTCCTGGTCAACGGCGTTCCGGTGCTGAGCGGCGGCGTTCTCGACGAGACGGCGCAGCCGGGCCGGGCGCTGCGCCCGCGCTGAGACCGGCACGGGGCATCGGGCGGGCGCCGTATCCTCGTCTGGCCCGACTTCGTCGCCGATGAGAAGAGCTGATGGACTCCTCCCTCTATGTCCTGATGGAGGATCTGCGCGGCGTGGAGGCCGCACGGGTCCTGGCCCACGGGGTCTCCTCCCTCACGGTCGGCGCGGCCTACCACCGCGCCCGCGACGTGACGCCCCACGGCCGGTCCCGCGTCACCCTCCGGCACGACGGCGTCCACTTCCCGCTGGACGGCCACTTCGACGGGCTCCGGCTCGTCCCGCCCGTCCGCGACGGCGCGCAGGAGCGCCCTCTGCGCGCGCTCCGGGAGGAGACCCGCGCGCTCGGCGTCCCCCTGCACGGCTGGGGCGTGTTCCTGCACAACACCACGCTCGGCCTGGCGTTCCCGGACGTCGCGCAGGAGAACTGCTTCGGCGACCGGGCCGCGCCCGCCGACCTGTGCCCGTCCCACCCGGACGTCCGCGCCTACGCCGTCGCCCTCGGGCGCGCCATCGCCCGCCAGGGCATGGACTCCGTCGTCGCCGAATCCCTGCATTTCGGGACGTTCGGCCACGGCTACCACCACGAGCGGTCGTTCGTGGACCTCGGCCCGGCCGCCGAGTTCGCCCTCGGCCTCTGCTTCTGCGACCACTGCCGCCGCCGCGTCCCCGGCGCCGACGCGGCCAGGGACGCGGCGTCCGCGCTCGCGGCGTCCGTCCTGGACGGCGGCCCGCCCGCCGAGCGGATCCCGGACGTCCTGGCCGATTTCGCCCGCGCGCGCGTGCCGACCGTCACGTCCCTGGCCGCCGAGGTCGCCGAAGCCGTCGCGGCGGAAGGCTCCCGCCTGACCTTCATCGACCTGACCGGCGCCATGAAGGGCTACGCGGACGGCCTCCCCACCGGCGCCCCGGCCGCCGACGACGCCTGGAAGGCCGGCATCGACCCGGCCTCGCTGGCCCGCGTCGTCCCGTCCTACGCCGTCCTCTGCTACGCCCGCGAGACCGGTCGCATCGCCGAGGACGTCGCCGCCTACCGCGCCGCCCTCGGCCCGGACACCGCCCTGCGGGCCGTGCTCCGACCGGGGCATCCCGACACCGCGTCCGCCGAACACCTGGCGGCCAAGGCCGGGGCCGCCCGCGCCGCCGGCGCCGACACCGTCGACTACTACCAGTACGGCCTGGTGCCGCTCCCCGTCCTCGACCGCATCAACCGCTAGCGCCGCTTCAGGTGTCCAGGACCGGAGGCAGGTCGAAGGCGGCGAACACCCGCGCGTCCTGGAAGACGACGTTGCGCGCGACGCCCCGCGGCGTCACGGTGAAGACCTGGAGCGTGTGCATGTCCACCGCCTCGTCGCCCGGCTCGGCGACGTCGTCCTCGGCCGGGGACGCGCCCTCCAACCCGGCGCGGGCCCGCTGAAGCGCGCTGTTCACCGCGGCCGGGGTCGTCTCCAGCAGCGCGGCGACCTCGGCGGCCGGGAACTCCAGCACGTCGCGGAGGATGAGCACCGCCCGCTGCTTCGGCGGCAGCACCTGCATCGCCGCGATCAGCGCCAGCCGCAGGGTGCCGCGCCGGACGGCCAGCGCCGCCGGGTCGCCGAGCAGCGCGTCCGGGAACGGCTGGAGCCACGGGACGTCCAGCGCCGGGGCGAGCGGCGCGCCCGGATCGTCGCTCGGAGCGCCGAGGCCCGACGGCAGCGGGCGCCGCGCCCGGCCCTCCAGCGCCGTCAGGCACGCGTTCGTCGCGATCCTGTAGAGCCAGGTGCGGACGGACGCCAGCCCCGCGTCGTAGCGCTCCCGGGCCCGCCACGCGCGCAGCATCGTCTCCTGGACCAGGTCCTCGGCCTCGTGGACCGAGCCCAGCATCCGGTAGCAGTGCACCAGGAGCTCGCGCCGGTGCGGCCCCACCCGCGCCTCGAAATCCTCGTCGATCAACCGGTCCTCCTCCGGACGGCCCGCCCGCGGAGCCGCCGCAGCGGGACCGCGGGCGCGCCGTCTCAGCGCGCCCTCGGGTCGATGGATGTACCTGCCGGACCCCGCCGGCTCATCGGTCCCCGCGAAGAAATCTCGGAACGCCGCGTTACCGGGACGCCGGGGGATCGGCGAAGATACCCTTGAGCAGGCCGGTCGCCTGCCCGACCTCGATGAGATAGCCGTCCGGATCGCGCATGTAGCAGCGGATCTCGGCCTTGCGGTCCAGCGGCTCGGTGAGGAACTCCGCGCCCTTGGCCTTGGCGTCCGCGTAGAAGGCTGCGATGTCGGCCACCCGGACGTTCATGAACGCCGACACCGGATCGCCCGGCGAGGGCGGGCTCAGGACGATGTCCGGCTTGTCCGGTGTCGGCCCGCCGCCGGGGTTCATGATGATCCAGCTGTTCGCCACCCGGACCGTGGCCGGGTTCTCCTCCAGGACGACCTCGCCCCCGAGGACGTTCACATAGAACTCCTTCGAGACGTCCACGTCCCGGACGGTCAGGAACTGGGTGACCACGAGCCCCTGGCTCGGTGCGGGAAAACCCTCATGGTCCGGCATTCCGGTCCCCTTTCTGGTCCGCGTCCCAGGACGCGCTACGCGTGGTGGCGGGCCCAGCGGTGCGGATCGTCCTCCAGCGTGCCGCGGTCCCAGCCGCCGCGCACGGCGGCGGCCTCATAAGTGCTGTGGAGGAACGCGGACAGGGTCGCGTCCGGGTCGTCCGCCGTGGCCACCGCCTCGTACGGCAGCAGGAACTGGCCGTTCTCCGGGCTGTAGTACGCCGCGTCCGGCGCCACCGGGTAGTCGGCGAACCCGTCCGGCTCGGGATAGGCGTAGGCGTAGAACGCGCCCTCCTCCAGGCCCGGCCAGAAGCCGCAACTGCTCAGCTCCCGCGAGTACCCCTCCTCCATCACCCAGTCGCCGCAGTTGGGCGCGCCGCCCGGATGCCGCGGCGCGGCGCGTCCGGAGAACCGGGTGCAGGCCAGGTCCATGGCGCCCCAGAAGAAGTGCACCGGGCTCACCTTGCCGACGAAATGGGACCGGAACTCGCCGATCACCCGGTTCGCCTCCAGCAGCTGCCGCCAGAACAGCCGCGCGGCCCGCGGGTCGTAGGACGCGTGCTGCCGGTCGTCGGCGAACGGGATCGACGGCTCCACCTCGTTGGGCCGCGCCTGGATCGTCGTCTCGATCCCCAGCCCGACGAGGTGGTCCATGGTCTCGGCGTAGAAGTCGGCCACCGGCTTCGGCTCCAGCGCCACCCGGCGCTCCTCGCCGTTGCTGCTGCGGATGCGCAGCAGATGCCCGACGAAGTCGAACTCCATGTCGAACGCCCCGGCCCGGTAGGGGATCGCCGAGGTCGTCAGCCCGCGCGGGCTCACGTACAGCGTGACCTGCCACCAGTGGTTGACCAGCGGCGCGTGCGCCAGCCGGATCTTCCCGACGATCTGGGTCCACATGTGCAGGGTGTCCCGGGTGTCGGTCCAGTCCGCGACCCGCAACCGCGGCCACGGCTCGTGCCTGTGCTCCCCCACTGGCCCCCCTCGCGCGAACGTGCGTCCGCGGGCGCTGGGCACCCGCCCGGCTCCTACGGACGCCCCCCTACCCGCCCCTCTTCCCGGCAATCGTCGGCGCGGCGCGCTCAGCCCGCGGGGGCGGGGGCGAGCATCCGGTCGATGAGGACGTGCAGGTACGTGCGGAAACGCGCGATCTCGTCCCGCCCGCGCGCCTCCGACCGCCCGCGCGCCCCCGGCAGCCCGCCCGACAGGAACCCGAACACGCACCACACCACCGTCCGGACGAGCAGGTCGACCGCCACGTCCGGCGGCACCACCCCCGCGACGACACCCGCCACCAGCGCGTCCTGCGGGTCGACGTAGTCGTCCTCCAGCTCGCCGACGTCGGCGGCGTCGCCCATCCAGCGGTGCATCCACAGGGCGGCGATCTCCGGGTTCGCGACGTAGAAGTCGAGGTACAGGTCGATCACCCGGTGCGCGCCGGCCGGGTCGGGCGTGTACGCGGCCAGCGCGCGGTCCAGCATCTCCTGCTCGGCGCGGTACGCGCGGTCCATCACCCGCCGGTACAGCGCGGCCTTGCCCCCCGTGGCGGCCACCGAGGCGCGGCCGCCGTCCCCCGCCGCGTCCGCGATCAGCTCGATGCCGGTCGAGTCGTAGCCCAGCTCCGCGAACAGCCGGGTCGCCACCGCGATGATCTGCTCTTCGTCCTCCACATTCGTCACACTAGGTGATGGCATCGTGACGTCCGGGCACGGGGTGGCCGGGCTCAGCGGCGCCGGGCCCGGTAATGCTGGACGATCAGGGCGGCGGCGCTGCCGGCGGTGAGCAGGCCGAGCATCACGTTCGCGATCACGTTGGCGCCCGCCCCGGAGACCACCACGTTGCCGGCGAGGCCGACCGCCAGCAGCACCCACAGCAACGGCCGCAGCGCGGCGCCGGGGCGCCGGCCCGGTGCGTGGGAAAGGTCCGACGGATCGTTCATCGCGCGCTCCTCGGTCATGGACCCGCTCGGTCCGGTCAACGCCGACCACGCTAGGAACGGCGCGCGCCGCGAACGATCCCGCCAGGGGGCCGTCCTTGGTACAGCAGGCTGTACTTCCCGTCCGACCGGCTGACACGGATCGCGCCGTACACCTAGATTCGTGATCAAGGAGGTACGGATGGTGGCGAACCGGCCCGGAACGGCCGTCCCCGCGCGGGGCATCGTGCTCGTACGCGCCCGCGCCATCTTCGACGCCCTCGAACACCTCGTCGGCGGCCTCGGCACCGCCCTGCTCGCGTTCGCGGCCCTGGCGTACATCGCCATCGTCGGACTCCTGTGCGCGGTCGGCGTCGGCCTGCTCCTCCTGCCCACCGTCCCGCGCGTCGTGCGGGCCGTCGCCGAACGGGAGCGCGGACGGCTGTCCCGGTGGGGCCCGGAAGTCATCGGCCCCGGCCCGGCACCGGCCGGTGTGCGCGCGGCCCTCGCCGACACGGACGTCCGCCGCGAACTGCGCTGGCTGTCCGTCCACGGCACGCTCGGCCTGTTCCTCGGCGCGGCCGCCGCGACCCTGACGCTGGACGCCGTGCAGGACGTCACCTACCCGGTCTGGTGGCGGTTCCTGCCCCGGGACGAGGCCACCCCGACCATGGTGTTCTGGACCGTCCGCGACGAGGCCACCGCCCTGGCCGTCCTGGCCTTCGGCATAGGGCTGGCCGTCTGCTTCCTCACCCTCGGCCCCGGAATGGCCCGGTTGCAGGCGTGGCCCGGGCGCCGGCTCCTCGCGCCCACCGCCGACGTCGACCTGTCGATGCGGGTCGCACAGCTCTCCGCCACCCGCGCCGCCGCGCTCGACGCCCACGCCACCGAGCTGCGCCGCATCGAACGGTCCCTGCACGACGGGGCGCAGAACCGGCTCGTCGCCGTCACCGTCCTGCTCGGCGCGGCCCGCCGCGCCCTCACCCGCGACCCGTCCGCCGCCGAGGCCGCCGTCGACCGCGCCCAGGACGCCGCGGAGCAGGCCCTCGCCGAGCTCCGCACCGTCGTGCGGAGCATCCTGCCGCCCGTCCTCGCCGACCGCGGCCTCGCCGACGCCCTCGCCGGGCTCGCCGCGAGCTGCCCCGTCCCCTGCCGCGTCGACGTCCACGTCCCCGGCCGGTGCGCCGCGTCCGTCGAGGCCACCGCCTACTTCGTGACCGCCGAGGCCCTCACCAACGTCGCCAGGCACAGCCGCGCCCGCAACGCCGCCGTGACCGTCCGGCGCGACGCCGGCCGGCTGCTCCTGCGCGTGGAGGACGACGGGATCGGCGGCGCCGACGGCCGCGGCGGCTCCGGGCTCGCCGGCATGCGCGGACGCATCGAGGCGCACGACGGCCGCCTCACCGTGACCAGCCCACCCGGTGGGCCGACGACTCTCCAGGTGGAGCTGCCATGCGGATCGTGATCGCCGAGGACGACATGCTGCTGCGCGAGGGCGTGGCGCTGCTGCTGCGCGCCGAGGCCCTGGACGTGGTCGCCACCGCCGACGGCCCGGAGACGTTCCTCCAGGCGATCGACGCGCACCGGCCCGACGTGGCGATCGTGGACGTCCGGATGCCGCCGACCCACACCGACGAGGGCATCAAGGCCGCCGTCGAGGCGCGCCGCCGCCTCCCCGGCCTCGCCGTCCTCGTCCTGTCCGCCTACGTCGAGCAGGCGTTCGCCACCGAACTCCTCGCCGGCGGCACCGACGGCCTCGGCTACCTGCTGAAGGAGCGCGTCGGCCGCGTCGAGCAGTTCCTCGACGCACTGCACCGCGTGGCCGAGGGCGGCACGGCCATCGACCCGGACGTCGTCGCGCAGCTCCTCACCCGCAGCCGCCCCGACAGCGCCCTGGAGCGGCTGACCGCCCGCGAGCGCGACGTCCTCGCCCTCATGGCCGAGGGCCTCGGCAACACCGCCATCGCCGAACGCCTCTTCGTCACCGAAGGCGCCGTCCACAAGCACATCCGCAACATCTTCGCCAAGCTTGGCCTCGCGCCCACCGACCGCGCGGACCGCCGCGTCACGGCCGTCCTGCGCTACCTGGAGGAGACGCAGCAGCGCGTCTGAATCGCGGCGGGGGTCAGCCCCGTCCGGCGGCGTAACCGTGCACCGTGATCCGTTCGGCCATCCGCGCGTAGGCGCCCGGATCGGACGGGACGCCGGTGCCCAGGCCGTCCACGTACCGGTTGTACATGCAGAACGCGGCGGCGATGAGGACGGTGTCGTGGATCTCCACATCGGTGGCGCCGGCACCGCGCGCGGCCGCGACGTGCTCGTCCGCGACCTCGCGGCCACCGCGCTGCACGGCGGCGGCGATGCCCAGCAGCTCCCTCAGCTTGTCGGACACCGGCGCCACCGCCAAGTTGGCGTGGACCTGCCGCACCAGGGACATCCCGCCGGGCAACTGCGCGGCGGCGCACGCCCCGTGGGACGCGGCGCAGAAGTCGCAGCCGTTCAGCTCCGAGACATAGGCCGCGATCAGCTCCCGCTCACCGCGCTCCAGCGGGCTCGGCCCGCGCAGCAGGGCCTCCGCCAGCGCGCTGAGCGGTCCGGCCGTCTCCGGCCTGAACGCCAGCAGGGCCGGCAGCCCGGGAACGGCGTCGTCCAGTTCGATGTGCGCCAAGGATCGCCTCCACAGACCGGTGCAGTTCCTCGATCCTCTAACGAACACCATTGGCGCGACAGTTTTCTCCCCACTCCACAAAACGTCATGCTCTCCTAAGGCTGCACCGACCCGCCCGGGGCAGCGGCCGCCAGCGCCTCCAGCAGCTCCACCTGCCGCCGCGGATGGACGTCCAGCAGGTTCGTCACGACGTGCATCTCGTCGGCGCCCACCGCCGCGGCCCTGGCGAGGCAGCGCAGCGCGCCGTCCACGAAACCGGCGGTCGATACCCGGGCCCCGGGCGGTACCGGGAAGGCGCTGACAACGACGGTGCCGGTGCCGCCGGCCTCCCGGTACCAGCGGACCTGCGCGGCGGTGGCGTCCCAGTCGACGGCGACCGTGACGAACCCGTCCCCGATCCGGGCGGCCCGCTCGATCGTCGGACGGGTGATCGCGCCGAAGAGCAGCGGGATGCGCCCGCTCCACGGCTTGGGCCCGACCTTGGAAAGAGGAACGCGATAGAACTCGCCCTCGAACTCGACCGGATCGGGCCCCCAGCAGGCGCGCATCGCGGCGACGTGCTCGGCGAACCCGGCGCCGCGGCGCCCGGTCGGCACGCCGGCCGCGGTGAACTCCTCCGGAAGGTAGTACGGGGGCAGCCGGGTGCCGCCGCCCTGCCCGATGCCGACGTCCAGCCGGCCCCGCGACAGCCGGTCCAGCGTGGCCAGCCGGCGGGCCAGGACGACCGGCGACTCGAAGATCGTGTTCAGGATGCCGGTCATCACCCGGATCCGCTCGGTGTGCGCCGCCGCCCACGTCAGCACCTCCAGCACGTCCCACGGCGGCGACTCGGGCAGCCCGGCGTCGTTCGCCCAGTGCGGCCCGGCGGGGATCAGCAGCCGGTCGGAGACCGACACCGCGTGGAATCCGAGCCGGTCGGCCGCCCGCGCCACGGTGACGACGGCGTCCGGCCCGGCGTGCGGGCCGAAATGCTGAAGGGTGACTCCGATACGCGGCAGGTTCATCGCTCGTCCTCGAGATCGCTGGGCTCCGTCGGAGACTGGTCGGAGCCGAGGCGGCGTTCTTGCGCTCTCCGGGGAAGGACATCCGGAGAGACGCCTTGAGACCCAGGAGCCGGCATGGACCCACAGCCCGAGATCGACACCACCGTGCCCCACTCGGCGCGGATCTGGAACTTCCTGCTGGGCGGCAAGGACAACTACCCCGTCGACCGCGCGGCGGGCGAGAACGTCTTCCGCACCTTCCCCGGGATGGTCGAGACCGCCCGCCAATCCCGGTACATGCTGACGCGCGTGGTGCGCTACCTGGCGGTGGAGGCCGGGATACGCCAGTTCCTGGACATCGGCACCGGCCTGCCCACCATGGACAACACCCACGAGGTCGCCCAGCGGGCCGCGCCCGAGGCCCGCATCGTCTACGTCGACAACGACCCCCTCGTCCTCGTCCAGGCCAAGGCGCTGCTGAACAGCAGCCCCGAAGGCGCCACGGACTACATCGAGGCGGACGTGCGCGACCCCGAGCCGATCCTGGCCGACGCCGCCCGGACACTGGACTTCGACCGGCCCGTCGCTCTCATGCTCATGGGCATCCTGGGCCTGGTGGCCGACTACGACCAGGCCCGCTCCATCGCGTCCAGGCTCGTCGCCCCCCTGGTGCCGGGCAGCTACCTCGCCGTCTACGACGGCACCGACGACGACCCCGACTACGTCCGCGCCATCGAGGCGTTCAACGCCGGCAGCGGCGCCGTCCCGTACACCCCCCGCAGTCCCGAGCAGATCGCCCACTACCTCGACGGCCTCGAACTGGTAGACCCCGGAGTCGTCCCGGTGACGCAATGGCGCCCCGACTCCCGCTCGGCGTCCCACAACGTCGCCTGCACCGGCGGCGTAGGCCGCAAACCCGCGGAAGCCCGATGAAGCACACACACCACTGACCTTCATCACGGACGTTCGTACACCGAGAATTGCGCCGGTCGGGATGCCCGGTAACATCCCGGCAATGCCTCGCCCGCCCGCACCCCCCGGCGGCCGCCCCCGGGCGATCGCCGCATTGCTGCTGTGGATGCTCTTCTGCGCGCTGATCCCGGTCGGGCCGATCGTGATGTTCGTCGGCGCCAAGAATCTCTACGATGCCCACCGGCCGATCAAGTGCGGCGGCAAGGTGATGCCCGAAGACGGCCCGTACACGTGCTTCACCGGTTACGGTGCCCGCGGCTACCACGACCTCGTGCGAGACAGACACGACCGAGCAGAACAGGCACCGTACCTGCTCGCCTCCGGAGCCCTGGCCCTGGCCATCGGCGTCCCCGGCATCAGACGCACCTCACGCTACCTGGGCCGCATCCAACGATGGGCAACTTCCCACGACGGCCGCCCCTCCGCCGAATAGCTCCCCGGTAGCGCGATCCCACCCCGACCCCGCCGAGGGGCGCCCCACCAGAGGGACCGGCGCCCATGACCCGGTCGTGGTCGGCGCCGCTGTGCCGCCAGTCACCCTTAACGGTACGGTCAGTCGCCATTGACCGTGTTGGAGGGCACCATGGCAGGTCCGACACCTGGGCAGATCGAGCACTATGTGCGAATGTTCGAGCAGTTGAGCGACCTCTCGAAGTATTTCTCGATCAAGGAAAACCTGTCCTGGACGGTGGTGCGCCCTCACCAGGCGCGGTTGACCGTGAACGAAGTGGTCCGCCGGTTGCACAGTGATCCGGACACCATGACGACGGACCGGCCGGCTGATTGCGTCTCTGACCTCGAATACGACGATCTGATCGACACGATCTTCCTCGAGCAGCGCGGCGACGCGGTCATCATCGTGGGGTTCGGCACCGACACCGCCGAGGAGGACGTGCTGCGGCGGCTCAGTCAGGGCGCCACCGTTCATTCGGTGTTCTGGGCGATCAACAACTTCAACAGGCTCTACTACATCGTCGACGGCGTGGTGGTCACCGAGCTGGACACGCTGCGCCCACTGGACCGGTGGGGCACCGACCCCGAGGCATTGACCGGCCACCTCGATGCGTTGCGCAGCCTCCACGATCGTTCCGACCCGGGCCCGGACTGGGAAACGGCGATGGCCACCCTGGAGTCGTTGACCGGCCAGCGACTCGACCCTGACTGGTTCGCCCGTCCTCAACTACTAGCGAAGGTGAACCACCATTAGACGCGTCCCGCCCAACAGCATCGCCCCCTACCACCCGCCCGCGTACCCCGTCACTCGCCGCGGCAAGCTACTCAACCTGCGGTAGCAAGACATCGAGTGCACGACCAAGCCCACGGACGACCGCGTATGCCCCATCAAACGCCGGGAGCCGGTCCATCCGGAGACACGGCATGACGCCCCCAACCAAGGCACACAAGACGCCTCCGGCTGAGCCGCAGCCGCACGCACATCTTCACGATCCGAGGCACATCCACGCGACGACACTGCTCCAAGCCGGCGTCCCATCCACCTCGGAACACGCAGATCCGCCATCACCACCACCGGTCTACGCGCACGTGACAGTCGCCTCGATCTCCGCCAGCCAAGTGGCGCCGGAGCGACGTAACTCAACAGCCGCTGTGAGCAAGACCGCCGACGAAGAAGCCCGAAGGGATTCGAACCCCTAACCTTCTGATCCGTAGATCCCCAAACGATCACTGCCGCCGTCCGAACCCGTCCGCACGCTGGGCCGATGACCTGCACCCCGTCCGAACCCGTTCGCCCGGATCCAAGATCATCCGCCCCTGTGGCTCCCACAGTGGCTCCCAGGGAGCCACGGCTCAACCCCACGTGCTTGACGTCCCTCCTTCCGCCTCGTCCGAAGTGCAGGGAAGACTGTTCGTCGTGATGAGGTCGGTGAGTCGTACGGTCTTGGCAGTCAAGGCCAGTGGGCCGTGGCTGGTCTTGGTGGGCAGCACGTGGGCCGTGGACACCGAGAACGAGTCCGGCGTTCGACTCAGCCGAGGGCGCATGTGGTTGCTGCCGCTGCTGGAGCGTCCACGGAATGACGTCGAGTCCGAAGCACGGGCCTGCCTTGGGGCTGGTGATCCCGACGTAGGAGAAGCCCTGAGGGCCGTGATTGACATGGGCCTGAACGCCTGGTCGGACTACTGGCTGTCCAAGGCCGTGGCCTGGATGACGGACGAAGAAGTTGTGGTCTTCTCCGAACGTCTCCACAAGATCGCGCTAGAAAGCGTCGGGCCCCAGTCCCAAGATACCCAGCACGCCGCGAAGCGACGGCTCAAGCAACTTGGACTGTGGTCGCCTGATCGCGAGTGAGTTGGTCTGCTGCGAACGGTGCCCCAACCGGAGCCAGGCCGGTCGGCAGCGCAGCCGCTGTCCCTCTTCCCTTCCCTTTCTCCCCGCAGCCCCGACGAGACCTGTCCGGAGGGTGCTCCCGCGCGAACGGCGCGTACCCCGTGACAGACAGATGCGCGCGGGAGTTCCCTCCGGGGCGCGGGGGTCCAGGGGGCGGCGCAGCCCCCTGGTTCGAGCTCGCTCAATGATCCCCATGTGACGAACCTCGACCGCATGGGACCGAGCCTTCGGGGGGCCAGGATCAGCATGGACGCTCCTGATACACCGAGCTGCACACCGGTCGGTGTGCGCCGATGACCTTCCATTCCGACCTGCGTTCGATCTCGTCCAGCATTGCGGCCAGCGACGGCTCACCTGCCGCACCTGACCACCATTGGTTGTGTGTACCTAGGGCTTCAAGCGCAGGTGTCGGCTCGTACTCGATCTCACAGCGCAGTTGGATGAGAGCCGGTGCGCCGTCCTCGTCGACGTCGAACTGACGGCAGAAGCTCAGAGTGAAGCGTCGTGGTCCTCGGAAAGAGAAGATGCCGTACTCGTACAGCAGGGCGTCTTCCTCGACCTCAACCGGGTGACGCATGAAGCGGCCGAATGCTCTCCACGTCGGCTGCGGGTCGAGTCGACTCGGCTCTTGGTCTGCCTCTTGCAGGCACGTGAGCAACTGCGGCTGTGCATCCTCGACTCGCATGACGCTCCACTGTCGCGATGGGGAGTGCGAGCCTACCGGCGGCGGCGCGACCCCGTGGCGGCCGGTCGGAGCGGGGCCGGCGGACGCGTCGCGATGCGCGGCCGCCCGGTGACCGGCGCCCACGCCGCACGCGCCGGGCGGCCAGGCGCGGGACCGCGCCAGCGGCCCAAGCGCCGCCGCCCCTTGATCTTAAACAGCCAGACTCGGCAGCGAACGGAAGGTTGGGTCGACAGCCAGCGCGAACCTTTGTCTACAGACGCGTACATGCCGGGACACCGATCCCGGTCAGCCTGGGTTACGACACCCTACGTCGGCACCGCAATTGACTAGTTACAGTTGGCCATATTTCTACAAAAGTGAACTGTCAGAGCACGCGTATCATAGTGTGGACACACAGTCAGCGAAGGTATGAAGCAAAAGGGGAAGAATATGTTTTTGAGGGAATTTCTTTACGTTGACACTGAAAAAGTCCGCTCCACATTGGCGCAGATAGAGGGCGGGATTGAAGAAGAAGAGCGCAATACGACCAAGAAGGAAAAAAGAAGCGAAGGCGGCGTCCGTGGCTTCGTTGGCCACTATCAAAACTGGGGCGATGAGCGCTATGTCAACAAGTCACTAGGTGATGCCCTGTTTCCGGTTCTAGAAGAGACTTTGGAGGCCCACGGTCTGCTTACTGATGTTTCCGATCGGTTGGCCGACTCCACCTCTTGGGGCTCCGAGGAATTTCGCGAGACCTTCCCTCCCGGCTCGCTTGTGCGGATAACTTCACCAGGCTCTCTCTTCGACTCACGCTTCATTGCCTCGGCTATGGCTGGATGGCCGCGGCATACATGGGAATTCAAGGATTCTCCGACGACGGCCAGCAACAGTCTCGGCAGGGAGGCAGCCGAGGCGGCTCGAATCGTCGGACACAAACCCCTCGTCGCTCCACCGAGGAGGGCTCGCAGCAACTGGAGGACCTGGTCCCGGACTACGCCATTAGTGGAAGTATCGAATTTGTTCCACCTCAACAACTTCGAGCACTAATTAGAGTGGCACGTGGCCTATTCAGTCCAGGTCTTCACATGAACCTCACTCCTACGAACTATGACGCACTTACGGTCAGCGCGAGGCTGCAGGAGGGACGTCAATTCCTAGACAGCGATCCAGATGTTCTATTTGCTCGATATGGCACCGGAAAACAAGAGTGGACAACGGTCGGAATGATCGGCCACTATGCAGAGTTGGCGCCGGTCAATCTGGATGATGCCAGCTTCATTGAAGGTGACCGCATCCTCCGAGGCCGCACAGCAGACTTTATTAACAAGTTTATGAACCTGGTGGGAGCAAGTGGCTTCACAGACCTGCCGCAGTACCCAGGCTTTTCGATGGTTCCGATTGCCGTTTATAGGGCGATAGTGGCCCCGTCCTCTATGCAACTCACTCTGAGTGTCTAAAGGAATCGCCCCCGGAGGTACGGAACCTTTCACCCTGAACATAGCCGGTCAAAATACTTGCTAGTGCTGGTGCTGTGGCGACGGTGGCGGTTGAGGCAAAGGTGTGGTCGGTGCCGTCTTGGTCGGTGACTTGGGCTCCGGCTTCGCGGGCGATGATGACGCCGGCGGCGGTGTCCCAGGGCTTGTTGGACAGGGTGATGCTGGCGTCTAGCTTGCCTTCGGCGACCCAGGCGAGGTCGATGGCGGCTGAGCCGAGCATGCGGACGCGTTGGACGTTGGCGGCCAGGCGCTCGGTGAGGGCGATGCGGATGCGGTTCTTGGCTTCGGCCCCGTCGCCGACGGCGTAGTCGCCGATCGCGACGATCGCGTCTTTGAGTTCGGTGGTCATGCTGGCTTGGATGCGGCGGTCTCCGACGTAGGCGCCGGTGTGCTGGGCGGCGTGGTAGCGGGTGCTCAGGAACGGAAGGTCGATGACGCCGACGACGGGGCGGCCTCGTTCGATGAGTCCGAGGGAGAAGCCGCACAGGGGGATGCCGCGGACGAAGTTGGCGGTGCCGTCTACCGGGTCGATGGCCCAGAGGAGATCGCTGTTGGTGTCGCCGGTGATGCCTTCTTCTTCGCCGAGGATGGCGATGTTCGGGGTTCGCTCTTTGAGGTAGTCGCGGACGGCGCGTTCTACGGCGTAGTCAACTTCGGTGGCCATGTCGCGGTCGCCCTTGGCGGTGAGCAGGCCGGGGACGCGGGTCCGCACGAGATCACTGGCTATTTCCGCGGCTTTGAGGGCGACGGGGAGCAGCGATGCGGGTGCGTCGGTCATACGGTCCTGCCTCTGGTCCAGAGCGAGTGGAAGATCTCTTCGAAGGTTGCATATAGACCGGTGCCGGTCGAGTTGCGTTCGGCGAGGAAGGTGGGCGAGTCGACGCCTCGGGCCTGCGGTAGGTAGGGCTGCATCACGCACAGGCGGTCGTCAATGAGCGTGATGTTGAAGCGGATCGTCTCGTCGTAGACCGCGACGGCCAGACGCTCTTGTGCCTCGGGCGAGAGCCGCTTACGTAGTCGAGTCAGGACTTCGATGTTCAGGCGGGTGAGAGTGGTCAGGTGGTTGTCGGTGTAACCCTCTTCCTGCTCGCGAGCTCGGATGGCCTGGCCTTCCGGGTCCAGGAACAGGGCTTGCAGGGTGGTGCCGTCCTCGATGAGCCGGGCGAGGCGCTGGTCGGGGTACTGCTGGCACAGCATGTTGAGGGAAAGGCCGGCGGCCCGGATGGTGGTGGCGCCGTCGAGCAGCTCGTGTACCGGGTGGGCGAAGGTGAACTCTGCTCGGGTGGGGTAGATGGCGGTGACGTCAGCGTAGGTGCCGGGGCCGATGCGGTCGGCGGTGGCCTCCAGGTCGGCGCGCTCCTCGGCAACGGGTGCGGCCGTCTCGCCGTTCAGCAGGTGTGGAGGGCACGGGGCGAACAGCTCGTCGGCGGTCCACTCGGGGAACATCGCCTCAAGCACGCGGCAGTGATCGACGTAGGGCAGTCGCTTGAGTCCCCCGGACGTCCAGCGGTGGAGCTGGGCGCGGCTGGGGGCCGTGCCGACCAGTTCGGGCGAGATCTTCTTGGCGGCCTCGTCGTAGGCGGCCTGGAACATGCCGTAGCGCTGTAGGCGGCGCTGGCGGATCACGACGTGAAGCAGGATCGGTTGGGGAGACACCGGGCCGTCCTTCCTGACGGGGCGTCACCAGGCTAGGCGTGTGGCGTGATCGAAGACGAGACAAAGTCGAGACAGTTGCCAGACGTTGACGTCCGATACGAGATGATCGCGGCCTAGTGACGCAACGTGACTTGTTGCGACGGTTGCGTCATGGCGAGCGATTGCACCTCTTGCGGGGGACGCGGGGTCAAGCGGCGGGTGTCCCGGCGGACGCTGGCGCCCGGTCATGTCGCGGGCGTCCCGGCCGAGAGCAGTCAGGACCAGTGCCCCGACTGCCTGGGCACCGGTGAGGAACAGCCGTCGCGTGAGGACGTGGCGTCGTGACCGGTCGCGAGGACGAGTTGCGGCTTCTGGGAGAACTGCGCGCGTCGCTCGCTCGGCTGGGGTTGGGCGTACGGCTGCATGACGGCTTGCCGGGCCTGATGGTCAGTACGGCCAATCCGGGCCTGTTCGTGTGGGTCTTCGTCGGCGCCTCGGGGCGAACGTTCACCTGGCGACGCGATGACAGCAAACATCCGGTCGACGACGTGCCGGGCGCGGCTACCAAGGTCGCGCACTTCGTGACCGCTCAAGGCGGCCAACTCAACGGCTCGGCGAACGACCACAACGACTAGCGCTCTGGCCTGGCGCTTCGACCAGCGCAGGGCGCTTCGAACGGCAGAGCCGGCGGCGCGGTGAGGGCGTCCCCTAGCGTGATCTGTGCCCGCCCCCGGGGCGATCACGCGAAGTGGGGGGTAGGTCAGCGTCCCCGCGCCTCCGGCTCTGCTTCCACCAGGAAGCGAGAAGCCATGAACACCTCCGTCCCTCGTGAGACCGAGCTGCGGTTGCTCGGCGACTTGTTCCGGGCACTGGTTCGGCGCGGTGTGTGCGTCCAGATGCGGGACGCGATTCCCGGCCTGACCATCACCCGGCTG
This sequence comes from Actinomadura sp. NTSP31, assembly GCF_041951385.1. Lineage (NCBI taxonomy): Bacteria > Bacillati > Actinomycetota > Actinomycetes > Streptosporangiales > Thermomonosporaceae > Actinomadura > Actinomadura sp. NTSP31. The sequence continues at coordinate 97,675 of NZ_JBGNUT010000014.1, read as the reverse complement.
GACGGGACGGCGGCGGACGTCATCGCGTACGTCGTCGTCAACAGGCGGACCGGTGGGTTCTCCTGGTGGCGCGTCGACAGCTTCCACTCCCTGCGGGACGTCGACGGCGCGGCCGACCGGATCACGGCGTTCCTCGCCGAACCGCCGATGGTCGCGCACGAGCGGTCGCGGTCGTGACCTCGCAGGGTGGCCATGCCGTACACGACGTGGCGGCGGCCGTACTGACATTGCAGCGACGCTTTCCGGGGTCGATCGTGTGGTTCGGGAAGCACACCTTTCACTGGTGGGCCATGCTGCCGCAGGCTCGCCGGTGGGTCCTGGTGGAGGCAGCTACGCCAATGCAGTTGGCCGTACGGATGGGTGTGGCTCCGGACACTCCACACCCGGCAGGCCAAGGACAAGATCGCGGCCAGTGAGCTGTGGCAGGATCACGGGTTGATCTTCGTGAGCGACGTCTACGGGCATCTCCTGGTGGACGACAAGCGCGCGGCGGCCGAGGCGATGAGCGGGGCGCTCTTCGGAGCGTGATCGGTGCCTGTGGCTCCCCAAGCCAACGCAAGAGGCCCCCTGCGATGATCGCAAGGGGCCTCTGAACTGGGCGCACCCGAAGGGATTCGAACCCCTAACCTTCTGATCCGTAGTCAGATGCTCTATCCATTGAGCTACGGGTGCCCGTTCCGGAGCCAACTGTACCGGCTCCCGGCACCGGACCGCGAATCGGCGGCCGAGGACAGGGTGATCGGCAGTGTGAGCCGGGTCACGGAACCGTCTGTGGCGAAACAGCGCCAAAGGTGTAATCGAGACGGATGTGACCAGTGAGGTTTACCCTCGTCCGAAGTCCCAAACCCCCTGAAGGAGAAGATTCATGCGCATGTCTGCCGCCAAGCTCGTCGGCGCCCTGGCCATCGGTGGCGTGCTTCTCGGCTCCACGGCCTGCGGCCCGGTGGACTCCATCACCGGCGGCGGCAAGAAGAAGACCGCCTGCAAGAACATCGAGACCGAGCTGAAGAGCGTCGCCTCGAGCGGCGGATCGGTCAGCGGTACCGGCGGCGCCGAGTCGACGGCCCAGACGTTCTCCGACGCGGCCACCAAGATCCGCAGCGAGGGCCAGAACGCCGGCGGCGACGTCGAGACGGCCGCGAGCGCGTTCGCCGGCGACCTCGACGAGACCGCCTCGACGCTCCGCAAGCTCAGCTCCGGCAACCTGTCCGGCGGCACGCCCAACTTCTCGCAGATGCAGCAGCACGGCGAGGACCTGGGCAAGGCCTGCGGCTACACCGGCTTCCACATCGGCTGACGGACGGCGCTTCGCTCCCGCGGCCCCGGGAGCGGATCGTCCGGCCACCTCGTCGCCTCGACGGGCGTGTTCGGACTATGCTTCAGTGCCACAGGCCAGACTTTGCCGGTGGGTACGCCGAACCGGTACCCTGTGCTGAGCCTGATGGCTCTTGGAGGATTCGCCTAGTCCGGTCTATGGCGCCGCACTGCTAATGCGGTTTGGGTTTACCGCCCATCCGGGGTTCAAATCCCCGATCCTCCGCCACCTACCAGCGGGGTTGCGTGATGAGACGCAACCCCGCTTGCGTGTTGGAGGGGCCGGAATCCGCTCGTGCTCGCACGAACGGCGAAGTGGCGTTCTGAAGGTGCTCGGGCGGCCTCTACGCCGTGGCGCGGCGCGGCACGAACCCGCCGATCTTGCGGGCCGCGTCGGCGGCCAGTTCCTCGGCGACCACCGCGTAGACGTCAGCAGTGAACGACTCGGAGGCGTGCCCGAGGTTATCGCTGATGACCTTCATGTCCACCCCGGCGGCCGCCGCCATCGTCGCGGCCCCGTGCCGCAGGTCGTGGAACCGCACGGGCGGCACGGGGCGGCCCCGACAGCGCGATCTCCACGCGTTCGACGCTCATCCGGTGGACGCGGGCGATGCGCTGAAGGTCCCAGCCCTGCTCGTCGCGTCGGCGCCGGAACGCGTTGTGCTTGTTCACCTGCCAGGTGAAGGCGTCGGTGACGTATTCCGGCCGGAGCGCGCGGCCGTCCTCGTAGGTGAAGACCCGCCCGGAGTCCTCGTACTCCGCACCCCACGACTCCCGCTCGGCGTCCTGCCGCTCGAACCACTGCGACATCCTGCCGTGCCGGTCGCGACCGGAATCTGACCGCTCGCAGACCTCACCCTCCAACGGCCGCGGAGGGAGCACCGGCGCAGTGGCCGGCCGGGCGTTCCCTCCGCGTCGTTCACGCTAGATCGCGCCCCCGAGGGCGAACCTCGGCCGACCGGCGTGTCGGACGGTTCATCGGCGCGACGAGGAGTCGCTGGCCTCGGGGGACGCCGCCGGCGTGAAGGACCGGTCGATGACCGCTGCGCTCAGGCAGCCGAACGCGATCACGCAGAACAGGGTTCGGACGGCGTGCGCGATCTGCCAGCGGTCGCGGATGCCCGCCCGGTCCGCCGGAGGCGCCTGCGCGTTCCAGCCGATCTGCTGGATGTTGATGGGGGCGTTGACCGCGAACGAGACCACCAGGGCCAGCACGAGCAGGACGAGCGCCGCGGCCGCAGGCCGCAGCGCGGGACTGCCCGCCTTGCGCGCGAGGATGACCAGCATCGCCATGGCGATGAGCGTGGACGCGAGGGTGGCGCCGAGGTACCAGGGAAAGAAGTCGTGCTCCGCCTGCCGGACCAGTATGTATTCTCGCCCGTCCAGCCGACGCAGGGCCAGTTCGAGGATGAGCACGGCGAGCGCGCCCCCCAGTGATGACGCCGCCGCCCAGCAGGCTCACATATCGAGCGATACCGACGAGTCGGGCGTTCGACATTCCGTGTGCTCCCGTCGACCTCCGGCCTGTGCCCCCTCGCATCGCTTTCCGGCTTACCCCGATCGGTTGCCCTTAACGAGGCTCTTGATCACATCCACCTCTGTCGGATGGTTAAAGCCGCTCCGCGAACCCCCCGAGTGTCGATGTCGGCGGGGAGCGGCCGGGCGGCGGTGAGCCCCCATCGCGTCGCCGAAGCGCTGCCGGTGTGGATGGGTACGCACCAAGAGCTCGTGCATGGCGCAGCGGGCGGCAGGTGAGGTGAACTCCGTGACCAATGGCCCGGCGCGGTCGGCCTCGCCGGCAGCCGGGCCGAGTTCCGCCCGGAGCAGGTGCGCGGGCCTGATCGGCCGCCCCGGATTCCGGGGAGATCGGTGAAGACCACGCCGCCGGTACCACGGCGGCGCGTGGCATAAACCCCTTCCATGCGCCCCACGGCAGGGTCCGACTGCCGTTGACATGCAGACGCTGCGGCGGCGTCTGAACGAAGGCGGATGCTGCCGCCATCGGAGCAGGCCGGGCCGAATCGACGTGCACTAAGAATTACCAAAACAGGCTTAAATACATCGGAAACTTTGTGGGCGCGAGCCCCGTAGGACGCCGGGGTAGAAGCAGTTGTCGATGGGAAGGATGCTGCTCATGGTGGAAGCGTTGGCGAGCGAACTGGCCGCCCACTTTACGACTCTCCATAAGGTGCTGATCGCGGTCGGGATCGTGGCGCTGCTGGCCGTGCTCGTGGTTGCGCGGATCATCGTGGTCCGGCGGCACGCGCGAAGACGCGGCCGGTGACGGCCTCGCCTGTGGAATGCAAGGAGCTCTTCGGGCGGGGCGTTGATCGGGGATGGCCGTTCCTGGACGGAATATTGCAACATCCTTCGCTCTGCTCCGCGCAAACCTCTTCGGGGCGGAGAGACTACGCGACCGTGGGGTCGGTCCGCCGGGGAGACATGGGCTGGTGAGCCGGCGGGGCACATGCGAACGGGCCGCATGCGAAGTACTCGTCGAACTGGGGTTGCGATGAAAGCATTCGTGATGAAGGAGATCGGGCAGGTCGGCCTGCTGGACAAGCCGATGCCGAGGCCGGGCCCGCTGGACGCCATCGTGCGGACGACCGCCGCTCTGATCTGTACTTCGGATTCCCATACGGTCAGTGGCGGAATCGGGCCGCGGGAGAACCTCACGCTCGGGCACGAGGCGGTGGGGACGGTCCACGAAGTGGGATCCGAGGTGAAGGACTTCCGGCCCGGCGACCGGGTCCTGTCCGGCGCCATCACCCCCGACTGGGGCGACCTCGCCTCCCAGAACGGATATCCGTCGCAGTCCGGCGGGCCCTTGGGCGGGTTCAAGTTCGCGAACTCCAAGGACGGGGTGTTCGCCGAGTACTTCCATGTCAACGAGGCTGACGCCAACCTGGCGAAGATACCCGACGGGGTCTCCGACGAGGCGGCGGTGTACTGCGCGGACATGCTCTCGACCGGGTTCATGGGCGCGGAGCACGGAAACATCCCGATGGGCGGGACGGTGGCCGTGCTGGCTCAGGGGCCGGTGGGGCTCATGGCGACCGCGGGGGCCAGACTCCTGGGCGCCGGGCTGGTCATCGGGATCGAATCGGTGCCCGACCGGCAGAAACTCGCCCGCACCTACGGGGCGGACGAGATCGTCGACTTCACCAAGGAGGACGTCGTCGATCGAGTCCTCGAGCTGACCGGAGGCCGGGGAGTGGACACCGCCATCGAAGCCCTCGGCGCGGACGCCACCTTCCAGACCGCCGTGAAGATCGTCAGGCCCGGTGGGACGATCTCCAACATCGGCTATTACGGGGAAGGCGAGTTCGTGCGCATTCCCCGCGCCGAGTGGGGAGTCGGGATGGCCGACAAGACCATCGCCAGTGGCTTGTGCCCGGGCGGGCGGCTGCGCATGGAACGGCTGCTGCGAATACTGGAGACGCAGCGGTTCGACCCCACTCGCATGACGACGCACACTTTCTCGTTCGACGAGATGGAGCGGGCCTTCGAGGTGTCGGACAAGAAGCTCGAGGACGTGGTGAAGGTACTCGTCGCCTTCTAGCGCCGCGACCGGCGCCGCTTTCCCGGCGGCGGCAAGGCCGTCCTTTGGAGAAGGAGCCAGGAGTCCGTCATGCTCGATCTCGATCCATCGTTCCGTGCGGTTCGCCGGCGGGACGGTTATCCGCGGCTGGAGGATCTGGGCCTGATCGGCGACGGCGAGACGGCTGCGCTGGTGGGGCGGGACGGGTCGATCCCATGGCTGTGCCTGCCCCGCTTCGACAGCGAGCCGCTGCTGTGCAGCCTCCTGGATCACCGGCACGGCGGGCATTTCACCGTGACGGTCGAGGATCTCCGCGAGGCTCGCCAGCACTACGAACCCGACACCGCGGTGCTGGTGACCGAGATGCGCGGCCCGACCGGCCTGGTGAAGCTCACCGATGCGATGGCACTGCGAGCGGGCGCCGACCTCTCCGATGACGCGGGGGCGAGCCGGGGGGAGCTCGTCCGGTCCGCCGTCGTCGAGGACGGGACCGTCCGCCTGCGGGTCGAGTTGCGGCCCCGCGGCGGTGCGGAGCTGCGCGTCCTGGCCAGTGGGCTCGCGGTACAGGCGCCCGGGCACCCGGAGCTGCGCCTGCATCTGCGCTGCAACCGCCCGCTGTCCGGTCTGAGCGCGGTGTACGAGTTGCAGCGGGGTGATCGGCTCGACCTCACGCTGTCCTGGGGCCGCGTCCACCGGCATCACCGGTTCGACCCCGAGGCGGTACTGCGGGAGACCGCCGAGGCATGGCGCCGCTGGATGGGGGCGTTCAGCTACAGCGGCCCGCAGGAGCCGATGGTACGGCGCGCCGCGATCACGCTGAAGCTGTGCGATGACTGGATCAACGGTTCGCTGGTGGCGGCTCCCACCTCCTCGCTGCCCGCACCGATCGGCGGCGTCCGCAACTGGGATTACCGGTACGCCTGGATCCGGGACGCCGCCTTCACCGTGTTCGCACTGCGCCGCATCGGATTCGACGGTGAGGCGGACGCCTTCCTCGGCTGGGTTCTGGACGCCTTCGAGAACACCGAGCAGCCGCGGATCATGTACACCCTCCGCGGCGATCCCGTCCCGCGGGAGGTCGAGGATGCGGGCCTGGAGGGCTACCGGCGTTCCGCGCCCGTGCGCTGGGGCAACGGCGCCGCCGACCAGCGCCAGCACGACATCTACGGGGAGGTCCTGGACTGCGCCGACCAGTGGCTGCGCGCCGGCGGCGATCTGCAGCCCGCGCTGTGGTCGGGCCTGGTGGAACTGGCCCGGACCGCCGAGAACGCGTGGTGCCGTCCGGACCAGGGCATCTGGGAGGTGCGCAGCAAGGGAAGGGTCTTCACCTACTCGGCCGGGATGTGCCAGGTGGCCCTGGACCGGGCCGCCGGCATCGGGGAGCGACTCGGCATGCCCGGACCGGTCGGCACGTGGCGCGCTGCGGCCGACAAGGTGCGCCGGCTGATCCTGGAGCAGTCCTGGGACGAGGACGCGCAGACCCTCAGCGAGCACATCGACGGCGGCGGGAGCCTGGACGCCAGCCTGCTCGCGCTTCCACTGCGGAAGGTCGTCCCGGTCGACCACCCGCGGATGAGGGCCACCACCGCGGCTATCGCCGAACGCCTCTCCGCCGGCGACGGCCTGCTCTACCGCTACCTGCACGACAAGTCGCCCGATGGCCTGTCCGGTGACGAGGGCGCTTTCCTGCTCTGCAGTTTCTGGCTGGTGGACAATCTCGCTCTGCAAGGCGGCATCGAACGGGCCGAGGAGCTGTACGACTCACTGTGCGCCCGGGCCAGCCCCCTCGGGCTACTGCCCGAGCAGATCGACCCGTCGACCGGCACGTTCATGGGCAACTTCCCTCAAGCGTTCAGCCACATCGGCGTCATCGCCAGCGGCGTCACCCTGGCCCGAGCGAAGGCAGGCGGTACGGCATGATCGATCGGCTCGTCGTCTTCGGCGCCACGGGCGATCTCAACGCCCGCTACCTGCTGCCGGGGCTCGCCGCCCTGCGGGCGGCCGGGGAACTCGCCGACGGTTTCCAGCTGGTCTGCGCCGGCCGGAAGGACTGGGACGACCAGGAGTTTCGGAACTGGGCGTCCGAGCAGCTCGACCGGCACGGCCGGCCCTGCCCCGCCTCCGCGAGGATGTGGGTCGCCGGCGCCGCCCGCTACCGGAAGGCCGACGCCACCGACCCGGCCGACCTCGCCTCCCTCATCGGCGGCGACGGACCGGTCGCCCTGTACCTCGCCCTCCCGCCGGCGGTCTTCCCCGGCACCGTCACCGCGCTGCACGAGGCGAGCCTGCCGCCGGGCAGCCGGATCGTCCTGGAGAAGCCCTTCGGCGAGGACCTGCGCAGTGCCGAGGAACTGAACCGGCTGCTGTCCGAGGTCGTCCCCGAGCAGGCGGTGTTCCGCGTCGACCACTTCCTGGCCATGACGACCGTCCAGAACCTGCTCGGCAGCCGCCTGGCCAACCGGATGCTGGAACCCCTCTGGAACAGCGCGCACATCGCCGAGGTCGAGATCGTCTGGGACGAGTCCCTCGCCCTGGAAGGCCGAGCGGGCTACTACGACGGCGTCGGGGCACTCAAGGACATGGTGCAGAACCACCTTCTCCAAGTGCTGTGCCTGGTGGCGATGGAACCGCCGCTCAGCCTGGGAGAGCGCGACCTCCGCGACCGGAAGATCGACGTGCTGCGCTCGGTGCGCCCGTTCACCGACGAGGACGTCCTTCGCCGTACCCGCCGCGCCCGCTACCTCGCGGGCCGGATCGACGGCCGCCCGGTTCCCGCCTACCTCGACGAGGACGGCGTGGACCCGAAGAGCCGCACCGAGACCTTCGCCGAGGTGGAACTGCACCTGGAGAGCTGGCGCTGGTCCGGCACCACCTTCCGGCTCCGCACCGGCAAGGCGCTCAAGACCGACCGCAAGGAGGTCGCGGTGCGCTTCCGGCCCGTCCCGCACCTGCCCTTCGGCCACACCGGGGAGGCTCTTCCCAACGTGCTCCGCTTCGGACTCGACCCGGAGGACATGACCCTGGCGCTCACCGGCATCGGCTCCGGCGCGCGAACCCTCACTCCGCTCACCCTGACCGCGCGGATGGAGCCCTCCGACCTGCCAGCCTACGGGCGGCTGCTGCTGGACGTCCTGCGGGGGAACGCCGCCCTGTCCATCCGGGGCGACGAGGCCGAGGAGGCGTGGCGCGTCCTCGCCCCCGTCATGTCCGCCTGGGCCGACGACCTCGTGCCGCTCCAGGAGTACCCGGCGGGATCCGGCGGCCCGGTCCCCACCGGCGGGTCAGCACGGCGCGGCTGATCCACGGCGGCGCGGCGACCGTCCTCGCGCGGGTCGTCATCCGGCGAACTCGCGCACCGGCCTGCCCCTCACGCCCACCACCGCCCGGAACAACGAGCCGGCAGGAGGGTCCTCGTCCGGGGCGAGCCCTTCGCGCGATGTGGTGATGAAGAGCTCGTCCAGCCCCGGCCCGCCCAGGGCGCACGCCGTGACCCCCTGCACCGGCACCTCGACCACCTCGTCCAGGACGCCGGAGGGCGTGTACCGGCGCACCTCGCCGCCCTGGTTCAGCGCGACCCACACCCCGCCCTCCTCGTCCACGGTCAGGCCGTCCGGAGCGCCGTCCTCGCCCGGTATCGACACGAAGGCGCGGCACCCGGTCAATCCCGACGCTCCATCGAAGTCGAACACGTCGACCTGCTGCGTGGCCGTGTCGTTGTAGTACGCCACGTCGCCCGCCGGGCTCCAGTCCAGCCCGTTCGAAATGGTCACCCCGCTGAGCGCGACCGACGTGGAACCATCGGGGTCGAGCCGGTAGAGGGCGCCCGCGCCCGGCCTCTTGTCGTACGCCATAGACCCGCAGTAGAAGCGCCCGTCCGGATCGCACCCGCCCTCGTTCATGCGGACACCCTGGTCGGCCCAGAGTTCGGGCAGGTGCGTCAGCGTGCCGTCCGCGTCCTCCAGCGCGAAGCCCCGCTCCACACCGATGACGGCGCCGCCCCCGCGACGAGGACGCACCGCGGCCGCCACACCGCCCACGTGCCGCCGACCGACCGTGCCATCGGCCCCCAGCGACATCACATCGCCGGCCAGCATGTCCACCCAGCGCAACCCTCCCCATGCCGACGACCAGACCGGGCCCTCCCCGTGGAAGGTCACCGGGTCGGTGACCTGCTCAGCGCGCATCGAAGGCTCCCCCCAGTGTTGTTCGACGCGTATCGCCCGTTCTCGCTCAGTCGCCGGATCCGGCCGGTTCGACCCCCATGCGCTCCAAGGCGGCCAAGATGTCGTCGGTGACGGCCTCGGGAGAACCCGCGACCGAAACGCTCAGCACGTCCTCGTCCGACGCGGGCGGCTCCAGCTCACGGAACTGGCTGTCGAGCAGGCCGGCATCGAAGAAATGGCCGGAACGGTCACGCATCCGGCGGGCGATGAGGTCACGGTCGCCGTCCAGATGGACGATGACGACACCGGCGCGGCCGCCCGCGAGGCGGTCCCGGTCGTCGCGCTTGAGCGCGGAGCACGCGAGCACGCCCGGGCGACCCTCGGCCAGCCGAGCGCGGATCCAATCGGCGAGCCGGTCCATCCACGGTCGCCGGTCGGCCGCGCTGAGCGGCGTACCGGAACGCATCTTCGCAATGTTCCGCGCCGAGTGGAACGCGTCGCCGTCGACGTGCTCCCAGCCCAGCCGGGCGGCGAGCGAACGTCCGATGGTCGACTTGCCGCTCCCGGCAACGCCCATCACCACGATGACCGTGGGCGCACCGGACCGTTCACCCTGCGTCCCTCTCAGGCCGTCCTCCATCACCTCTAAATCTTCCGAGGCCAGACAGCGGCATTCCCAACGCCGACCCACCCCGGCCCCCCAGACACCGGCGTGGACATTGCAAGGCCAAAGCACTGCCATGACCGTCGCTTCAGGCACCATGCGCCGGTCACAAGTACCCGGCAGTTACCCACGCCCAAGCAGCGCAAACGGCCCACCTTCCGGACCGCACGCGAACCGTGACTTGAGGAGTGGTTCAGCCCGCGTGCGCTCGGCGGGCATTCGCTACCCACAAGATCGCGGGCGAGGCGTGGATCGGGTCGCGGTCCAGCAGATGCTCGGGCACTGGACCGTGGGAACGACGATACGTTATGCCCGGCCCCGGCCCCGGCCACGTTCATTGAGGTCTTGCCAGTCGCGGTCGTGGGAGCGGTCGCCGTCGATGCCGTCTGGTCTGGTGACGCGGGCGAGAATCGTGCTGCTGACCGCCGAGGGGGTTTCCAACGCCGAGATCGCCCGCCGTCTGCAGGGGTCCGGGCAAACGGTGGTGACGTGGCGGAATCGGTTCCGGTCGGCTTGGCCAGCCGTCTGGACGACCGGCCGCGGTCAGGGCGTCCGCCTGTGGTGGATGAGGCCGAGGCGGTGGTTCGCACGCTGGAGGTTCCGCCGGAGCGGCCGGGGGTCACGAGCGGCTGGTGGGATCTCCCTTACCAACGGGCCGCGTAGCGCCCTTGCCCGGTCGACTGCTGCCCACGGGTTGAGTCAGGAACCTCACCCCGCTGGCCGGTGGCCCTCACCTGCGTGCCGACCGGGCGTGACCGGTCGGGAGTGAGTGAAGTGGGGCCGTGGGCGGTCTGACCCACGGAGGAAGGACAAGGGGAGGAGATAAGAGTGGCTTGACCGTGGGCGGGTGGGGACGGGGTACGTCGCTGAGGTGATCTTTCAACGTTTCTGGTGGATCGTGGCCCTGACCGCCGGCGGGGTGGTGCTTGCGGGGTGCTCGGGCGGCGCGTCCGGACGGCGGGAGGAGTCGCGGGTGGTCACGACCTCGGTGCCGAGCCCGGAGCGGACGCCGCAGGTGAAGATCCGGAACCTGATCGTGCTGGGGCCGGAGCCGCCGGCTGAGCTGGCGGCCGGGGCGGATGCGCCCGTGTACGGGACGCTGATCGCGCGGATGGGTGGGCCCGGTGACAAGTTGGTCGCGGTGGCGTCGCCGGACTTCGCCGGCGTCACCGACATCAAGGGCAGGGTGATCGCGCTGCCGGCCGGCGAGGGCGTGTCGCTGAACACCGGGAGCGGTTCCAAGGTCGTGCTGAAGGGGCTGCGGAAGGCCGTGCACGGTGGTGCCTACACGACGCTGAAGCTGCGGTTCGAACGGGCCGGGGAGATGAGCCAGCGGGTGCAGATCGTCCCGCGGCAGGGGCATTACCGGACGTTCTCGCCCGCCCCGGCAGGCACCAAGCCGCCTGCGTGAATCAGCTGCCCCGCCAGTCGGCCCGGCCTCCAGACCGTTGATGGATGCGACCAGCACGATCGAGCCGGACTGCCGCTCGATCATCGTGGGTGTCACGCTGGGATGGTTCGCAGGTGTCGCGCGGGAAGGTCGGCGCGTCAGGAGCGGCCCCGCACAGGCGGAGCACGGAGGGATCGCGTATTCGACGCGCCGGGACGTGCGGACTCGGCGGGGAGCGGTGCGGGTGCCGGAGCTTCGTCCGGTGGAGCTTCGTCCGGTGGTGCCTTGTTCGGTGCTGGTGCGGGCTCGTCCCGGCCCAGGTCAGAAGGAGTGACAGGCGCCTGATCCGGGGGACCGGTGGCATGTCGTACGTCCCACACCTTAGATCGGTTCGTCGCCGTCGCTGCGAGCCGCTGGCTCTGGGCGTCTCGATGCGTCTGGCCTTCCCTCGCTCGCACGTGGCGAGGATCCTGGAACCCGCCGCGGTCTGACCGGCCCGCGATGGCGGCGTCGCCTTGGCGAGGGGGCCGTCCATCCAGCTCGCGGCTGAGCGCCGCGTCGCAGGCGGCCGAGAGGGGAGCGGTGGGGCGTTGGCTCGGTCGTGGCGAGGGAAGAAGACCCGTGTGGGAGTGGTCGGCCGGGTGGACGCCTATCAGAGGCGGCATCGTTGGGTGGGGCTGCCGCTGGCGGTGGTGTACAAGTTCGTGGACGACCAGGGCACGTACCTCACGGCCTTGATCACTTACTACGGCTTCGTGTCGCTGTTTCCACTGCTGCTGCTGTTGGTCACCGGACTGGGGTTCGCGTTGCAGGGCAATCCGGGGCTGCAGCAGCGTGTGCTGGATTCGGCGCTCGCCCAGTTCCCGGTCATCGGGGATCAGATCGGTGCGAACGTCCATTCCTTCCACGGCAGCGTCCTGGCGCTGGTGACGGGTGTGGCGGGCAGTTTGTACGGCGGTCTGGGCGTCGTGCAGGCCGTCCAGAACGCGTTGAACAAGATCTGGGGCGTGCCGCGCAACTCGCGGCCGAACCCGATCGCCTCCAGGCTGCGCAGCCTGGCGTTGCTGGGGGCCGGCGGCGGGGTGATCCTGGCGACGACCTTGCTGTCGGCGGTGACCGCGTCCGGTGGCGTCTTCGGTGCCGGTGTTCGGGCGGGCGCCATCGTAGCGGCGGTCGGCATCAACGTCGTGCTGTTCACGGTGACGTTCCGGGTGCTGACCGCCCGGCCGCTCACCGTCAAGCAGGTCCGGACGGGGGCGATCGTCTCGGCGCTGGTCTGGCAGGCGGTGCAGTGGGCCGGTGCGTTCCTGCTCGCCCACATGCTCAAGGGCGCGACCGCCACCTACGGCATGTTCGGTCTCGTGCTCGGTCTGCTGACGTGGATCTACCTGGGCGCGGTCGTCTTCGTGGCCGGGGCGGAGATCAACGTGGTGCGCGAGCGGCGGCTGTGGCCCCGCAGCCTGCTGACGCCCTTCACCGACAACGTCGAGCTGACCGCCGGAGACCGGCGCGCCTACGCCTCCTATGCCGAGACCGAACGCCACAAGGGGTTCGAGAACGTCGACGTCGACTTCGACCCGCCCGCGGACAACGACGCGGTTTGATGCCGGGGCCGGTTACGTGCAGGTGATCAGCGAAGCGGCCGTTCGCGCCTGGTCGAGCGCACGGCGAGGAACGCCAGATCGGCGACGAGAACGATGACGCCGATGATCAGCAGGTAGAACAGGCCGTGGACGAGGATGCCGAGGATGCCCAGCACCAGCGCGACGATGACCACGGCGAGGACGAAGACCATCACGTGCCTTCACTCCTTCGGTCGGGGTCCGGGCGTTCAGCGGCGGGCGAGCTGGCGCTCGCCGCCGGCGCCGGGTTCGTAGTGCAGGCCGTAGTGCCGGAAGACGGCTTCCTCGTCCTCGGCGGGCAGGACGTCGTCGGTGCCGATGGCGGGACTGTGCTTGACCCGCGACCTGTCGTGGGCGACCCGCACGTAGCCGGGGCCGGCGGTCGCGCCTTCCAGGGGGACGAAGGCCAGGCGGTGCCGGGTGGGCAGACCGATCCGCACGGTGGCCATGGCGGGTTCGTCGGTGCTGGTGTCGACGTAGACCGACTCCAGCGTGCCGATCTTGTGGCCGCCGGAGTCGACGACGGTCCGGGTGCGCCATTCCCGGATGTCGGCCATTTGGATCATCGGGACTCCCTGTATTTCCGGGGGGATTCATTTTCCCCGGTCTTCGTCGTCCAATTCGTCCCAGGCCGGCTGATCCGCGGGCGGTGCTCGGGGTGGTCGGCTCACTCCCGGTTCGCCGACCTGCCGATGCCCTCTTCCCCAACGGGTCGGCTGCGGTTCAGGGCCGCCCGGCTCGGGGAGGAGCGGGCGGCCCTGGACCAGCCGGCGCGGTCCCCAGCAGCGACTGGCTGGTTCTCATTAGAGCCGGACGGTCTTACCGCGGAAACAGGCAATGCGTGCACACGTCATCACTTGCGCTGATGACCGTCGCTCGGGCGGCAATGAATACTGCTCTCGCGCCCTTGGACGCCTCCCGGAAAATCATTTTCAGAATCTGCGATGAATTAAGAATTGTCGAGTAGGATCGGATCATCCGGCAACGACGACAACTTCGTTCTGAGGTTGTTCCGTCACACCGGCTCGCCCCGAGAGGGGGAGTCATGCCGACCTCGTACGAGCCTCGCATCAGCAGCCGTCCCGGTGCGGGTTTCCAGCCCGGCCCCGGCTCGCCCAGTCGACACAGGACCCGGCCGGCCCCGCAGGCGGTGACGGTGACCCGCACCAGCGTGGCGTGGTCCGCTGGCGGTCGTGCTCCTGGCCGCGATGGCCGCCGGAATCGCGGTCACCCTGATCCTGGGCACCGCCCGCCTCACCCAACTGCGCCCGCTGACCCGCAAGCGCCTCCGATGAGAAACCGGCTCGCCGCATCGATCGAACTCCAAGAGAAGGTGCCGGCCATGTGGACCGCCACCGAACGCCGCACAACGATCAGCCTGTCACCACCCTCGACACCACGGCTGCGGCTGCGCCCCGCGGCTCCTGAGTTATGCGGCTGAGCTGGTTCGACTCACTTCCCGCCGGGCTCCTCACAGCGATCCATGCCGACGGGCGGCGCGTCGACCTGCTCACCGTCCCGGTCTCCACGACCCGCGCCGAGGCCGAGGCGGTGATGGAACTGGCCTCCCACCCCGCCAACCACCTGCACACCCCCGACCTGCCGGCCGCCCTCACGGCAGCACCCGGCCGGACGGACCGGGCCGGCACCCAGAACGACTCGGAGGACGCCTGGGAATCCGAGGGCGGACGCCCTCGAGGAGACCTCGCGACGCGTTGATCCGTACCCGCTGCCCGGCCGGTCCGTCATGCGGGCGTCCGGGCACGGAGCTTCCACCCATCTGCGATCGGAGATCCCCATGAACACCTTCACCACCACCGCGCCCACCACGGCGAATCTCCCCCGAACCCCCGACGAGGTGCGGATGCCCGCCCACCGGCGTCCCGGCCACACCATCGTCGCACTGTCGGGCGCCCTGGACGCGGCCGCGGCTCCGGCGTTGCGCGAGCACCTGATCGGTGCGTTGCGGCACAGCGGACGCCTGATGATCCTCGACCTGACCGAGGTGACCTCCGCCGACACGGCCGGACTGGCCGTGCTCATCGGCATCCGGCACCGCGCCGCCGGCCTCGGCATCACCCTGCGCCTGGCCACCCCGGGCCCACAGGTCTCCGCGCTGGTCCGCGCCACCGGCCTCGACCGCGCGCTCGCCGCCCGGCCCGCTCGGAAGGTCCCCGCGGGGCTCGCCGCATGACCGCATGAGCGCTGGGCACAAGAGAGGCGATGTGACCAGACCGAGCCCGGTTCCGCGACACCGGCCCGCCCTGCGGCGCACGTCCCGATCCGGGCTGGTTTCCGATCGGAGAGGACTGTGAGCATCCCCGACGAGAACGACGTCGATGCCGCCGCGCGTCCCGGTCTGCGCACCGGCCGGTGGCGGTTGCCCGCCGGGAGGGCGGCGGCGGGGCAGGTCCGCGGCACGGTTCGCGATGCGCTGCGAGCATGGGGGCTGGGGTCGGCAGCAGGAGACCTCAGCGACCAGCTGACGGCGCTCGTCCAGGACCATCTCACCCGTGCTGCCGCGCGCGGCCCGATCGATCTGCGGCTGGAACTGCGCGCATCCGCCCGCCTGCTGCTGGGCGAGATCCGTGCCGCCGCGACCGCGCCGCCCGGCGCCCAGTCCGGGGCCGCCGGCCGGCCGCCCGGCCACGCGGACGGCCGCGGCATCATTGCCCTGACGTATGGACGCCGGCCCTCCCGCGAGCGCGTCCGGTACATCCACTCCTTCGCCTGGTGGCAACGGGACCCGGCCGCCGACCAGTGAACCCCGTCAGGAAACGACGACGGCGACCGCCGCGATGAGCACGCAGACGATCGCCACCGCGATGACCATGCCGCCGATGAGCCCCGTCACCAGCCGAAGGTATTCATCCTTCATGGTCATCGGGCACCCCCTGCCGTCCCTGCCCGGCGGCGGCTTCGTCGATGGCGTCTTGGCGGCTTCGGGCCGACCATCGCTTCGGACGCGGCCTGCCGCGCATGACCAGCTGAAGCAGCAGCAGGGCCACGCCTGCGACCATGAAGATGATGCCGACCGCGTGCAGATCGACACCGCTCACGGACCCGGTGACGGCGAAAACGAGGATCGCGCCGATCATGAGGAGGGCGATACCGGCCATCGGCATCACACGCCGCCCTTCGGTGAAATCGAATCAGCGAGCCAGGCGTCGATGCCCATGAACGGACTCCTTATACGAGCCATGAATTCGGCCCGGATGCGTCTCGTGATCGCCGGACTCGCATGCTCGTCTCAGCACCATTCAACCGCCTCCCGGCCGCAGCGGAAACAGCGGATTCTCGAACGTCTCTTCTCTTCAGGAGATGATCGTTCGGCGCGTTGAAACCAAGGACGCCGCGCACAGAACCGCTACGCGCGGGACGTCGCATATCTGCCCCGCTGTCCCTGTCGCTGCGATACGTCGCCGGGATGAGCGCGGTCTCTGCGGGGAATCCAGGGGGCATGCATTCGCCGCCGCTCGGTCAGCGGCCCTCCCCACGGCATGACGGCCCTCCTGGGATCCGGGTGGCGGGATGCGGAGGTCGAGGCGGCGCCGCGGCACGGGGATGGCGACAAGGACCATCTGACGAGTTTCGGGGGACTGGCGGCGTTGTCGCTCGACGCGCTCAGCCCGGTGGCGTACGGGCCGGAGGGCATCGTGCCGGTGCCCGTCGCGGCCGGCTCGTCCGACCGTCGCGGTCAGCCTCGCCGGCGGGCCGCGCGGTCCGGCCGGAGGCTCGCGGTCACAGGAGCGGCCGGGCCAGGTGGTCGGCGGTGCCGCCGCGCCATTCGATGAGGAAGAGGGTGGCGTCGTCGCTGGTGATCCCGCCTCGTTCCCCCATGAGGCGGTAGGAGAGGTCGCGCACCATCTGCTGGACGGTCGCGCTGGCGGGCCCGACGCGTTCGATGGTGGCGATCAGGCGTTCCTCGCCGAACTGTTCCCCGCCGGTGGTGTGCTCTTCGATGAGGCCGTCGGTGTAGGCCAGGACCCGGTCGCCGGGGCGGAGCCGCCGCTGGTTGATCAGGGGTGTCGAGCCGCCGAAGCCGACGGGCAGCGTCCCGTGGCCTTCCAGTGCGCAGATGACCTGGTGGTCACGGATCAGCATGGGTGCCGGGTGGCCGGCGTTGACCCATTCCAGGAGGCCCGTTCCGATGTTCAGGCGCATCATCTGCGCGGTGACGAAATGGTCGGGGCCGAACTGCTCGTCGATGGCGTTGTCCATGAACGCGTACAACTCGGCGAGGCCGGCTTCGGCGCGTCTGGCGTGCCGGTAGGCGCCCACGGCGACGGTGGCCAGTACCGCGGCGTTCAGGCCGTGGCCCATCGCGTCGATCATGGCCAGGTGCAGGACGTCGTCGTTGAGGGCGTAGTCGAGGCTGTCGCCGGCGACGTCGTAGGCGGGTTCGAGGATTCCGGCGACGGCGACCTGCGGCGTCGTCATGGTGAGCGGGGGCAGCAGGGACCACTGGATCTCCGCGGGCACGCTCATCAGCGCGCGCCGCCGCACGCGCAGGAACTGGTCGGTGTAGTTGTTCTTGGTCACCAGCATGTCGGCGACCAGGCCCGCGAGCCGCCGCAGCAGCCGGCGGTCGTCGTCGTTGATCCTGTCCAGGGTCAGCGACATCACGCCGACCTCGTCACTGCCGTCCAGCAGCGGCAGGAACATTCGCACACCGTCGGCCTGCCGAGTTTCGACGACGGTCTCCGACAGGAACGCGCGTCCGGCCGGCGTCCCCTCCAGCGGCACCGGCTCACCCTCCACGAGGCCCCGACCCGGCAGCGGCACCAGCGTCTGCTGGGCGTAGTCCTGCAGCAGGATCGAGACGTCCCAGCCGCCGATCGCGCGCACCTCCTCGGCCACCAGCGGAGCGATGAGCTGGGGCGGCATCTCGTGCGCCCGGTCCAGCAGCTGTCCCAGCAGCCGCTCACCGAAGCCTTCGCTGCGATCCACCGCGTCCGCGGGCTCGTTCGGTTTCCCCACAACCACCTATGTGCCCTCCGGCACCGATGGTAACTCCGAGTAACGGCCGCGTCAGACGGAACGTTCGTGGACGTAGCACCATTTCCACGTCGATCCCGGCTGCATTGCGGCGGCGAGCGGATGGTCGGTCTCCTGGTAGTGCGCTCGTGCGTGCCGGCGCGGCGAGTCGTCGGAGCAGGCCACCCAGCCGCAGGTCAAACAGATCCGCAGGGCCGTCCACCCCTCGCCCCGCGCCTCACACGCCGCGCAACCATGTGATCGTGGCGTGACGGGTGTCAGGCCGTCCAGATGCTCGCAGCGGGGCGCCGAGCCGTTGTGGCTGTGCGGCACGCCCGAGGCCATGGCGCGGACCCTCATCTCGTGGTTCATCGAACCACCCCTTCCGGGCGTCGTGGTGCGTTGTCGCCGGGTCAGTACTCCAGTTCCGGGCGCAGGGGCCCGCCGACCGCGCGCAGATGACGCAGTACCTGGGCGTAAGAGCCGGTGAGGCTCGTCTCGCAGTAGGCGATGTCGTGATGGGCGCAGAACGCGCGCACGAGGGCTTGGGCGCGGCGCAGGTTGGGGCGCGGCATGGAGGGGAAGAGGTGGTGTTCGATCTGGTAGTTCAGTCCGCCGAGCGCGAAGTCGGTGATCCGGCCGCCGCGGATGTTGCGCGCGGTCAGCACCTGCCGGCGCAGGAAGTCGGCCTCGTGGTCCTTGCCGAAGATCGGCATGCCCTTGTGGTTGGGAGCGAACGAGCAGCCCAGATAGAGCCCGAAGAGTCCTTGCTGGAGCAGGAGGAAACCGACGGCCTGGGCGGGAGCCAGGACCCAGAGCAGGAGGGTGAGGTATCCGGCGGCATGGGCGAGCAGCAGGGCGCCCTCGACCAGCCGGGCCGTTCCCGGCGTGCTCGCCTGGGAGGTCGCGCCGCGGCCGGCCATCGCCCGGGCGCTCGCCAGATGCAGGTGGAACCCTTCCAGGAGCAGCATCGGGAAGAACAGCCAGGCCTGGCGGCGGGCCAGCCACACGCCGGGGGCGCCGCGTGCCTGGGCGTTCTCGCGGGTGAAGGCGATCGCGCCGGTGGCGATGTCGGGATCGCGGCCGACCCGGTTGGGGTGGGCGTGGTGCCGGTTGTGCTTGGCGACCCACCAGCCGTAGCCGAGGCCGACCAGTAGGTTTCCGTGCAGCCGCCCGAGCAGGACGTTGACCCGCTTGGACCCGGAGATCTGCTGGTGGCCCGCGTCGTGGCCGAGGAACGCGGTCTGGGTGAACGCGGCCGCCAGGAACGCCGCCACCGCGAGCTGCCACCAGGACGGGCCGACCAGCACGAAGGCGGTCCAGCCGGCGGCGAGGAGCAGCAGGTTCGTCGCGGCCTTCACCCAGTAGTAGCCGGGACGCCGGGCCAGCAGACCGGCTCGTCTCACCTCCCGGGACAGCACCGCGTAGTCGCTGCCCCGCAGGTTCCCCGCGGCGCCGGTCCGGTCCGGTGCGCGGCTCCGGGGGCCGCCTGCGGGAAGGATCGTGGTCATGGTCTTCGGCTCCCTGATGGATGCCCTCCGGTGAGGGACGACCGGTTCGAACGCCACCGGCGGGCTCGGGCGCGTGGAAGGCGCCCACCACCCAGTTGAGCGCGATCTCCGGCCGGACCGAACTGGGCAATACGGGCAAGAGTCATCAGCAGTGGCGATAACCGCCGACCCGGCGATGCGGAGCTTCAGGGCACATCGCAATGTACGCTGCTGGAGGGGCCTCGCTGTTTCGCCTCGGAAGGCGGGAGATGTGGAACTGCGCCAGCTCCGCTACTTCGTGGCCGTTTCCGAAGAGCTGAATTTCGGTCGTGCGGCGGCGCGCGAGCACATCGTGCAGTCGGCGTTGAGCCAGCAGGTGCAGCGGCTGGAACGGGAACTGGGCGTGCGTCTGCTGGAGCGCACCACGCACTATGTCGCCCTGACCGCGGCGGGGGCGGCGTTCCTGGTCGAGGCGCGGCAGATCCTCGCACACGTGGAGCGCGCCGCCCAGGTCGCCCGGACCGCGCAGGGGTCCGCGCCGGCGTTGCGGGTGGGCATCATCGACGCCAGCTACGACTCGATGCCGCAGATCCTGCACGAGGCCCAGGCCCGTTACCCCGACCTGGTGATCCACCAGGTCGAGGTCGGGGTTCCCGAGCAGTACCAGCAGCTCGTCGACGGGCGGCTCGACGTGGGCATCGGCCGTGCCGCACTCGCGCCGAGCGGGGTCGCCTCGCATCTGTTCCGCCGGGACCGTCTCGGCGTCCTGGTCCCCCGCGGGCACCGGTTCGCCGACCTGGACGAGGTGCCCGTCGAGGCCCTCGCCCGCGAGCCGCTGCTGCTGGCCGAGGAGATGAAGGCCCCGGAGTTCAACCAGTTCACCGTCGAGATATGCCGGGCCGCCGGCTTCACCCCGACGGTGCACCAGGGGACCGTCGACAGCATCCGTGCCGCGTCCGCGCTGGTCGCCGAGGGCCGCTGCCTGTACTGCGTGCCGTCCTCCTGCATTTCCGCCCTTCCGGGGACGATCTGGCGGCCGCTCACCGCTCCCGCCTCGTTCTACCCCTGGTCGATCCTGTGGCGCGCCGCCGACGACTCCGATCACGTCCAGGCCGTCGTCGCCTGCGCCCGCAGCATGTCCGAACGGCTCGGCTGGCTGGCCACCGCCGACCAGCCGGTCGGCTGACCCACCCCGCCTCCGCGCGGTGACCGATCGCGGTGACCGATCGCGGTGATCGGTCGTGGTGATCGGCTCAGCCCGTATCGGCGGTATCCCCCGGTGGCCGCAGGGGATTGGCTGTAATCGGGGTCCTCCACACGGCCCGTCCGGGCTCGGGCCCCCACCGAGCGGAGCATCCGATGGGAATCCTGGTCGCCGTTGCCGTGATCGTGGTGCTGGTGGCGCTGTTGCTGCTCGCGATGGCGGTGCGGATCGTCAAGCAGTACGAGCAGGGGGTGCTGTTCCGGCTCGGCCGGGTCCGCGGTGTCCGGGAGCCGGGGCTGCGTCTGATCATTCCGGTGGTGGACGTGATGCGGCGGGTGACGCTGCGGATCGTCACGATGCCGATCCAGTCGCAGGGCATCATCACCCGCGACAACGTCAGCGTGGACGTGTCGGCGGTGGCCTACTACCGGGTGGCCGACGCGGTGAAGTCGGTCGTGGCGATCGAGAACGTCCGCGCCGCGATCGACCAGATCGCCCAGACCACGCTGCGCAAGGTGGTCGGGCAGCACACCCTGGACCAGACGCTGTCGGAGACCGACCGCATCAACGCCGACATCCGCGAGATCCTCGACGTCACCACCATCGCCTGGGGCGTGGAGGTGAGCCTGGTCGAGCTGAAGGACATCCAGCTCCCCGAGACCATGAAACGCGCCATGGCCAAGCAGGCCGAGGCCGAGCGGGAGAAGCGCGCCAAGATCATCAGCGCGGAGGGCGAGTCGATGGCCGCCGCCGCCCTCGGCGACGCCTCGGACACGATGATGGCCCACCCTCTGGCGCTGCAACTGCGGAACCTGCAGAGCCTGGTCGAGATCGGCGTCGACAAGAACAGCACCGTGGTGTTCCCCGCCCCGCTGATGACCACCATCGCCGAACTCGGAGCCTTCCTCGCCCGCGAGAAGGCCGCCGCCCTCCCCGCCGTCACGCCGAACGGCGCCCCGCACCCCGCCGCGACCACGGCCGGGGACCTGCCCGCTCCCCCTGCCGGCACCTGAGAAGGCCCCCATCGGGAACTCCGTCGCTCACGCTCGGGCGCACGCCCCTGAGCCCCGGGCTCAGTCGACTCCATCCGCGTCAGGACGCCGGACCCGCCTCGCCGCTCCGGTGGAGGCGGGCCGGTCTCCCGTCCCGCCACCGCGATGATCACCCCTCGGCCGCGCACCCATCTGCATCCGGCCAACCGGCGCCGCTACGAGCAGCGCACCCGCGGGGAGCGGTTGGCCGACTCGGTCACCGCCGTATTCGGGTCGTGGCGGTTCATCATCGTGCAGACGCTCATCGTGGCCGGCTGGCTGGCCCTCAACCTGCTGGGCGCGCTGCTGCGCTGGGACCCCTACCCGTTCATCCTGCTCAACCTGGTGTTCTCCACCCAGGCCGCCTACGCGGCCCCGCTGATCCTGCTCTCCCAGAACCGCCAAGCCGAGACCGACCGGCTGGAGGCCGAACACGACTACCGCGTCAACCAGCTCGCCCTGCAGTTCCTGATCGTCTGGCATCGCGACGCGCACGGACCCGACTGCCAGTGCGTCCACGACGCCCGGCCATTCGCCGAAGAAGCCCTCGCCCATCTCCGGCGCGACGTCCCACCCGCACCCTGATCCGTCGGCTCGCCGGTCGCCGCGGTCTCCGTCCGCGATGCGGCTCCGGCAAGCTCTGAAAGAGATGAGCCATGCTCGAATGCCTCATAGCCGTCACTCGACGGATCATCTTCACTGAGCAGTGATCCGCCGTGTCGGGGGACCGGCCGGATCTCTCCGGGGCCGCCCGTTGGAAGGACGACTCGGGCGGCCCCGGACGATCCCGAGCCTCGAACCGGCCGACGACGCGGCGCCACCACCGCACGCTTGGAGGCGGGATCGCCGTCACCGGGTGCCCGCGTACGGCCCGCGCTCCTCCAAAGCCCGAGGTGTGATCGGCCTCGGTGATGAACCCTTCTCGACCTGTCCCTATCCAGCTGAACAAGAATGGCCTTTGATGACGGCATGAGCAGTGAAATTCACTGGCATTCGGGAGACGCGATCTGCTCGTCCGCGCCTGATTCCTGTTCGGCCTCGTTGCGACTTCTCCGGTTTCGGATGCGAAATATAGATGCCCCTGATCGGGGCGGGTGGTTGATGTGTTTCGGAAGGGCAGGCAGATCATATGACCCTCTCTCTGGTATTCGTTGTCATCGTCGTAGTGATCGTCGCGGTCGCGGTGGTGGCGCTGGTCGCGTGGACGATGCGGAGGCGCGACGGGCTGCGCAGGCAGTTCGGCCCGGAGTACGACCGCACCGTGGAGGCCATCGGGAACCGGCGTGAGGCCGAGCGCCAGTTGGTGAGCAGGCGGAACCGCGTCGAGCACATGGACCTGCATCCCCTGGACCCGGCGGCCCGGCAGGCTTACCACGCCGAGTGGACCCGCGTGCAGGAACGGTTCGTGGACGCCCCCGAGGACGCGCTGTCCGACGCCGACCGGCTCATCAGGCGCGTCATGGCCGACCGCGGATACGGAACGCAGGATTTTGAGCAGCGGGTCGCCGATCTGTCCGTCGGGCATTCCCGCGTGCTGGACCACTACCGGAGGGCCCATGGGATCAGTGCTCGTGCGGCCGGGCAGGGGGCCTCGACCGAGGAACTCCGGCAGGCCACGGGCCATTACCGCACCCTCTTCGAGGAATTGCTCGACGACGGTGCCGCCGGCACGGCACCCTCCACCGCCGGCGCCGAGGGCGCCCCGCGGCATCGAAAGGTCACCGATCACTCCGACACCCCCGAGGACGGCTGAGCCCCATGACCGAATACGACCACCTCACGCCGAAAAGGCTCACCCCCGTGGACGGCCCAGCAGAAGGCTCCGCGGACAGCCCGGCCGAAATCGGGCCCCAGGCATTGCCCGCGAGCGGCGATGAGAGCGTCGAGGAGAACCCGACCGAGAACCCGACCGAGAACCCGACCGAGGAGGCCGGGCCGCAGGACCGGAATGGCGAGGGCATGGAGGGCGTCCCGGCGAACGGCGGGATGGAGGACCTCGGATCGCTGTTCGAGAGTCAGCGCACCAAGGAGATCCAGCAACGCTGGCATGACCTGCAGGCCGCGTTCGTCGACGACCCTCACGCGGCCGTGCGCCAGGCGCGCGAACTCAACGACGAAGTGGTGAGCTCGCTGGCGAGCGCGCTCGATGAACGCAAGCACGCGCTCGAGCAGGAGATCTCCAGCGGCGACACCGAGCGGCTCCGGATCGGGCTGCGGCGGTACCACCAGATGCTCGACCAGATCCTCGCACTCTGAGCCGCCCCCGCGGCTGGACCACGGACCGGTATGCGGCGATGCCGCGTACCGGTCCTCCCGTCCGGAGCGCCCGGACCGATGGGTGAACCGCGAAGCGGGGATTCGCCGGCGGGCCCCTCATCCAGGTGCGTGTGCGCGCCGGGAGCCGGTGGCGGCCGCAGGCAGGTCGCACATCACCTGGCGGGCATCGGGCCGCAGGGCCGGATCCTTGGCCAGGCATGCGGTCGCCAGGGCGCGCAGTCGTCCCGTCAGCCGGCCCAGTTCGGGATCCCCGTCGAGGATCCGTCGCATCACGGCCGGGATCGTGTCATCGCCGAACGCGGGTGATCCGTTCGCCGCGTAGGCCATCGTGGTGGCCCAGGCGAACATGTCGGCGGGCGGCCCGGCGCGTTCGCCGGCGAACTGCTCGGGGGCCATGTAGGAGGGTGTGCCGATCAGCTGGCTGGTGGCGCTCGTGCTCGCCTCCAGCTCCCGCGCGATGCCGAAGTCGATCACCCGGGGCCCGTCCGGGCCGACCAGCACGTTGGCGGGCTTGAAGTCGCGGTGCACGATCCCGGCCTGGTGGACGGCCGCCAGGGCGGTGGCCGTGCCCAGCGCCAGCCGGTCCAGGTCACCACCGCGGCGCGGACCCTGCCGGCGGACCAGCTCCCGGAGCGAGGGCCCGGCGATGTACTCGCAGACGATGAAGGGGCGATCGCCATAGGCTTCGGCGGCCACCACGGCGGCGGTGCACGAACCCGCCACGCGCCGTGCCGCGGCCGCCTCGCGGACGAACCTTGCCCGTGCCCGCTCGTCGCCGCCGCGATGCATCACCTTGACGGCGACCGGCTTCCCGCCGCCGGTCTCACCGAGATAGACCATCCCCTGGCCGCCCTCGCCCAACCGGCCGAGGATCCGGAAACCGCCAAGCCGGGATGGGTCGCCGGGTCGCAGCGGCTCCATGATGTCCTACTCCCGTCATGCCGTGCGCGGTATGTGCTCTGCGGGAGCGCAGGAATGGCTCGGTGCGCCTATGACCACAGTCCCGCGTCTTTCAGGTCCTTGCGGGCCCGCTGGAGGAGTTCGATCGTTGAGCGGTCCTGGGTCGCGGCGCGGTTCTCGGCGGAATCGGGATGGACGCGCCGGAGCGCGTCCCGGAAGACCGCGGAGAGGCGACGGCCGTCATCGGTGACCCCGGCCGCCGGGGCGAATCCTCTTGGAAGGGATCGGCCGGCAAAGCCCGCGGCCTCCTGCCTGCGGAGCCGTTGAGCGCGTATCCGGGCGGCGCCCTAAACGGCATCGCGTGCCCAGCGGCGGCGCTGCTGAGCCCGTCTCAAGGCGGCCTGCTCGAAGGCGTTCCGAACCCAGAGGCGACGTCGTTGCAACGCGGCTTCGTCGGACGCCCTGAACGCCCGTGCGTAGCCGTCAGGGATCGCGCCGTCATCCGCTCGCCTGACCCTCATCTGACGTCCTCGGTGTGCGGTGGTGCTGTATGCATCAGGTCGGTCAGCACGGCGGTTTCATCTGCGGCCTGCCCAGCTGTTCGAGCGGCGGCCGGAACGCCGGCCGTTCCGGCGTCCGCCATTGCCGCGTCCGCCGCCCCGGCGTGCGGTGATGAGGTGGTAGGCGAGGAGGAGGAGCGCCGATCCGGCGATGGCGGTGATCCAGGTGGAGATGTTGAAGAATCCCTGGACGCCGTCGACGTTGAACAACCGGGTGGCCAGGAAGCCTCCCAGGAGTGCTCCGGCGACGCCGATCAGGGTGGTGATGATCAGTCCGTGGGAGTCCCTGCCGGGAATGAGGGCTTTGGCGATCATTCCGGCGACCAGGCCGAGAACGATCCAGGCGATGATGCCCATACCGAGCTCCTAGACGAGCCTTGAATCGATGGCTGCCGGGAAACGGTCTTCCGGACCGGTCGAGGCAGGGGCCCCGGTGTGTTCCGCAGGAGCACGGGAACGGGGCTTCTCATTCGCCCCAAGTGAATCCCGCCCGCGCCGGGCAGGAAACAGCCGATCCGCAAAGGGATCATCACCGCCGCCGATGACTGCCCAGGTGCTCGAAGCGAGGCGATCGGCTCCGGTGATGGCCTTTGCGTGGATCGGCTGTTTCCCCGAGACCGGCCGGTCGCCTTGACTGAGGGACGGTCAGCCATCTGCTGAGGCTGTGCCGATATCTCGGGGCCGTCCGGTGCGCTGCGGGCGGACGGCCCCGACCAGTAATCGTCTCGCTGCCGGATGAGGGCATCATGAGCACCGATCAGGGCACCGCTCTGCGGCCGGGAGAACATGGGCCCCGCCGCGACGACGACCCTTACGACGGTGCCGCCCCCTTCCACCGTCCCGATGACGCGCCGGGGACGAGGACGGCAGGTCAGCGCGTCCGGCTGGCGCTGACCGGGGCGATCGTGGTGGCGCCGCTGGCCGCGCTGGCGGCCGGGGTGTGGCTCGCCTGGGGACGGGCGATCACCATCATCGACGTGCTGCTCGGCCTGACCCTCTACGTGGTGACGGGCCTGGGCGTGACGGCGGGGTTCCACCGGCTGATCACCCACCGCAGCTTCACCGCCCGCCGCTGGCTGAAGATCGTCTTGGCCGTCGCGGGCTCGATGAGCTTCCAGGGCAGCGTGATCGACTGGGTGGCGATCCACCGGCGCCACCACGCCTTCACCGACCGCCCCGGCGACCCCCACTCCCCCTACCGGTACGGCACCGGCCTGCGGGGAGAGCTCCGCGGACTGGCGCACGCGCACCTGGGCTGGATGTTCGGCAACGACCCCACCTCCACCCGCCGCTACGCCCCCGACCTGCAGGCCGACCGGACGATGATGCACGTGGGCCGGGCCTTCCCCGCCCTGTGCGCACTGTCGCTGACACTGCCGTTCGTCGCCGGATGGGCGCTGACCGGCAGCTGGCACGCGGGGGTGACCGCCTTTCTGTGGGCCGGGCTGATCCGCGTCGCGCTGCTGCAGCACATCACCTGGAGCATCAACTCCCTGTGCCACATGATCGGCACGCGTCCGCACCCCACCCGCCGCCACGACCGCTCCACCGACCTGTGGCCACTGGCCCTGCCCTCGTTCGGGGAGAGCTGGCACAACGGCCACCACTCCGACCCGTCCTGTGCCCGGCACGGCCGCCGACCCGGCCAGATCGACCTGACCGCCGGACTGATCCGCCTCTTCGAACGCCTCGGCTGGGCCACCGACGTCCACTGGCCCGATCGCGGCCGCCGCCACGAGACCCCGCCCAGCCCATCGTGACCGAGTCTTCGCGCGGCCGGCTCAACGGCCTGCTGCTGATGCTGCTGGCGCTGTGAGGCGGATTCATTCCGTTCGCCGGCCCCTACTTCGGCGCCTGGTGCTGTCCATCCTTCCGGCGATCGCGGTGTTCGCGGGCGGGCTGTTCCTGCTGGCCAGCGCCAACCGCCCGGTCGCGGTGGTGGGCTCCTGGCTGGCCGCCCTCGGCGGCCTGTGATTCGTCGTGGGCACCACGAAGAACGCGCCGCACCGGCGGAAGACCGCGCTCACCGCTCGACTGGGGGCCGCACCATGCGCCGGGCACGGGCTCAGGGCTGCCGTCGTTCGGCTTCGCTGAGTTCCTGGCGCTCTTCGTCGTCGAATTTGCGGGTGTCGCGGGGTTCGACGTAGGGCTCGGCGCGTTCCGGGAGACCGCCGGCGATGGCGCGGCCGCGTTCGAGTTCGGCGTTGAGTTCGGCGCCCAGCAGGATCGACAGGTTGGTGATCCACAACCACACCAGAAAGATGATCACTCCGGCGAGGCTGCCGTAGGTCTTGTTGTAAGAGCTGAAATTGCTCACGTAGAACGCGAACCCGGCCGAGGCCGCCAACCACAGCACCAGCGCGAGGACCCCGCCCGGGGTGACCCACCGGAACCGGTGTCTGGCGTTGGGGGAGGCCCAGTAGAGCAGGGCGAACAGGAAACTGACCACCACCAGCAGCACCGGCCATTTGGCGATGTTCCACGCGGTGATCGCAGCCGACCCCAGCCCGAGGACGTCGCCGGCCTTCTGGGCCAGCGGCCCGGAGACCACCACCGCGATCGCCGAGGCCGACACCAGCACCAGGGTCACCACGGTGACGGCGAGGCGCAGCGGCAGGGTCTTCCAGATCGGCCGGCCCTCGGGCACGTCGTAGACCGCGTTGCTCGCACGCATGAAGGCCGCCACGTACCCCGACGCCGACCACAGGGCGGCCGCCAGCCCCAGCAGCGCTGTGACGCTCGCGCCACCGCGTCCCCGTTGCAGCTCGGTGAGCGCGTTCGTCAGGACCTCCTTCACCGATCCAGGCGCCATGGTGCCCACGTTGGTGATCAGGTCGTGCGACACCGAGTTCCCCGCCAGACCGATCAGCGAGACCATCACCAGCATGGCCGGGAAGATCGACAGCACCGAGTAGTAGGTGAGCGCGGCGGCCCAATCGCCGAGATCGTCGTCCTGGTACTCGCCGAAGGTGCGTTTGACCGCACCCCACCACGACACCGGCGGCAACTCCGTCGGCCCGTCGGGGGTTCTGCGTCCGGCGCGGGCCCTGGGCTTCACGTGCGCGCCCGGCCCCGTGCGCCCCTGGCCGGGACGGCCCGGCCGGGCGGTGTCCGATGCGCGGGCGCCCTCGGCGCCGGGTCCGCCGCCCCTCTTCATGATCGTCTTCGCTCCTCGCGCTCAAGGTCGCCGGCGCCCCCGCGTACCGGGCGGTCGCCGCCGGTCAGTGGTCGCCGGGCCACTGCCCGGTGGCCTTGTGGACGCCATGGGCACCGGCCCGCTGGACGGCCGCCTTCACCAGGCCGAAGAGGGCGCCCTCGATGGCCGCGGCCACCAGCACCTGCCGCCAGGAGTAGTTGCGGTCGTCCGCGTCCGGGGCGTCGTCCTGGCCGGCGACCCGCTTCCAGAGCTGTTCGAACAGCACACCGGCGAGCTGTCCGCCCAGCATGCCGAAGGCCAGGGACAGCAGCTTGTACGGCATCGTCAGCACCCTTCAGATCACGGTGACCTGGCCGCGGGCGGTGCGGCGAACGGCGCGGCGCCGGCGCCGCCACCCCCACACCGACAGCACCGCGGTGGCCGTGGCCGCCCCCTGTGCGCGGGGCTTGAACTCGGGAGAGGCCGCCGCCTTGCGGGCGTTGCCGACGGCGGAAGCCACGGCTGCCGAAGCGGCCGAAACGGTGTTGGATTCGGCGGCCTGCTGCCGCATCCGCGTGCCGGTCCGCTGGGCGACGGTGGCGAGTTTCTCCCACCGCGTCAGGGGACGGGCGGCCCGGCGGCGTCGCCGCGTCCACGCCCATACCGCGAGCCCGCCCGCGGCGCCCAAGGCCGCCGTGAACGCGGCGCTACGGCGTACCGCCGGCTGATTCTCCGGGTCGGTCGCGGTCTGCCGGGCCCGCGCGGTGAACTCGCTCGCCTTGGCCTGAACCTGCCGGCCCGCCTGCCCCGCCTTGTCCCGGGTGGCGCGAACGGTGTCCTGCGCTGTGGCGGTCGTCAGCTGCCGCACCTGCTCAGCCTTCTCCTTGGCCTGCTGCTTGGCACGGGTCCTGACATCGGTCTTGGCGGCCAGCGCCTCGACCGTCTCGCCCAGTTTTCGGCGATGATGCTCGACCTGCTCCTGCAACTCCTCCGGGGCGTCCGCACCCGGCCCCGAGCCGGGACTGCCGGAAGTGCGCGGGCTCGTCTCCTGCGTGCCGCTCTTCCGCGGACCCGTCTTCTTGCTCTTCGTGGCCTCGGGGCCCGTGTTCGTGGTACTCGACTGGTCGGTTGTCATCGTCGCGCCCTCTCCTTGATCTCCGTGACGTCCTGGTGGGTGGACTCGATCGCCTGCTCCGGGACCGGTGGATTCGCCTGGCGGACCTGCCTGCGGCCCAGCAGCCCCAACACTCCCGCCACGACCAGCAGCACCGCCCCGACGATCAACGCCGCCGCCCATACCGGCAGCGCCAGCGCCAGCGCCGCGATCCCTCCGGCCAGCAGCGCCCCCACCCCGTACAGCGCCACCAGCCCGGACCCGCCGAACAAGCCCGCACCGAACCCGGCGTGACGGCCCTTGTCCTTCATCTCCGCCGCGGCCAGCCGCATCTCCGCCCGTACCAACTGCGGAATCTGCTCGGTGGCCTGCTTGACCAGCTCGCTCACCGACGGTTCTGAACCGCCCCCCGGCGGCCGTGCCGTGCTCATCACCCGTCAACTCCCTCGCTAGCCGCGGAGCCCGGCCTCGTCGGCGCCGCACTGCGCCCATCCGTTCCCCGCGACATCGCGCTAAACAAGGCGCGGCGCAAAGGTAAGGAGAACCTGTCACTCATCAGCCACGACAGTGCCCTGCACAGGTCAAGCGCTCACCACGGGCCGACGGGCAGTCGACCTTGATGTGTGCAACGCCCCGCTACACGCCTTACCGCGCTCAACACCGCACGGTCGCCTGCAGGGACCGGGCTGGTAGTGGCGAACACGACCCTGCCGCCGACCGGACGTGAGGTGGGTCGAGGCGATCGAGCAGCGGTGCCCGGCGGCCCGCGCCAGGGTCAGTTGCCGCGGCTCACGATCCCGGTCTCGTAGGCGAAGATGGTCAGCTGGACGCGGTCGCGGGCGCCCAGCTTGTCCAGCAGGTGGCTGATATGGGTTTTGGTCGTCGACATGCTGATGAAGCGTTGTTGCGAGATCTCGGCGTTGGTGAGCCCGCGCGCGACGCAGATGAGCAGTTCGCGCTCCCTGGGGGTCAGGTGCCCGACGCGGCCCTCGTCCACGGGAACCGGCTCGGGCTCGTCCGTGTAGCGCTCGATCAGCCGCCGGGTGATGCGGGGCGACAGCATCGCATCGCCGGCCGAGACGACCCGTACGGCGTCGAGCAGGTCGGCGGCCACGACGTCCTTGAGCAGGAAGCCGCTCGCGCCGGCGCGCAGGGCGTCGTGCACGTACCGGTCGGCGTCGAAGGTGGTCAGGATCAGCACGCGGGTGGACGCGGTCGCCGGATCACGGGTGAGCCGGCGGGTCGCCTCCACGCCGTCCATCCTGGGCATCCGGATGTCCATGAGGATCACGTCCGGGTGGGTGTCCTGGACGAGCGCGAGGGCGTCCAGGCCGTCGCCCGCCTCACCGACCACCTCCATGTCGGGTTCGGACCGCAGCAACGCGACGAATCCGCTGCGCACCAGCGCCTGGTCTTCGGCGACGGCCACCCGGATCAGCCCGGTCCCGCCGGCCATCGCCATCACGCCGCCTCGTAGGGGATGTGCGCCCGGACCCGGAATCCGCCGGCGCCCGCCGGACCCACCTCAAGGGTCCCGCCCAGCAGGGCGGTCCGCTCGCGCATCCCGATGATGCCGTGTCCTGCGCCGATCACCGCGGCCGCGCCGCGGCCGTCGTCGGTGATGGTGAGCGACAGCGCCGAGGTTCCGTAGTCGAGCACGGCGTGGGCGCTGCCCGCGGCCGCGTGCTTGAGGGTGTTGGTGAGGGCCTCCTGGATGATCCGGTAGGCGCACAGCTCGGCCGAGGAGGACAGGCTCCGCGGCGCCCCGCGGGTGGTCGCGCGCACCGGCAGGCCGGCGGTCCGGAACGTCTCGATGAGATCGTCGAGGTCGGCCAGGCTGCGCGCGGGTTCCTCCAGCGCATCGCCGCCCGCCGCGTCCGCCGGTCCCGAGTCGTCGCGGAGCAGGGCCAGGATCTGCCGCAGCTCCCGCAGCGTTGAGCGGCTGACCTCCCCGATGGTCGTGAGCGCCGTACGGCCGGCGGCCGGATCGCGGGCGGACAGGTGCTCCCCCACGGTGGCCTGGACGGAGATGACGCTGACCGAATGGGTGAGCACGTCGTGCAGCTCGCGGGCGATCCGCAGCCGCTCCTCCACCAGCGTCAGCGCGGCGCGATCGCGTTCGGCCGCCGCCTGCCGCTCGGCGGCGTCGACCAGGGCGAGCAGGGCTCGGCGCCGCGACCGGAGCAGCCGGCCCATGGCCCACCCCGCACTGAAGATCACCCATCCCTGGACCAGGGCGGCCATGCCGAGGCCGGGCGGCCGGGCCAGCGCCGTCGCCGTGATCCCGGCGATGCCGATGGCAAGCGCCGCCGCCGCGGGTCTGCCCGTCCGGTAGTACCCAGCGCTGAACAGCAGGAGCGTGAGCACGAACGGGAGCACGTCGACCGGGTCCTCGCGGAACCCCAGCACGATCCCGCAGCCGCTGGTCACGACGACCGCCGCCATCGGGGCCCGGCGGCCCCAGGCCAGGGCGGCGCCACCGAGCCCGGTGAGCAGCCACGACAGCGGGTCCAGGGAGTGGTACTCCGCACCACGCGGCTGTGCGAGCACCACGACGGCGACCCCGGCGGCGGCGACCCCGGCCAGCGCGTCCGCGGGGCCGGGCAGCCACCCGCGGACGGCCGGCCGGTTCCACCACCGCGTCATCGGAAAGCAGGGGCGCAATGCCCCCGCGAGGCCGTCCCCCCAGGCCCGAGCCTGCCCTCGGGACGTGCGGCGACCATCCGGACGGGATCTTCGTTGGTGGGGACGGGCCGAACTTCAGGACGCGACATGCCGCCACCCTAGGCGGGCGGCGATCCCCCTCCATCGGTCCGCAGACCGATACCAGCGCATCCGGCAATCGGTCCGGCGACCAGGTGCGCGCGGTACCCGCGCCCGACGCGGCACCAGGGCCCGCACCGGCACCGTTGGAGCCGTCACCACCCCCCACCTGGAGACCCCAATGAGCCCTCTGCGCCAAGCCGCCGCCTACCTCGGCCTCACCTACGCCCTCGCCCTCACCGTGGCCCTGCTGTTCCCCCACAAGGGGTTCGCGCCGCCGCTGACGGTGTTCGCCCCCGTCATCGCGGTGGCCCTCACCATCACCTTCACCTCCCGCCGCGGCGAACGGCGCCGGGCCTGGGCCGGCGTCGGCTGGAGGACCACACCGCGCGCACTGCTGCTGGCCCTGGTCCTGCCCGCCGCCATCGCCGCCCTCTCCTACGGGACCGCCGTGGCGGTGGGCGTCGCCCGCTACTCCACCGATGGGATCACGCTCGGTTCCGCACTCGACCTGGTCATCGGGGACCTGCTCATCGGCACCCTGTTCATCATGGGCGAGGAGATCGGCTGGCGCGGCTTCCTGCTCCCGCTCCTGGCCACCGCGCTGCCCCGCGGCCGCGCCTGGCTCGTCACCGGGGCCCTGCACGCCTGCTTCCACCTGCCGCTGCTGCTGCTCACCACCACCTACCAGAGCGAGGGCAACCGGCTGATCGTCGTCCCGATGGTGCTGGTCACCATCACGCTCGCCGGCGTGGTGTACGGATGGCTCCGTGAGATCAGCGGTGGAGTGTGGGCCGTCAGCGTCATGCACAACGCCTTCAACACCTTCTTCGAGACCCTCGCCACCAGCGCGGTGGTCGGATCCGCCGCGACCCTGGCCTACGTCACCACCGAGACCGGCGTCGCGACCCTGCTCATCGTCGCGGCCGTCGCCGCCTTCCTGGTGAAACGCACCCGGCCGCCGGTCACCGCCGCCCCGCTGCCGGGCCCGGTGCCGCCGGTCGCCGAGCCGATCGGCTGACGACCGCGCCACCGCCGTCGAACGGCGGGCTGCGCCTGCACAGCCGTATCGAAGCCGTTCGTCCTCGGGCAGCCGTGCGGGCTACCGCAACGGCGCTCGATCACCGGGGCGACCTTGAAGATGGTCACAGTCACCTGCCTTCCTTCGCAGAGCCTTGGGGTGTGGCCGGACGCTGGGCGTTCGGCCGGCCCCCTCTGGGCAGTTGCGTCCGAGCATCGCGGAGTGGACATGACGCAGCCTCACTCGTCGCACTGCTGTGGCGCACCGAGAGCACGCTGTTTGGGTTTCTGAAGGACGGATTATGTCTGTGTCGTCTGCCTCCAGGTCGTCATCGAGCCGCGTATCGCGGACCGCGGACTGACCGGGATCCAAAGAGCCGGTCAATCTCGGTGGCCTCCGGTGTGTGGCGCTCCTGCTGGGTAGTCGCCGATACACAGCGACCACCGTTCCGCAGAGAGGACTCCGCCATGAGCCCCGAGTCGCAGCAGCAGAAACCGCCCGGCGTCCAGTCGAAGATGGCCCCGGTACCGGACTGCGGTGAGGAGAGCTACCGCGGGTCGGGCCGGCTGGCCGGCAAGGCGGCGGTGATCACGGGCGGGGACAGCGGGATCGGGCGGGCGGTGGCGATCGCGTTCGCGCGCGAAGGCGCCGACGTGCTGATCTCCTACCTCGACGAGCACGACGACGCCCGCGACACCGCCGGCCTGGTGGAGAAGGCGGGGCGCCGGGCGGTGCTGGTGCCGGGCGACCTGTCGCAGGCGGCCCAGTGCCGCACGGTGATCGACAAGGCGGTCGAGGCGTTCGGACGGATCGACGTGCTGGTCAGCAACGCCGCGTTCCAGATGACCCGCGACGCGCTGGAGGACATCCCGGACGACGAATGGGACTACACCTTCAAGACCAACATCTACGCGATGTTCCACCTGTGCAAGGCAGCTCTGCCGCACATGCCCGAAGGCGGCTCGATCATCGGATCGACCTCGGTGAACTCCGATACGCCGCCGCCGAAGCTACTGGCCTACAACTGCACGAAGGCGGCGATCGCCAACTTCGCCGGCAGCCTGGCCCAACTGGTCGGACCGCGCGGCATCCGCGTCAACAGCGTCGCCCCGGGCCCGATCTGGACGCCGCTGATCCCCTCCACGATGCCGCCGGACGACGTCGAGCAGTTCGGTTCCGGCACGCCGCTCGGTCGCCCCGGGCAGCCCGCCGAACTCGCCCCGGTCTATGTGATGCTCGCCGCCGACGAGGCCAGCTACGTCTCCGGCGCCCGCATCGCGGTGACCGGCGGCCAGCCGATCCTGTGACATGGACTGGTATCCGCTTCGGCTGACGACGCCGATCAAGTCGCACGTCTTCGGCGGCCGCGCGATCGTCGAACGGCTCGGCCGTCGTCCGGCGCCGCCCGGCCGGATCGCCGAGACCTGGGAGGTCAGCGACGTCGACGGCGACATCGCACAGGTCGAGAACGGCCCGCTCGCCGGACGGACGCTGCGGAGCCTGGCCACCGACCACCCCGACGAA
Source organism: Actinomadura sp. NTSP31 (assembly GCF_041951385.1). Classification (NCBI taxonomy): domain Bacteria; kingdom Bacillati; phylum Actinomycetota; class Actinomycetes; order Streptosporangiales; family Thermomonosporaceae; genus Actinomadura; species Actinomadura sp. NTSP31. Next base: position 62,984 of record NZ_JBGNUT010000014.1, on the reverse strand, counting down.
ATGATGGGGCGCGGCTGGCGCGGCGACCGGTTCCCCGTGCTGACCAAGTTCATCGACGCCTCCGGACCGCTACCGGTCCACCTGCACGCCGACGACACCGACGCCCACCGCCTGGAGGGCGCCCCGCACGGCAAGACCGAGGCCTGGCACATCCTGGACGCCCCGCTCGGCGCTACCGCACTCGCCGGCGTCCACCCCGGCGTGGACGCCGCGACCCTGCGCGACGCCCTGGTCCGCGGCGACTTCGATGAGGTGATGCGGCGCCTGCCCGTCCGCCCCGGCGAAACCCTCTACGTCCCTGCCGGCACCCTGCACAGCTTCGGCCCCGACACCCTCGTGTACGAGATCGAGCAGACCTCCGACGTCCAGCAGAGCGCCATGCCCCACAGCATGGAAGACGGCTCCCGTCTCGACGACGCCGAATGGCACCACAACCTCGACATGCTGATCGCCGAATGGAAGCCCGATCCCCGCCCCGACTTTCAGCCTGGTCTACGCATCCGCGTCACCGACGACATCGAGAAGGTCATCTGCACCGCCGGCCCCTACTTCGCGCTGGAACGATGGCGAGCCGCAACCGGCGCAACGATCGAGCTGACGCTACCGACAGCGAAGATCCTTACCAACGTTGGCGGGCCCGTCCAGGTCACCGCAGGCGGCCCGCCGCAGACACTCGAGCCCGCACGGACTCTCCTGCTCCCCGCCGCACTACGCGAAGCACAGATCAACGGCCCGGCCGACGTCCTCGTGGGCTACCTGCCCCACCTGGAGACCGACGTGCGCACGCCTCTCGCAGCCGCCGGATACGACCCGCGGACCGTACAAGCTCTCGGCGACACGGGCTGAGTGGTCAAACTCCTCCGTGGCGGTGCTGCGCGTACTGGCAGGCATCGAAGCGGACTCCCACGGTGCGCTCGGTGCGGGTGTGAGAAGCAGGAACGCGTTTCTGTATGGGTTCGAGCGACGGTTGAATGCCAGCAAAAGGTAATGATGTTGCGCCGTAGACCCCGGCGCACCGGCGCCCGTGACCGCCGAGCCGCTCCTCACGCTCGAACACCCGTAGCCCAGCCGCAGCTCCATCATCTTGCGCGGCTTCGGCCACGCCGACTTACCGATGGTGACGCCGGTGCCTCGCGGCGCGTTTGGAGCTGCGGCCCTGCTGCCGAGCCACTCCGCGCGCGCCACCGTCAGCACATAGGCGCCCGTCAGCCAGCGCTGGCGAAGGTTCGTACTCAGAGCTGTAGTGACTGGGTGCCCAGGACGACGGCGAGGTCCAGGCGGTCGGCGTCTTCGGTGCCGGGCTCGGCGGTGTAGACGGTGATGCGCAGGTCGTCCAGGGCCACGAGCAGCGTGTCGCAGTCCAGGGTGATCGGGCCGACCGCCGGGTGGTCGATGGTCTTGCGTCGGGACGGGTCGGCCGGGGGCGGCGGTGCCTCGGCGTCCCAGAGCTCGGCGAAGCGCGGGCTGCCGGAGGTCAGGTCGGTGATCAAGCGTCGCAGCGCACGGTCGGCCGGGTAGCGCGAGGCGGTCAGGCGCAGGTCGGCCACGAGCCGGGCCTCGTGCTCGGCTTGCTCCTGCGGCGTGTGCACGACCCGTGAGGGCAGGCGGGTGACGTTGCGCCAGACGGCGTTGCGCTCCAGGCCGCGCCAGGTGGTCGTGTCGCCCATGAGCGCGTCGTAGGGCGCGTTGGCCAGCACGAGTGTCCAGCTGGCGTCGTAGACGACCACCGGGGTGTGCGAGAGCCGGTCGAGTAGCCTTTGCACGCTCGGGGTGATCCGGGACGGCACGATGTCCGGGCCGGGTGCGGCGTGCCCGGCCAGCCGGTAGAGCAGGTCGCGTTCGGTGTCGGCCAGGCGCAGTGCCCGGGCCAGCGACTCCACGACCTGCGCTGACGGCGCGGTCGCACGTCCCTGCTCGAGGCGGGTCAGGTAGTCGGCCGAGATGCCGGCGAGCGCGGCCAACTCCTCGCGGCGCAACCCGCTGGCCCGGCGCCGGCGGCCTACCGGCACGCCGACGGCCTCGGGCGCCACCCGGTCGCGCCAGCGGCGTACCGTCCGGCCGAACTCCCACGCTTCCACAGGGTCCAGTGTGCGCCGATCCGCACTGGGTTGTCCTGGCCCTGGTAGTCCTACGAAAACCGGACGACTGGTTGCGGGCCCGACAGTTCGCGCAGGCTGCGGTCATGACCGAACCTGGAACTGTTCTGATCACCGGCCCGACCCGCAACCTGGGCCGGCACGCCGCGCTGGCCATGGCCGGCCGCCCGGACGGGCAGCGACCCGACCTGCTGCTGGTCGGCCGCGCCGGCCGCGACCTGACAGCGGTCGCCGACGAGGCCCGTGCCCTCGGGGCGCGCGTCCACGAGATCGGCTGCGACCTGGCGAGCCTGGCCGACGTCCGCGCCGCCGCGGCCACCGTGCGCGACCTGCTCGCCGCGGACGCCGTCCGGCCGCTGCGTGCGCTGGTCGCCAACGCCGGCATCATGTCGGCCGACACCCGACAGGCCTCGCCTGACGGCTACGAGATGACTTTCGCCGTCAACTACCTCGCCCACGCCCAGCTCATCGGCGACCTGCTCGGCTCGTTCACCGCCCCGGCACGGGTCGTGCTGCTCGGCTCGAACACCTATCACGCCAACTTCTGGCGCAAACTGCTGGGCGTGGCCGAGGCCAAGTGGGCCGACCCCGTCGAACTCGCTCGCCCGGCCACCGGTGGAAAGGCCCCGGGCATGACCGCCTCCGGCGTCGCCTACTCCAACGCCAAGCTGGCGATCCTGTACTACGCCCACGAACTGCAGCGCCGAGCCGGCGCCGGAATCAACGTGTCGGTGTTCGAACCGGGCTGGATGCCCGGCACCGCACTCGGCCGTGGCGCCCCGAAGGTGTTCCAGGCGCTCAGCCGCGCCCTGGGCCGGGTTCCGGGCGTGTCGACGCCGCGGCGCTCAGGGCCGCTGCTGGCCGCGATGGCCCTGGACGACAAGTGGGCACACCTGCGCGACGGCGCATTCGTGCTGAAGACCAAGCTCACCGAGGTACAACCCGTCGCCCACGACCGCAACCGCGAGCAACGCCTCTGGGAAGCGACCACCGAACTGCTGGAACGCGCAGACGCGTCGCGTTAGTACCCACCACCCCGGACAACGTCGCCGCCGGCCCAGGAGGTCGGCTCTGATCCGCAAAGTCCTCGATCTTCACTCAACCAACACATGCGTACTCAGCCGACGTCGACTGCCGGCCGTTCACAGTTGGCCAGAACGCACTTTCGTCGGCATGACAGGAACCCGAGCCGCCCGCAACACCTGGCCGCCACGCTGCGCTGCTGAAGGGCAATGCCTCAAGCCCGCGTGAAAGGCCGACTTGGATCAACCGGTAGGACCGCTTCTCGCAGATATGATCACCGCCGCAGGCGGCGCCATCTCGATGTCTCGGGACGGTGCCCGTACTTCGAGGTGCTCCTGTCCGATGGGCATGGATTCTTCGTCGTCTTCACGAACTTCGTTGACCAGGACGGCGGGCATGAGTTCTTGCTGAACTTCGTCTTCTTCAGTGCCGGGACGATGAGCCGTTGCTGCTCGCGAGGATCTGCGAGCACTGGCTCGGACCAGGCTCGATCCGCAGCGAGATCGGGAATGTCTTCGAACCGGACGGGGACCACCATTCCTTGGCCCGTAGTTCCCCTTCCCACCGCGCGCGCCGCAACGCGCGAAACGGCTTCGGCCCTTGGTAGTCACCGGTGATGCGGAGGGAGTGAAGCCGTCTGCCCGACATGTGCAGGTCCAGGCGCAGATTGACCGTATGACCGCCGGAGACGCCCGTGACCTCGATCCGCGACTCGCCGGCCCGGTTCCAGGCCGGGACGTGTGCCTCGATGATCAGCCCGTCTTCCTCCCCACGGTAGCGGGCTCCGGCGGCGAGGTGCCGACCCTCCACCAGCCGCACTTCGTTGATGACCTCGTCCCCGAACTCGAAACCGTTCTCGGTGATCGGCGCTTCCTCCGCCGCGTCCAGCAACGCACGCACCACCTGGTCCAGCAGCTCGCGCGGAAGCGGAGCGACCTCAACAACACGTCGATAACGGCCCATACGATGAGTTTCCCCAGTCCGAGTGTGAGGCAAATGCGCGTTTTGCTGGCGGCCCGATTCTGTTGCAACCCGCGCATGCTTTCCACCACGACCATCTGCGGCATCGGCAACATGGGAGGGTTGGCCCGCCACTCGCCGTTTCGACCTCGGCTGATGGGCTCGTGTCCCCGTGGGGCAAGGAAGGCGGGCCGTTGCGGGCCGCGCGCCTTGGTCAGCCGCTTGGGCTCGTGTCATCGGTGGCGGTCAGTGGTGAGCCGGGTCGCGATTGCCGGGCCTTCGTGTGCGATCCATGCTTCGGCCCGGGGCATGCGGTCCTTGACTCCTTGGTCCCAGAAGCGCCGGAACACCGGGTCGGCTTGCGCCGCGGCGAGGCTGGTCAGATGAAAGCGATGAATCATTCGCCTGGCCAGAGGGACCAGGTCACGACGCTGTTGGTCGGACATCCCATAGGCATCGGCGAAGATGGCCACGCGGTGGGGAATGTCGGCCTGGGCCAGGGCGGGGATTCGGTCCTGGGGATGCAGTAGTGGTGCCCACCAGTAGAGGGCGTTGGCTATGTCATAGACGCGGGTGGTCGGCCTGGCGAGGTCGAAGTCGATGAGCGCCGCGGGGAGGCCGTTGCGGAAGACCACGTTGCCCGGGCAGTAGTCGCGGTGGCCGACCAGTTCGGCGTCGGTGTCGACGAGCGGAATGTCCTGTGTCCCCGGTAGCGTCGCCCAGACGGCATCGTCGGGTGGTTTCCATCCTTGCGCGGCGTCATGAAGCCGCCGGATCAGACGAGCCAGGGCGGCGAGAACGCCCTCGCCCGTCGCCTCGGGCGGGAGCGGCTCGCGTGGCACATCGCCCGGCACGAACGACAGGACCTCCCGCCCCTGCTCGTCGGTCCCCAGCGGACGGGGCGCGTCGGTGAATCCGGCTCGGTGAAGGTGCGAGAGATAGGCCTGGATCGTGGTGGTGAAGGGCCTGACCGGTCGCCGGACGGTGTCTGCGACGCGGGTGATGTTGGCAGTTACACCTTCTCCCACGAGCGGCTCCTCATCCGGCGCTCCTTGATCACTGCGCATGTGCTCTACGCCCGTCCCGCTCGTTGTGGCCCTCACCGGCCTCGTCGCCCGCGACGCCCTTCCCGCCACCGCCGGCCTTTGCCTGGGCCCTGATGGCGGCAACCTACGTCCCCATGCTCCGCTTCTACGGACTCTCCCCGCTCCGCCTCCAGCGTCTCGCTCTGACTCAGCAGGACGTTCGAGAGCAGGTCGATCGCGTCCGAACGGTGGTCGCGGACGGCGAGGACCTCGGCCAGCAGCCGCTGCGCGACCAGGGTCGCCGGATGGTCGGCGCCCATCAGCCGGGTGCGACCGGCGAGCACTTCGGTCAGGATCCGCTCGGCCTCGGCGGTGCGGCCGCGGCGCAGCAGCACGGCGCCGAGGCCTTCCAGCACCGAGCCGTCCTGGCCGCCTGCTGTCTGCTGCCGTCGGCGGTTGCGGGGGTGTGCAGGTGCGGATCCGCTGGTCGGGGTGCCGTTGTGTTGTGGTGTTACTGGGTGTGGAAGCTGGTGCGCCAGGTGGGGTGCGTGGGGTGCCAGCCGAGGGCGTGCGCGGTGGTGTTGGTGGCGCCGCGTTGCCAGCCGGCTCGGCCGGTGGAGGGGAGGGGCGCCGGGGTGCCGAGTGCGGCGGCGAGGACGGGCAGCCAGGTGTGGGCGGCGGCGGGCTCGTCGTCGGTGATGTTGACCGGTCCGCTGGGCCAGGTGAGGGCGGTGAGTGCGGCCCGGGCGGCGTCGTCGACGTGGACGAAGGAGGTCACCGCGTCGTCCGCGGCGAGTTCGCCGGCCTGCAGTTTGGCGGCCATGAGCCCGCCGGGGGCGTACCAGGTGCCGGGGCCGTAGAGGGTGCCGTAGCGCAGGATCACGTACTCGGGGGCCTCGGCGACGGCTTCCTCCAGGGCCTGTACGGCGGCGATGGTGGTCGCCCTCGGTTCGGGCGCCGCCACGTCCAACGGTGTTGCTTCGGTTGCGGGTGCTTCGCCGGGTTCGTAGGCCCAGGAGATGGACTGGGCGATGATCCGCTGGATCCCTGCGGCGTGAGCGGCGTCGACGAGGTTGCGGGTGCCGGTGCGGCGGATGCGGGCGTTGTCGGCGCTGCTGCCGCCGCCGAGGGCGGTGAGCTGGTGGATGACGACGTCGGGGGCGGCCTCGGCCAGCGCCCGCTTGACGGCGTCCCGGTCGAAGACGTCCAGGCGGACGCCGGTGGCGCCCGCCGCCTTGAACTGCGCGACGCCTTCCGGACTCTGCGAGGTGCCGGTGACCTGGTGGCCGTCGGCGAGGAGCAGCGGCAGCAGGTGGCGGCCGATGACGCCGGTGGCGCCGGCGAGGAAGATGCGCATGATCATGCCTCCTTGGGGGCGCGCAGGTGGACGCGGGCGGCGAGTTCGTCGGCGTCGACGAGGGTGAGCATCGGCTCGCCGGGGGCGTGGATCATCACGACCACGAAACGGGTGGTGGCCTCGGGAAGGTTGTTGGCGGCCAGGTAGTGGATGACATCGCCGCCCGGCTCCCAGAAGGCCTCGCCGGCGCGGATGACGCGGGCGGGCTCGCCCTCGAGTTCGAAGAGCAGCTCGCCTTCGAGCACGTAGCCGAAGACCGGCCCGGAGTGCCGGTGCGGCGGGGTGCCCGGATCGCCGGGCGGCAGCTCCAGGGTGGCCGTCATGGCTTCGGCTCCGGCCGGGATGTGGGGCGGGGCCGTGTGCAGCAGGGTGGTCAGGATGGTGTTGGTCATCTGGGTCGCCTTTCCGCGGAGGGGGCGGCAGCTCCGCTGGGTGTGGGACGTCAGCCGACGGTGAGCACGGCATTGCCGCGGACCTTGCGGTTGCGCAGGTCGGTGATGACCTCGGCGGTCTCGGTCCAGTCGCGGACGGTGCCGATCTCGGGGTGCAGGCGGCCGCCGGCGACGAGGCGGACCAGGGCGGCGAGGTCCTGGCCGTAGGTGACGTCCGAGGCGGTGTAGTCGAAGTGGGCGATACGGGCCTGGTTCGGGCCCTTGAAGAAGCCGAAGAAGTCGAGGGTGACGGGGGTGCGGCTCGCCTGGCCGAACCAGACCAGCAGGCCGCCGGGTGCCAGCTCGGCCAGGGCGGCGGGCAGGCTGTCGCCGCCGACCGACTCCAGCACCACGTCGAATGGGCCGCTCGCGTCCCCCACCGAGGTGACCAGCTCGGCGGCGCCCAACTGCAGGAGCCTCGCGCCGCGTTCGGCGGTGGCGCTGACGGCCGTGACCGCGGCGCCGGAGGCGGCGGCCAGCTCGGTGACGTAGTGGCCGACGCCGCCGCTGGCGCCGGTGATGAGCACCCTGCGGCCGGCGAGCGGGCCGGCGGCGCGCAGCAGCCGCAGTGCGGTGATCCCGGCCAGGGGCAGGGCGGCGGCGGTGACGGCGTCGACGCTGTCGGGCAGTTCGGCGAGGCTGCGGGTGGGGACGGCGACGCGTGCGGCCCAGCCGTAGGCGGGCGGGTGGGCGACCACCCGGGCGCCCTCGGCGGGTCCGCTGCCGTCGGCGGCGGCCCGGATCACGGTGCCGGCGACGTCCTTGCCGGGTCGCCAGCCGGCCCAGCGGCGGTCGAGGCCGCCGTCGAGCTGGAAGGTCTCGCCGCGGTTGACCGAGTACGCCTCGACCGCGATGACGGCTTCGTCGCCGGCGGGTTCGGGCTCGGGGGCCTCGCCGAGGACGACGGGCTTGTCGGCATCTTCGCTGGGGAGTACGGCCTTCATGATGTGGGCGTCCTTCGACGTTGAGGGGTGCGGAGTCAGGCGACGAGCGCACGAGGCGGAAGGCGGGGTCAGGCGAAGAGGACGTTCTTGGCGCGCAGGGTGTCGAAGTACTCGCGCACGTCCGCGATCTTGCCGTCGCGGATGGTGAAGATCGCGAGGCAGTGCTGGTCGTAGGCGGCGCCCGACACGGACGTGCCGTGGTCGGCCCATTCCGCCAGCACCTTCTCGCCCTCGGCGATGAGGCCGGTGAACTCCATCTCCAGCGTCTCCGGGACGAGGCGGGCCACCATCCGCGGGACGAACTCGCCGAGGATCTCGTCCGGTCCGGTCCAGGTCCGTGACACCGGCAGGTCGCCGGCCAGGGTCCAGGTCGTCTGCTCGGTGAAGAAGGCGCGGAGGGCGTCGAAATCGCCGTTCACGAGGGCCTTCATGTAGTCGCGGACAACCGTCTTGCTGGCCTCGGTGAGTTCCTGCTCGTTCATGGTCTCTGCCCTTCTCGGGTGTTCTTTCCGACGCCTGGAACGTTACGGAGGAACGACCGGAGAGGGGAAAGACCTGTTCCCGCTCAGCCCAGATCACGGCGGCATAAGTGCAGGTCAGGACCTCGATAGGATGCGTGGCATGATCGATCTCCGCCGCTTGCGCTACTTCCTCGCGGTCGCCGAGGAGCTGAATTTCACCCGTGCCGCCGCACGGCTGCTCATTGCCCAACCCGCGCTCAGCCGCCAGATTCGTGAGCTGGAGAAGGAACTGGGCGTGAAGCTGCTGGAGCGCACCACCCAATCCACTTCACTCACCGAGGCCGGGCTGCTGTTGCAGGAGCGCGGGCAGGTGCTGTGTGCGGACGCCGACCGGCTCTGGCACGACGTACGCGGCTTCTCCTCCGGCGCGCAGGGCAGCCTCATCTTCGGCTACAGCGCCAGCACCGGCTACGAGACCGCCCCCACCGTGCTGGAGGCGCTGGCCGAGGCCCACCCCGGCATCGACGTCACCACCCGGTTGCTGTCCACCGGCGAGATCGTCTCCGGCGTCGGCGACGGCACCCTCGACGCGGGCCTGGTCCGCTGCCCGCCGCCCACCCCGCAACTCGTCCGCACCCTTGTACGACTGGAGCCGCAAGGGGTGCTGATGCACGATGCGCATCCCCTGGCCGGCCACGACCGGATCGATGTCGCCGCGCTCGCCGACGAGACGGTTCTCATCCACCCCCGCGAGGCCAACCCCGGCCACCATGATGCGATCATCGCCATCTTCGACCGCGCCGGCTTCGCACCGAATCTGCGCCGGCGCCAACTGTTCGACGCCGCCCATACCCCGGTGGCACAGGGCCGGGCCGTCTCCATCGTCGGCGCCTCCGCCCTTCCCGGCCTCCCCGCCGGCCTGACCTGGCGCCCGCTCACCCCCACCACGGGGATCGAGATCCACCTGCTCACCCGAGGCGATACCCACCACCGTCCCGCCCTGGCCCACCTGCTGCGCACCGTCGCCGAAATCACCCGCAGTCACGGCTGGCTCCTCCTGAAAACCGCCCCCTGATATCCATGAACCCGGACATGTGATCCGGCTCGGCGCAAGACGATCGTCGGTCAGCCGATGAGGGCTTCGGTGGCCGCTCGCGCGGCGCGAGCCGCCTTCACGTCTCCCGTGATGGACGCGGTGACGATCGCGCCCTCGGCGATGAGGCACACAGGCTGCGCCGGCGCGTCGGAGGCCGCCTCGACCCACCTCGCGATCTGATCGTGGAAGGCCTGCTTGTGCGAGCGCACTTCGGCGAGGACCGCGGGTGAGGCGGAGCCCAGTTCGCCGTAGGCGTTGATCCAGGCGCAGCCGCGAAAGCCGGGCTCGGCGAACCATCGTTCGAGCCAGTCGAAGATCGACAGCACCCGTTCACGGGGGTCCTCGCGCTGCTCCACGTACTCGGCGAGGCTTGCCCGCCATCGGCGGTCCCGTCGTTGCAGCACCGCGACGACGAGGGCTTCCTTCGTCGCGAAGAGCCCATAGATCCGCTTCAACGGCATCCCTGCGGCGGCGCGAACGGCGTCCATGCCGACCGCCTGGATACCGCGCTCGTAGAAGAGCGCCTCGGCGGCGTCCAGGAGCGCCTCGCGGTCGCGGGACAGCCGTTCTTCGCTGATCGGCGCAGGCAACGCGAGCCTCCTTGACGTTGAGAACGATCGTTCCCTACGGTAGTCGACATCAGTGGAGAACGACCGTTCTCAACAGAGAGGGCATCATGAGCGAACCCCGCCCGCCGTTCCCGCCGTTCACCGAGGAGACCGCACTCCAGAAGGTGCAAGCGGCCGAGGACGCGTGGAACACCCGCGACCCCCGGCGTGTGGCGTCGGCCTACACGCTCGATTCGGTCTGGCGGAACCGCGACGTGTTCGTGACGGGTCGTGAGGAGATCGTGGAGTTCCTGACCTCCAAGTGGGAACGCGAACTCGACTACGCCCTGCGCAAGAGCCTGTGGGGATTCCGCAAGAATCGCATCGCCGTCCGATTCCAGTACGAGTGGCACGACGCAGCCGGGCAGTGGTGGCGCAGTTATGGCAACGAGCTGTGGCAGTTCAGCGCGGACGGCCTCATGGAACGACGCGAGGCCAGCATCAACGACGTACCGATCGACGCGGCCGACCGGCGAATCTTCGGCCCGCGTTCCGTGGAAGATCGCGGTATCGAGATTCCCCTCCAGTAGCCGGCACGGTGACTCGTCCCCGCTGGTCGTCGTTCCTGCTCCAATGGCCTCCTGCATTTAGCATGACCGCTGGAGTGCCCTGCATGACGTCGCGGAAGCAGAGGCCGGGAGGCAACGATGCTGTTCAGGCGGGAGGTCCTCGAGGGGATCGCGGGCGGGCGGATCGACCGGGTGTTCCGGGTGTGGGCCGAGCCCCGGGTCCGCGCGGGGAGCACCCAGCGCACCTGGGCGGGGATCGTCGTCATCGACTCGGTCACGGCCGTCACCCCCGAGGAGATCACCGAGGAGGACGCCCTCCGTTCGGGTTTCGAGAACCGCGCGGCGCTGCTCACCGCCCTGTCCAAGAGCACCAAACAGGGCGGCTACCACCGCGTCATGCTTCATCTCGGCGGCCCCGACCCCCGCGCGGAGCTGGCCGCCAACGCCGACCTGACCGATCGGGAACTGGCCGACCTCAAAAGCACCCTGGACGCGATCGACTCCCGCAGCCGCCGCGGCCCCTGGACCCGCAAGGTCCTCGGCCTCATCGAGGAACACCCTGGCCTGCGCGCCTTGGACCTGGCCGAGCGCCTGGGCCGCGACAAGCTCCCTTTCAAGGCCGACGTCCGCCGCCTCAAAGTCCTCGGCCTCACCGAAAGCCTGGAGACCGGTTACCGCCTCTCCCCGCGCGGAAAGGCCCTCATGGCCTACCTGCGGTCCTCGACCGGATGATCTGTCCGGAGTGCCGGTTACAACGGCCCATCGCCGGGTGTGCGGATTCCGGCCCGGCGCCTGGGCCGCCGGGAAGGCCTCGTCCAGCAGCGGCAGCGCGTAGCCGGCGCCGTGTGCGGCGCGCCTACCTCCGGCGGGCCCGCTGGGTTTCGCGCAGGACCGCCCATGCGTCCGCCACGGGGCCCACGTGCCCGAGCTTGTCGGGGTTGGTCACCGTGCGGATCGTCTGGATCCGGCCGTCGAGGATGTCGAGCGCCCAGGTGTTGACGACCTTGCCGTCCCGGTCGCGGAAGATCGCGCCCGGCTGACCGTTCACCGGGTGCGGCTGCACGGCGCCGCCGGTCCGGACGAACGGCGGCAGGAGCGTGGCGAGCAGCCGGGACACCTCGCCGACACCGGAGACGCCCCCCGCCCACTGCGGGGCCTTGCCGCCGCTGTCGGCGACCAACCGGACGTCGGCGGCGAGCAGCTCCCGGAGTCCGTCGACGTCCCCTCGGGCGAGAGCGTCGAAGAACCGCGCCGCGAGTTCCTCGCGCTCGCGCCGGTCGGCCTCGAACCGCGGGCGCCCGGCGCCCATGTGGCGGCGTGCCCGCACCACCAGCTGGCGGCATGCCGCCTCCGAGCGCCCCACCGCCGAGGCGATCTCGCCGAAGCCGAACCCGAACACCTCCCGCAGCACGAACACCGCGCGCTCGAGCGGGCTGAGCCGCTCCAGCAGCAGCAGAGCCGCCATCGAGACCGAGTCGGCCAGTTCCGCCGACCGCTCCGGGTCCTGGTACGGGTCGGTGAGCAGCGGCTCGGGGAACCAGGTCCCGACGTACTCCTCGCGGCGGACGCGCGCCGACCGCAGCACGTTGATCGAGATACGGGTGACGGCGGCCGACAGGTACGCCTTGGCGGAGGCGGGGACCGCCGGGGAGGCGTCGTAGCGCAACCAGGTCTCCTGGACGGCGTCCTCGGCCTCCGCCACGCTGCCCAGGATCCGGTAGGCGATCGAGAAGAGCAGCGGCCGCAGCTCCTGGAACTCCTCGGACCGGGTCATGCCAGCTCCTCCCGGAAACCCTGCCGCCAGGAGGGGTGGCGCAGCCGCCAGCCGAGTTCCGCCTTGGCCTTGGCGTTGGAGAAGCCGCGCCCCTCGGTCATCATGATGACCGCCTGGTCCCCGGCCAGCAGCCGGGCCAGCCATACCGGGATCCGCCGCGGCGGCTTCGCGCCCGCGCAGGCCGCCAGGTGCGGCAGCCACTCGCTCGCCGGTGCGGGATCGTCGTCGACGATGTTGAACACGCCCCTCGCCCGTTGCTCGACGGCGAGGACGGTGGCGCTCGCCGCATCGTCCAGGTGCACCCACGAGCTGTGGCCGGTGCCGCGTCCCACCAGCGGATACTGCCTCTTGCGCACCAACTCGACCTGGTCGTCGATGGCGCCCGGCCCGTAGAACGCGCCGTAGCGCAGGACGGCGCCGCCGGCCTTGAGGACCACGTCCTCGACCCGGGCCAGCATCTTCAGATTCACGTGCGCCGCCGTTCCTTCGAGCAGGTCCAGGGGATCCTGCTCGGTCTTCACCCAGCCGCCCTCCCGGATGCCGTTCCAACTGGCGTAGCCCTGGGCGACGAAGTGGGACACACCGGTCGCCTCGGCCGCGGCCAGCAGATGGTCGGTGCCCTCGCCGCGCAGCCGGTTGGTGAGTGCGAACCAGCGGTCGGGGTGCTTGATGTCGGGCCTGCCGGCATGCGCCATGGAGATGGCGGTCATCTGGTGCACGATCACGTCCGGCCGGGCGGCCGCCACCGCCTCGCCGACCGACACGGGATCCAGGCCGTCCATCAACACGCCTTCCGCACCGAGCCGCGTCAGCCGGCCCAGCTTGGCCTCACTCGTGGTCGTGGCCGTCACCTGATGCCCCCGGGCCAGCAGCTGCGGCACCAGCCGCCGCCCCAGAACGCCGCTCCCGCCAGCCACGAACACCCGCATGACCACCATCTCCCGGACGTGACGTCTGCCTTCGTTACCTGAGACAAGAAAGCTCTGCCGCCTGTGACACGGCACTCGCCCCGTGGCCGTCCAGGCGAGCGGGCCGGACGGGGCGTGAGCACAACGCACTAAAGGGTGCTAAAGGCGTTTAGCCGGAGTAAGGCGCACAAGATTGTTGGCCGGCCGGGCGCCATCCTAGGGTTCACGATGGCACGATCATCACTGCCGGGCCCGTCGGGAAAGCGTGGCGGGTGTGATTATCCGCTTTTGCCGAAAAGTCGATCGGATGGCTTTCTCCAGGTCAAAAACATATAAAACCGATCGAGAATTAAAAGTTGTCGGCCTGTCCACATTGTGTCACTTCCGCGGGTTGCCTCCGATGAGAGCGCGCCCTTATGTTTCTGGGGTTCGCGACCGAAGGAATCCGTCGATCGGAGGACCCTTTGCGTGTGGTGATCGCGGGATTCGGAAAGGCCGGGCGGCAGCACGCCGAGGCGATCCGGCAGGTACCGGGCGTGGCCGTGCACGCGGTCCTGGAGTCCGATCGCGGGGTCGGCGTCGAACCGTTCACCAGGGCGTCCGGGTGGCCCGAGGTCCTGGCGGACCCGGAGGCCGACGCCATCGCCCTGTGCCTGCCGCCCGGGGGACGCGCCGAACTGGCCGCCGCGGCCGCCGAGGCCGGCAAGGCCGTGCTGCTGGAGAAGCCGCCGTGCATGTCGGTCGCGGAACTCGACCGGCTCCCCGGGTCAATGGGGGTGATGCTGCAGCATCGTTTCCGGCTCCCGCGAGACCTGCTGGACCGGCCTTTCAAGGACGCGACCGGAACGCTGCTGGTAAGCCGCCCGAGAGACCCGGCGACGCACTACACCGGTTGGCGGGGCGATTCCGAGCGGGCGCTCGGCGGAATTACCGCGCATCTCGGCGTCCACTACCTGGATCTGGCATGCCAACTGCTGGGAGAAGTCGAATCGGTCGATCTGCGCGACCATCGGGAGTGCGCTCCCGGCATCGATGTGCGGGTCAGCGGGCTCGTCCGGTTCACGGCGGGCTCGACGCTGGCGTTCACCATCGCGGCGGACGTCCCGGCACGCGCCGAGCACCTGGTGATCGCCGGCGACGACCGGTTCCTGACGATCGCGGACGGCGCGGTGCACCTGCGTGCCGGGGACCGCGTGCGGACGCTGCCCGCCGAGCCGACCGGCGCGATGCGCGCCAAGGTGTACGAGGAGTTCGCGCGCGGGCCGGACCTGTGCTCGCTGGAACGGGCGCGGCCGGTGACGGTCGTCCTGGACGAGATCCGGAAGGCGGGAGCGCGATGAGCGCGCGCCTCGGGTTGTCGTCCGGTTCGGCGCCGGGTCTGGGCGCGCCGGAGTTCGCCGCGCTGGTCCGGCGGTCGGGCGGGACGGTCGCCGACCTGCGCGCAGGCAAGGGCCATCGCTGGGAGGAGCAGGGCGTCGCGGGCCTGTGCGGCCTGCCGGTGTCGTTCGTCGGGATATCCGTGACGCTCGGCCGGCCCGGGGGAGACGCCGAAGCCGCCGGGCGGTTCCCGGGCGAGAGCGTGAAGGTCTTCGCCGCGCCGGGGGCGCTCGACGCGGCGGCGACCGCCGGCCAGCTGCGCGCGCTCACCGCCGACCGGAAACCGGAACAGGTGCTGGTCGAGACCCATCGGGGCGGAGCGGGGCCGGCCGAGCTGGTGAAGCTCTGCGAGCGGTACGGCTGCCGCCTGGTGCTGGACAACCTGGGCCTGTACGAGATCGCCGCCGACTTCCGCGGAGCGCTCGGCGATCTCGCGCCGCTGACGGCGGCGGTGCAGGTGAAGGGGTTCGGGCCGGACCGCGGGCACCGGCCGCTGACCGGACGGGACCTGGACTGGCTGGCGGCGTTCCGGAACGCCCGCGTCGACGTCACCGTGGAGTCGCGCGCCGGGACGCCGCACCAGGACCTGCGCGTCCTCCGGACCGCCTGGGAGGCCGCGGGATGCGCCTAGCCGTGATCAACGACGAGGTCGACCAGGACCTCGGCCGGGCCGCCGACGCGGCGGCCGGGTGCGGGTTCACCGGCATCGAGGTCCGCTCGGTCGGCAACGTCCCGCCGCACGAGCTCACCGACGAGCGGCTCGGGGAGGTCGTCCGGGAGCTGGCGGGCAGGGGACTGGCCGTCGCCGGGTTCTGCCCGCCCGCGCTGAAGGTCCGGCGCCCGCGCACGGACGAGGACGTCGCCGCGGCCCGCGCCCTGCTCGTCCGGGCCGTCGCGCAGGCGCGCGTGCTCGGCGCGCCGCACGTGCGGATCTTCACCTTCTACCGGGACGGCGACCCCGATCCCGCCGGGGCCGCCGAGGCCGCGAAGCGGGTGCTCGACGGAGTGGACCTGGACGGGGTGAAGCTGCTCGTCGAGACCGGGACGCGAACCAACACCCCGACCATGGAACTCGTCCTGCGGTTCCTGGAAGCGGTGGACGTGGACGGTCTGGGCGTGCTCTGGGACCCCGGCAACAGCGTGTTCAGCGGCATGCACGCGGCGCCGTTCCCGTCCGAGTACCGGCTCGGCAAGGAGCTGATCGAGCACGTGCACGTCAAGGACCCCGCCGGGACGAGCGGGTACGTGCGGCTGGGCGACGGCGACCTGCCGTGGGGCGACATCGTCGACACGCTGCGCGCCGACGGCTACACCGGATGGCTCTCGCTGGAGACGCACTGGCGCATCGGCCGCGTCCTGAACCAGCGGCAGCGCGACACCCCGTGGGGTGACGACTTCACCGACGGCGGGCACGAGGCCAGTGTCGAGTGCATGCGCCGGCTCAAGGAGATGGTGGACCGGTGACCGCGTTGCTGCTGCTGGGGGCGCAGCGGTCGGGCACCACCGTGCTGGCCCACGCGCTGAGCCGGGCGTACGCGGACGCGGGCGGCATCTTCACCGTGAACGGGAAGCTGCCGTACCTGCTGCCGCGCTGGACCACCGCCGCCGACCTGGCGGGACGGCATTTCCGCGCCGACGAGATCGGGTACGCGCTGCGGCGCAGGCCGCCCGCCGGCGAAGGCGCCGACCGCTGGCTGAAGGGCGTCGACGACGTGCTCCGGGACGCGGCCGCAGCGGTCGCCCGAGGAGCCCACGACCCGCACGGCCGGGACGACGCGCACGGCCGGGACGACGCGCGCAGCCGGGACGACGTGCGCGGCGCGCCCGCCGATCCGGCCGCGGCGCTCGTCGCGGACGTCATCGCCAAGGCGTACGCGCCGTGGCGGCGCTGGGGCGACAAGTACAACGAGTACCTCCTGGACCTGCCGGCCGTGCTGGCCGCGGTCCCGGACGCGCGGATGGTCCTGCTCGTCCGGCATCCGCTGGAGGCGGCGGCGTCCCAGCTGGAATGGACCGGCGACCGGCCCTGGCGTCCCCGGACGGTCGAGGACGCCTGCGCGAAGTGGGCGGCCTGGCACCGTCCCTGGCTGGAGACCGCTCCCGGCCTGGACCCGGGACGCCTCCTGGTGATCGGCTACCGGGCGCTCTGCGAGGGGCGCGCGACGGGCCGGCTCTCCGCCTTCTGCGACCTCGATCTCGAACCGTACGTGACCGGACTGCGGGCGACCCGGCCCGCTCCCGGTACCGACCATCTGCCCGCCGGCACCGCCCCGGTCTGGCGGGCCCTGTGTGAAATGGAGAGCTCGACGACATGACGGACTACGAAATCTCGGAGCAGGGATACGGGCCGGACCACGAGTCGCCGTTCAGCTACGGGCTGCACCACGTGCAGATCGCCATCCCGCCCGGCAGCGAGGACGAGTGCCGCGGGTTCTACGTGGACGTCCTCGGCATGGTCGAGATCCAGAAGCCGCCGGTGCTGGCCGCGCGGGGCGGGCTGTGGGTGCGGGCCGACGCGCTGGAGATCCACCTCGGCGTCGAGCAGGACTTCCGCCCCGCCCGCAAGGCGCATCCCGGGATCCGCGTGGCGGACCTGGACGGGCTGGCCAAGCGGCTGACCGGCAACGGCGTCGAGGTCACCTGGGACGACAACTTCCCCGGCCACCGGCGCTTCTACGCGTTCGACAACCTGGGGAACCGGCTGGAGTTCCTGCAGCGCGACGGCTCCCGACCGGAGTGGTGAGCATGAGCGGGCTGCTGGGCCGCCTGGTCGGCCTTCCCGACGTCCCGGCCGTGCGGCGCTGGGCGTGGGTCGCGGTGGCCGACTCGCTCGGCACCGGGCTGATCACGCCGCTGGTCATCATCTACTTCACCCAGCAGATCGGGATGAAGGCCGTCACGGTCGGGCTGGCGATGAGCATCGCCGGGATCGGCAGCGCGGTGCTGGTCCCGTTCGGCGGGGTGTTCGTGGACCGGTTCGGCGCGAAACCGCTGGTGATCACGGCGTTCGCGCTGGCGGGGATCGGCACCACCGGGTACATGTTCGCCCGCGGCTTCGGCGTCCTGGTGCTGACGGTGCTGCTGGCCAACATGGCGGACGCGTCGGGACGTCCCGCCAAGCACGCCTTCATGGCCCAGATCGCCGAGGGCGAGGCGCGCAACCGGCTGCTGGCGTTCAACCGGTCGGTGCGCAACGCCGGGTACGGCGTGGGCGGCCTGCTGGCCGCCATCGTGCTCGGCCTCGGCTCGCACGTCTGGTACGTGCTGGCCTTCGGCCTGGACGCGCTGTCGTTCTTCGTCGCGATCGTGCTGGTGGTCGGCATCGCCGCGCCGCCGCTCGGTGCCGCCGCCGAGCAGGACGCGGAGGCCGCGCCGGCGAAGTCGCGCGGCGGCTACGCGGAGGTGCTGTCCGACTGGCGCTACACGCTGCTGTCGGTGCTGAACGTCCTGGTCCTGCTCGAAGCGACGATCTTCACCGTCGGCGTCCCGCTCTGGGTCGTCCAGCACACCGACGCGCCCAAGTCCGTGGTCGGGGTGCTGTTCACCGTCAACACCGTCATGATCGTCCTGCTCCAGGTGCGGGCGACCAAGGGCCTGGAGGGGCCCGCCGACGTCCGCCCGTCCTACCAGCGCGCCGCGCTCGGCATGACGATCGCGGTCGCGGGCTACCTGCTCGCCCAGTACGTCGGGGCGGTCCTCGCGGTCGTCCTGCTGGTGCTGGCGGTGGTGCTGCACTCGGTCGGCGAGCTGTCGGCCTCGGCCAGCGAGTGGACGGTCTCGATCGGGCTGGCCCGCGAACGCCTGCGCGGCCGCTACCTGGCGGTGTTCGCGCTCGGCGACTCCATCGGCAAGGCGGCCGGGCCGGTGGTGGTGACGTTCCTGCTGTCCCGGGCGACCTCGGCCGGCTGGCTGGTGCTGCTCGCCCTGGTGGCCGGGAGCTGCCTGGTCAGCGCCGAGCTGGCCGTACGGCATCCGCGCAACCGGGCGCCCGAGGCCGCGCTCACGGAGGCGGCCGCATGACGGCGCGCACCGCCCCGATGCCCGCAAGGCCGATGCCCGCAGGATCGATGCCCGCACGAAGGAGGGTGTCCTGGTGACCCGTCTGCTCCCCACCCAGTACCGCTGGACCCGCATGGACTTCGGCGAGTGGCGGCACTTCAACCTCGGCACGCTGTTCACGGTCCCCGCCGGGCTCCCGGACGCGACGCTCGCCCGCGCCGCGCGGCGGGTCGTCGACCGCAACCCGGCGCTGCGCACCGCCTACCGGCGCGGCGCCGAGGGCTGGACCGCCGAGGAACGGCCGGCCGGTGCCGAGACCGCGGTGCGGACGGCCGAGCTGCCCGACTACCGGGGGCGCGCCGGCGCGATGGAGGACGAGATCGCCCGGCTGCAGGGCACGCTGCGCCCGGACGAGGGCGAGGTGTTCCGCGTCGTCCACTTCCCGTTCGGCGACGAACCGGGACGGCTGCTGGCCACCGTCCACCACCTCACGCTCGACGGCTTCTCGATGGGGCTGGTCGGGGCCGAGCTGGACCGCGCGCTGCGGGACCGCGAGCCCGGCCCGCTGTGCGCCGCGCCCGCCGACTACGTCGCGGCCGTCGAGAAATGGGTCGCGTCCGACGAGGCCGCGGAGGACGCCGGCCGGTGGCTGGACCGGCCGTGGGACCGCGTCGCCAACCCCCCGCCCGACCTCGACGGGGACGCCACCCTGCCGACGATGCGGATCGACAGCGGCGAGCTGGAGGCCGACGTGACGGCGGCGCTGACCGCCGCCTGCCGCAAGGCCGCGCTGCGGCCGAGCGACGTGCTGCTGGACGCCGCCGCCCAGGCGGTGATGGCGCGCTGGGACCTGCCCGCGGTGGCCGTCGACGCCTACCACGTCGGACGCCACCTGACGCCCATGGGCATCGACGTCATCGACACGATCGGGTACCTGCAGAACACGTTCCCGATCGTGTTCACGGCGCGCGACCGCTTCGACCCCGCCGATGTCCGTGCCGTCCCCGACCGCATGTTCGGCTTCGACGCCCTGCGCTTCTTCACCGGCCGGTTGGACGACCTGCCCGCCACCACGCTGCGCTACAACTTCCGCGGGCACATGGGCCGGCTGAACAGCAGGCCGGGCGCCTACCTCGGCGAGGCGGACGAGCCGATCCGCAGGCGGCGGGCGCAGACGCAGACCGAGGCCTACACGCTGATGCTGGAGGGCGACGTCATCGACGGCCGGCTCGTGCTGCACATCAAGTACAGCACCGGCCAGTACGAACCGGGCAGTATCGGCGACCTCCTCGCCGGCGCGCTGGACCGGGTCCGCGCCACCACCCGGGAGCTGGCATGCTGACGATCAGCGATCTGGTGGTGACGGTCGGCGGGCCGGGCGACGAGCTGGTCCTGCTGCGCGGCGCGGACCTGCGGGTCGCGGACGGCGACACGGTCGTGATCCGCGGCGCGCGGGGCGCGGGCAAGTCGACGCTCGCCGCGGTGCTCCGCCGCGAGCTGCGGCCCCGGTTCGGCCGGATCGACGGCCGCGCGCTGGTGATCGACGACGCCGACCGGGTGCCGCCGGACCGGCTGGCCGAACTGCTGGACTCCTGCCGGGCCCGCGGCGAGACGCCGGTGCTGCTGGCGGCCGACGAGCACTTCGTCGGGGCGCCGCGTCCGGCCGAGGTCGTCCTGCGGCTGGCCAGGGGCATGCTGATCGCCGAGCCCCGGACGGACGGGCCGGCCCCGGCGCCGGCCGAGCTGCGGATGCCGCCGGACGAGCTGAAGCGCAAGGCGGCCGCCGCCCTGCGCGAGGCCGGATGCCCGGACGAGCCCGCCGCGCTGGTCGCCGACGTGCTCGTCGAGGCGGACGTCCGCGGGCACCACTCGCACGGCATCGGGTTGCTGCCCACCTACCTGGCGCGTGTGGCGGCGGGCGGCGTCGACCCCGCCGCCGCGCCCGTCCTCACCGAGGAGGGCGCGACCGCCCGCGTGGACGCGCAGGGCGGCTTCGGGCAGCCCGCGGCGGCGCTGGCCGCCGAGTGGTGCGCCGCGACGGCGGCACGGCTCGGAGTGGCCGCGGTCGGCGTGCACAGCAACAACCATGTCGGGATGATGGCCGCCTACCGGTGGCCGTTCCAGCGGCACGGCGTCGTCGGGCTGCTGCTCAACGTCTCCGGGCCGAGCCTCGCGGCGCCGGGCGCGGTCAAGCCGACCCTCGGCAGCAACGCGGTGTGCATGGTGACGCCGACGGAGAAGGACGAGCCGTTCGTCGTCGACTTCGCCACCGGAGTCGTCGCGATCGGGAAGATCCGGGCCGCCGCGCAGCGCGGCGAGCCGATCCCGGCGGGCTGGCTGCAGGACGCGGCGGGACGCCCCACCCTCGACCCGGGCGACCTGGAACGCGGCGGCTCGGTGCCGGTGTTCGGCGACTACAAGGGGCTGTGCGTCACGCTGATCGCCGAGGTGCTGGCCGGGATGCTGGGCGGCCAGACGGTCAGCCCGCTGGTGGCCAAGCAGCGCGCCCAGCCCGCACGGCCGATGAACTGCGGGCAGCTCTTCGTCGGGATGTCCCCCGGCGCGTTCGGGCTGGACCAGACCGACAAGCTGCTCGGCGTGCTGCACGACGCGGTCGTGGACGGCTATCCGGACGCTCCGCCCGCACTGCACTTTCCCGACCAGCTGGAGGCCCGCAACAGCGCCGTGGCCAGGGAGAACGGCGTCCCGGTGCCGGTGTCGGTGGCGTCCGCGCTGGGCTGGGCCCGATGATGATCCTCGACGGTCCGATCTTACCGGAGATGCCGCCCGACGTGCGGCAGGCGGCGGCGGGCGCGGCGCCCGGCTGGCCGCTGGTACTGTACTTCCACCACGTCCACCCCACCCTCGACCACTACACCTCGCTGACGCCCGGCGCGTTCGAGCGCGGGCTGGAGACGGTGCTCGCCGAGTACGGCCCGGCCCTCGACCCGGCCGGCGTCGGCGCGGACCTCGACCCGCCGGCCGGGCCGAGAGTCCTGATCACCTTCGACGACGGGCACCGCGACAACCTCGACCACGCGCTGCCGGTGCTGGACCGGCTCGGCGTGCGGGCCCTGTTCTTCGTCATCACCGGGCTCGCCGACGCCGCTCCCGACCGGTCGATGACCTGGGACGAGGTGGCGGGCCTCGTGGCGGACGGGCATCGCGCCGGCTCCCACACCGTGACCCACCGCAAGCTCCCCGCCCTGGGCCCGCGCGAGCAGCGTGCGGAGATCACCCGCTCGCTGGCGGCGGTCCGCGACCGGCTGGGCGACCCCGCTCCGCCGCTGGCCCACCCCTACGGCCTGCCCCCCGCGGCCGGCGCGGTCCCGGACGGCGTCCTCGCCTTCGGCACCGTGAAGGCGCCGCCGCTTCCCTGGACGGCCGCCCCGCACGACGTCCGACGTACCTATCTGCCGGTCGGCCGCGAGGAGTCGTGGCCGCGGCTGTGTCGCGATTGGAGACGGCAATGGTGGCACCCATCACCGTGATCATTCCCAGCCGGGACCGCTATCGCGATCTGCGCCGCTGCCTGATCGCGCTGGCCGAGTGCGACGGCGCGCTGCTGCACGAGGTGCTGGTCGTGGACGACGGCTCCCGGCCGCGGATCACCGACGCCGTCGCGGTCGGAGACCTGCCGGTGCGCGTGCTGCGCAACGACCGGCCGATGGGCGCGACGCCGGCGCGCGCGCACGCCGCCGACCACGCGCGCTCGCCGATCCTGGCGTTCCTGGACGACGACGCGCTGCCCCGGGCGGACTGGCTGACCGAGATCGCCGCGCAGTTGACGCCCGACCGCGGCGCCATCACCGGGCGGGTGCTGCCGTTCGACGCGGGGCTGCTCTCGGAGGCCCGCCAGTCCCGCTACGTGGAACGCTACCGGGGCCTCGAGCCCGGGCAGCGGGTCACGTTCTTCGCCGGCGGCAACAGCGCGGTCTGGCGGGACCGGTTCCTGGCCGCCCGCGGCCCCGCCGTCAACGTCCCCGGCAGCGACAACGACCTGGTGAGCGGGTTGTCCGGGCTCGGCCTCGGGGTGCACTTCGCACCCTCGATGGTGATCGTCCACCGCAACGGCAAGGGGCTGCTGCGCGCGTTGCGGGACGCCTACGGGTCCGGGCACCACGCGCGCCCGCTGCCGGTGCGCGACGCGCTCCGGGACATGGCGCGGCCGGTGCCGGGGGCGTCCCCCCGGGTGCGGCTGACCAACCGGATGCTCAACCTCGTCCACCTGGCCGGACGCAGCGTCCCGCGCTCCACCAGGCAGCATCCCTGACCCGCCCCGGGTACTCCGTCCCGCCGACCCGTCCCGC
This sequence comes from Actinomadura sp. NTSP31, assembly GCF_041951385.1. Taxonomy (NCBI): domain Bacteria; kingdom Bacillati; phylum Actinomycetota; class Actinomycetes; order Streptosporangiales; family Thermomonosporaceae; genus Actinomadura; species Actinomadura sp. NTSP31. Next base: position 40,106 of record NZ_JBGNUT010000014.1, on the reverse strand, counting down.
CGACCCGATCGATCCCGCCCGGCCCGTGGTGGTTCCCGCGCGGCCCCATCGTCCCGCGAACAAGGCAAGGAGTCCGATATGTCCGTGTCCGAAGCCGACTCGGCGGTGCTGCAGACCCTCAGCGAGCTCTGGGAGGAGGTCCTGGAGGTCGACGGCGTCACCGCCGACGACGACTTCTTCGAACTGGGCGGCGACAGCCTGCTCGGCGTGACCATGATCGGCAAGGCGCGCCATGCCGGCCTGTCGTTCTCCTATCAGGACCTGAAGGACAACCCGGTGCTGGGGCGGCTCGCCGCCGTCGTGGCGGGCTGACCGCCGTGTCCCGCACCCTGACCGGGCTGTTCGGCCGGCACGCCCGCGCGCACCCCGGCCGGCCGGCCGTGCTGGACGGCGGCCGCGCCCTGACCTACGCCGAGCTCGACGCCGCCTCGGACGAGGTCGCCGCCGGGCTGGCCGCGCTCGGCGCCGGCCGCGGCGACCGGGTCGCGCTCCGGCTGCCGCGGTCCGCCGACCTCGTCATCGGGGCCCTCGGCGTCCTCAAGAGCGGGGCCGCGTACTCACCGCTCGACGTGGCGTGGCCCCCCGCGCGCGTCGCCCGGATCGCCGAGCGGCTCGGCGCACCGGTCGAGGTGGACGCCGGCACCCTGCCCCGGCTGCGCGCGCAGGGCCGTGCCGCCGCCCCGGCCCGTCCGGCGGTGCGGGAGGACGACCCGGCCGTGGTGCTGTTCACCTCGGGATCCACCGGCGAGCCCAAGGGGGTGCTGTGCCCGCACCGGGCGATCGGCCGCCTGATCCCGCACGCCGGCCATCTCGACCTCACCGCGCCCGTGGTGATGCCGCTGGCGGCGGCGGTCCCGTGGGACGCGATGTCGCTGGAGCTGTGGAGCACGCTGTGCTCCGGCGGGACCCTGGTCGTCGTCCGGGACCTGTACCTCACGCCCGGCCGGCTCCGCGACCTGGTGACCGGGCACGCCGTCGACTCGCTGGTGCTGGCCACCTCGGTGTTCAACCTGCACGTGGAGGAGGACGCCGGCGCGTTCGCCGGCCTCCGGCAGGTCGCCGTCGGCGGCGAGCAGCTCTCGCCCGGCCATGTCGCCGCCTTCACCGCGCGGCACCCGGACATCGCCCTGGTCAACCTCTACGGACCGGCCGAGAACGGGATCCTGACGACGACGCACCGCTTCACCGCGGCCGACTCCGCCGAGGGACGGGTGCCGATCGGCGTGCCCGTCCCGGGGACGTCCGTGCACCTGGTGGACGGGGAGATCTGCGTCAGCGGCGACGGCCTGGCACTCGGCTATCTCGGCGATCCGGCCGGCACGTCCGAGCGTTTCACGGAACTGGCGATCGACGGCCGCCCCGTTCCCGTCTACCGGACGGGAGACCGCGGGCACCGCACGCCCGACGGCCTCTACCACTACGGTGGCCGCACCGACCGGCAGGTGAAGATCCGCGGCCACCGGATCGAGCCCGCCGAGGTGGAGCACGCCGCCGAACGCCTCACCGGGGTGACCCGCGCCGCCGTCGTGCCGGTCGACGGGCCGGACGGCCGCGCCACCGGCCTCGCGCTCTTCTTCACGGGCGACCGGGACGGCGCGGACGTGCTCGCCGACCTGCGGGCCCGGCTCCCCGGCTACCTCGTCCCGGCCGCCGCCGAGCACGTCGGGCGGTTCCCGCTGACGGGCAACGGCAAGCTGGACCACGCCGCGCTGGCCAGGTCCGCGGCCGGGTCCGCAGCGGGGTCCGCGGCCGGGTCCGTTACTGCTCGTGCCGCGGCCCCGCCCGCGCCCGCCCTCGACACCCCCGGCACGGACGCGGAGCGCGTCGCCGCCGTCTTCGCGGACGTGCTCGGCCTCCCGCACGTGCCGCCGGACGCCGACTTCTTCTCCCTGGGCGGCGACTCGCTCGCCGCCGGGCGCCTCAGCGGCAGGCTCACGGCGGCGCTCGGTACGCCGGTGCCGCTCTCGGCCGTCTTCGAGTGCCCCACGCCCGCCGATCTCGCGGCCCGGATCGCCGGGCAGCGTCCGCACACCGGTGGCGCCGCGTCCGGCGAGGACGAGCGGCCGGGCGCGTCCGACCGGCGGGACGGCGCCGTCCCGCTGCTGCCGTCCCAGCTGACCTTCTTCGTCGCGCAGCAGATGGACCCCGACGACCTCACCGCCCTCTGCCCGATCGTCTGGGACCTCGGCGGCGCCCTCGACACGGCGGCCATGCGGCAGGCGCTCGATGACGTGAACGCGCGCCATGAGGCACTGCACAGCCGGTACACGGTGCTGGACGCGCCGGTCGCGGTGCGCCCGGCCGGCCGTCCGCGGCCGGTCGAGCTGGTCACCGTGGCACGTCCGGCGGACGTCCTTCCCGCGCTCATCGCCCCGCTGGACATCCAGGACGGGCGGCTGTGGCGGGCCGCGCTGGCGCCGGGCCGGTTCGGGATCGTCGTCCACCACATCGCGTTCGACGCGCGGGCGGCGTCCGTGCTGGCCCGCGACCTGTCGGCCGCCTACCGGGCACGCGCCGAGGGGCGGGCGCCGCGGTTCGGCGGCCCTGCGCCGGGCCTCGCCGAGCTGGCGTCCGGGTACCGCCCGCCCGCACCCGACGATCTCGCGGAGCAGCGCGCCTACTGGCGCACCGCGCTCAGCGGGGTGACCGCGCTGGAGCCGCCGCCCGGGGCGGGACCGTCCGGCGGCCTCGCCGCGACCGTCCGGCGGTTCGACGAGGCGGCCCTCACGGCGGCGGTCCGGTCTCGCGGGACCACCGCGACGGTCGCGGCGCTCGCCGCCTACGCGCACGCGGTCGCCGCCCTCACCGGCCGGACGGACGTCGTCGCCGGCCTGCCGGTCGCGCGGCGCGGCGACGCGGCGGCGGAGCGCGCGGTCGCCTGCATGATCGAGATGACCTGCGTCCGGCTGCGCGCGCCGTCGCTGGACGCGGCGCGCGAGGCGCTCGTCGAGGCGTTGCGCCGTCCGGACGTCCCGGTGCACGAGATAGCGCGCCTGTCCCGGCTGCGGCCCCCCTACGACACGGTCGTCTCGGTCCAGGACAACCCCGAGCCGGTGCTCGACGTGCCCGGGATCCGCGCCCGGCACGTGTGGGTCGACACCGACGAGCTCGACACCGGCCTTCTCGTCGAACTCCTGCCCGGCGGACGCCTGCGGGTGAGCCGGCGCCGCGAGGCGGTGTCCGCGGGCTTCGCCGACGCGCTCGCGGACGCGATGGCCGGTTTCCTTTCCGGGCTCGCGGACCGGGATCCCGTCGCCGCGGCGAGCGGGACGGCGGACGGCACGGCGAGTGCGGGGGCGAACCGGTGAGCGCCCGGCGCAGGCGGCTGTGGGAACAGCGGGTCCTCGACCCGGCCGGTCCCTGGCACGACATCACCTTCACCGTGGACGTCGCGGGCCGCGCCGACCGCCTCACCGCCCTCTTGCGCGACCTCGCGGCGGGTCCCGCCACCGAGCCGGAGGGCGGCTTCCGGGACGCGCCGTCGGCCGAGTTGAAGGACGGCGCCGTCACGGCCACGGTGCCCGCGGTCTGGGGCACGCCGGACGATTTCGTCCAGGCGATGGCGACCGGCGCGCCTCCGAGGGACCGCGACGCTACCCCCGCCGACCTGGACCATTGGGCCGAGAAGCTCGCGGACGCCGTCGACCCCCGGCTGCCCGAGGACGGCGACGCCGCCGCGGACGCCGATCCCGCCGGAGTGCTCCACTTCGGCGAAGCGCACACCGCCGGCGCGGGCGACGGCCTGCTGCTCGCCGCGCTCGCGGTCGTCGCCTGGCGCTGGACCAGGCTCACCGACCTGGCCATCGGTGTACCCGAGGGCATGGTCCGGCTGGAGGTGGACGCCGGGATCCCGCTGGGCGAGCTGGCCCGGCGGGCGCGCGAGGCCAGGGCCGCGGCCGCACGGCACGCCGGAACGTTCGAACGGGCCATGGAGGAGACCGGGATCCGCCTCCTGCCGAGCCTGCGGCTGATGGACGCGGTGCGCGACGCCCCCGTCCACGCGGACGGACTGACGCTGACGCCGCACGTCCCCGCGCACGGGCCGGTCGGGTCCACGCTCGCCGTCGGCCCCGCCCATGCCGCCTACGACGCGCGCCGCCTCTCGGCGGGAACCGTCGAACGGATCCTGGCGCAGATGCGCATGGTCATCGGCGCGGCGCCGGACACCCCTCTGGGCGCCCTGCCGCTCATGGAACCCGCCGAACGGACGACCATCCTCACCCGTTTCAGCGCCACCGCCCCGGCCGCGGGCGACGGCCGCGCGCTGCACGAGACCGTCGACGGGCCGCCGGACGCGACCGCGGTGGTCTGCGGCGACGACCGGCTGACCTACCGGGACCTGGCCCGCCGCTCCGACCGGCTCGCCCGGTACCTGCTGGACGCCGGGGTGCGCCGCCAGGAGGTCGTCGGGGTCGGCATCGGCCGGTCCGCGGACCTGGTCACCGGCTTCCTCGGCGTGCTCAAGGCGGGCGCCGCCTACCTGCCCCTCGACCCCGGCTACCCGCCCGACCGGCTGGAGTTCATGCGGGCGGACGCGAACGCCGGCACGATCGTCACCGGCGAACTGATCGCGGCGCTCGACGCCGCCGGCGCGCCGGGCCTCGACGGGCCCGTCCCCGTCGACGAGGCGGACTTGGCGTACGTCATCTACACCTCCGGCTCCACCGGCGCGCCCAAGGGCGTCCAGGTGGAGCACCGGCAGATCGTGAACTCCACGGCGGCCCGGTACGCCGTCTTCCCCGGCCCCTACGACTCCTACCTCGCCCTCGCCGGTCCCGCGTTCGACGCCCTCGGCGCCGGGATCTACCTGACGCTCAGCCGCGGCGGGACGCTGGTGCTGCCGACCGACGCCGAGGTGACCGATCCCTGGTCGCTCGCCAAGCTCATCGACCGGGAACGGGTGACGCACTTCGACGGGGTGCCCGCCCAGTACGCGGCCGTGCTCGACGCCGCGCCCGGCGTCCTCGCCGGGATCCGCTGCGCCGTCGTCGCGGGCGAGGCCTGCCCGCCCGGGCTCCCGGCACGCCATTTCGAGGTCACCGGCGACGCCGTCCTCGTCAACGAGTACGGGCCGACCGAGGCCACCGTCTGGGCGCTGTGCCACACCTGCGAGCGCCCGTCCGGACCGGCCGGGCGGCGGGTGCCGATCGGCAGGCCGGTCGCGGGCGCGCTGGCGTTCGTCCTGGACGACGACCTGAACCCGCTGCCGATCGGCGTCCCGGGCGAGCTGTGCGTCGGCGGGGCGGGGGTGGCCGTCCGCGGCTACCTCGGCCGGCCCGAGGCGTCCGCCGAGCGGTTCGTGCCGAACCCGTTCGGCGCCGGCCTGCTGTACCGCACCGGCGACATGGTGCGCTGGCGTCCCGACGGGACCGTCGACTTCCTCGGCCGGATCGACCAGCAGGTGAAGATCCGCGGCTACCGGGTGGAGCTCGGCGAGGTCGAGGCCGCGCTGCAGCGCCATCCGGGCGTCCGGGAGGCGGCGGTCGTGCCCGCCCGGGTGGGCGACCACATGCGGCTGGTCGCCTACGTCGCCGCCGACCCGTCCGTCGGCGACGCGGAGCTGACCGCCTTCGCGGGGAGCCGGCTGCCCGCCCACATGGTCCCGGGCGTGTGGATCCGCCTCGCCCTCCTGCCGCGCACCCGCAACGGGAAGCTGAACCGCGCGGCCCTGCCCCCGCCGCGGCCCCCCGCCCGCGGCGGCGCGTCCGCCGCCCCCCGCACCCCCCTGCAGCACGCCGTGCTCGACCTGCTCGGCTCCCTGCCGGGCGCCGCCCCGGCCGCCGACCTGACGGCCGAGGTCCCCGCGTGGGCGGGCCCCCGGTACGGCCCCGCCCTCGTCACGGCCCTGCTGCGGGACCGCTTCGGCGACCCGGTGCCGCACGTGTCCGCCGGGGACACCGCCCGCAGGATCGCCGCCGAACTGCGACGGCTCGGAACCCACCTCCAGTGACGCAGCGAAGGAGAAGGACGACGATGGACACACCCGTCTCGTACACGATGTCCCTGGCCGACATCGGGGAACTCGAAGCGCTGATCGACAAGATCGATTCGCTGGACATCGACCCGGCCGCCCCGCGGCTCTTCGACCAGGCGTGGGAACTGACCGCGATGGTCCCGCACGGGGTGCGCCGCTTCCTGGCCGAGTTCTGCCTGCACGAGCAGGCGGCCTTCGGCATGGTGCGCGGCTGGCCCGTCAACGACCGGGCGATCGGGCAGACCCCCGCGAACTGGACGCAGGCCGCCGAGCAGGCGCGCGGCCGCCGCGAGGAGTTCGTCCTCGCGCTGTTCGCGATGTGCCTGACCGGCGACACCTTCAGCTGGTCCACGCTCCAGGGCGGCCGGCTCATCCACAACGTCGTCCCGATCCGGGGCGACGAGTCCGAGCAGAGCGGCCACGGCCAGGTGCTCCTGGAGTGGCACACCGAGGACGGCTTCCACCCCTACCGCTGCGACTACCTCCTGCTGTTCGGCATGCGCAACCACGACCGGGTGCCGACCCTGGTCTCCTCGATCCGGGACGTCCGGCTGGACGAGGCGGACATGGAGATCCTCCGCCGGCCGCTGTTCCACATCATGCCGGACAACGAGCACCTGAGGCAGATGGCCGACATCCATCCCGGTCACCCGAGCCTGCTGCGGGCCCGCGCGATGCGCGAGGAGCCCGAGGCCGTCCCCGTCCTGTTCGGCGCGCAGGACTCGCCGTACTTGCGGATCGACCCGTACTTCATGCGCTGCGCGGACGGCGACCCGGCCGCCGGGGAGGCGCTGCAACGCCTGATCGACGAGCTGAACCGGGTGCAGCAGCGCGTCGAGATCGAGCCGGGGACGTTGCTGATCGTCGACAACTACCTCGCCGTGCACGGCCGGGCGGCGTTCAGCGCGCGCTTCGACGGGACGGACCGCTGGCTGAAGAAGACGCTGGTCACGCGGGACCTGCGGACGTCGCGCGACATGCGCGAGTCGCCGTCCAGCCGGGTCATCGTGTGACCGCCGTGCGATCGCCGGAACCCGTGGAAGGAGCCTCGCCCATGGACCTGGTCGTCGTGGGTCTCGGCTATGTCGGCCTGCCGCTGGCGCGCGAGGCGTGCCGCGCCGGGCTGACCGCCGGCGGCCTCGACCGGGACCCCGCCGTCGTCGCGGGCCTGGCGGCGGGCCGGTCCCACGTGGACGACGTGCCGGACGCCGACGTGGCCGCGATGCTCGGCGCGGGCTTCACGGCCACCGCCGATCCCGCGGTGCTGGGCGCGGCGCAGACGGTCGTCATCTGCGTGCCGACGCCGCTGGCGCCCGAGGGCGGCCCGGACCTGGCGGCGGTGCGCGGCGCGGCGCGGCGGGTGTCCGACCATCTCCGCCGGGGGACCCTGGTCGTGCTGGAGTCCACGACCTACCCCGGCACGACCGACGAGGTCGTCCGGCCGATCCTGGAGGAGTCCGGGCTGACCGCGGGGGAGGACTTCCACCTTGCCTTCTCGCCGGAGCGCATCGATCCGGGCAACGGCCGGTACGGCGTCGCCAACACCCCCAAGATCGTGGGCGGGTACACGCCCGCGTGCGCCGCCGCGGCCGAGGCCTTCTACGGCAAGTTCGTCGAGACGGTCGTCCTGGCCAAGGGCACCCGCGAGGCCGAGATGGCGAAGCTGCTGGAGAACACCTACCGGCACGTCAACATCGCGCTGGTCAACGAGATGAGCGTGTTCTGCAACGAACTCGGCATCGATTTGTGGGACGCGATTTCCTGCGCCGGGACCAAGCCTTTCGGATTCCAGTCGTTCTTCCCCGGTCCGGGCGTCGGCGGGCACTGCATCCCGATCGATCCCAACTACCTTTCCTACAAGGTCCGGACGCTGGGTTACTCGTTCCGATTCGTGGAGCTGGCGCAGGAGATCAATACCGGGATGCCGCGGTATGTGGTGCACCGCGCGCAGCAACTGCTCAACAACCGGGGCATGGCGTTGCGCGGTGCCCGCGTCCTGCTGCTCGGCGTCACCTACAAGGCCGACGTCGCCGACCAGCGCGAATCCCCGGCGCGGCGGATCGCGGAGCAGTTGGCCCGGCACGGCGCGCACCTGTCCTACCACGACCCGTACGTGCGGACCTGGCAGGTCGGCGATCTGCGGCTGTCCCGGGTGCCGGACCTGCCGGACGCGTTGGAGACCGCCGACCTGACGCTCCTGGTCACCGACCACAGCGTGTACACCGCCGCCCTGCTGAGCGAGCACGCACGCTTCCTCTTCGACACGCGAGGCCGCACCAGCGAGCGGCCTATGGCGAACACGGAGCTGCTGTGAACCCTCCGGACCTCGCAGGCGCCGATCCCGCCGCCTTCCGTACGCTGTACCTGTGGGCGGACGACCCGGAGCGCGGGTTCTGGCCCGGCCCGGTCCAGGACCAGGTCAGCGAGCTGATCGCGCCGGGTCCGGGCCGTCTCGATCCGGACGGCCTGCACCGCGAGGCGACCGAATGGGCCCGGACGCAGAGGTCCCGGTTCCGGACGCGCGCCGGCCTGCCCGCGGTCCGCCGGATCGTGCTGAACTGCGCCCCGCTCGCGCTGAAGGCCGGGGCATGGCTGCAATGGCTGGTCGGTCCCGGCAACGCCGACCGGCAGTTGAGCATGCACGTCCTCGCGCTGTACGCCGATGACGTCGGCGTCGGACGGCCGGGCGCGGACCGTGCGGCGCGCTACCGGCGGCTGATGGAGGGCGCCGGCCTCGCCGGGCGGATCGTGCCGGAGGACCGGCTCGCCGCCGACCGGCAGATCGCCGACCGGAGCTTCCGTCTCGCGGCGCTGCTGCTGGCGGCGAGCCGCTACCCGGCCGCCTTCACTCCCGAACTCCTCGGAGCCGACCTCTGCCTGCGCTGGGTCGGCGTGCTGCCGCCGCTGCACGCCGTCCAGGAAGGTCTGGACGGCCTGGACGAGTGCGCTGCCACGGCCGGGACGTGGGCGGCGCTAGACCTCGCCGCCTCGGCCGACCGGTCGCTGGCGGCGGTCCGGACGTACGTGCGGGACAACCCCGGCGATGACCGGCCATGGCGGGCCGTCCGGTGGACGCTCGACGAACTGCGGGCGTGGAGCGACGAGCTGTACGACCTGAGCGGCCGGGCGCTCGACCCCGCGTTCGAGATGGCGGAACTGCTGCGGCACCGTGCGCGCGAAGCGAGCGCGTACCACCACGACTACCGGTTGGAGGGCAGAACGCTCGCCGAGTGGTTCGGCGCCGGCGCCGATCGGATGCTCGGCGTGCTGGCACGCAGCAGGCTCGTCCGGCCGGGCCGTCCGGACGCCAGCCCGCTGCTGCGCGATCTGATCGGCGAGGGCGGTCCGATGTTCCGCGTCTTCTCGCCCGAAGACCTGGCCGTCATCAGGCGCTGGATCGCCTCCCTCGGCGAAACGACGACACCGGATAGCGCCGCCCCGGCGCCCGCCGGTTGGTCCCCTGTTCCCAGCGCGCCGGAGCGCGCGCAGGCACGCGAGGCCGCTCCCGAAGACGCCCCCGCGACGGTACGCGAGGCGTACCGAAGGCTGCTTCAGCGCGACGATTCGCCTGCCGTCCGCGGTTACGCACTCGACTACACGCGCGAATGGCTGGAACGTTCGCGGGCGGGCATCGAACGGATGAAGAGCCCGCCCCGCCAATGGGAGCCCGGCATGCTGCGCCGCTGGCTGCGCGACCAGCACGACCGGCACGACGAGCAGTTCCGGGCGGGCGAGAGCCTGGCCGTCCCGCCCCGCGAGACGGTCGTCGACACCTTCCTCCAGCTCGCGCCGCTCAACCTGATCGACGGCGGCTGGCTCGCCGGCTTCACCGACCACCGGCACGCCGTCGGCGACCTGGGCCGCGTCCTGTTCGCCACGTACTGGGACGAGCTCGGCAACGGCGAACTGCCGCTCAACCATCCGCTCATCTACCGCGACCTCATGCGCGACATGGGCTTCGAGCTGCCGCCGACCGCGTCCCGCGAGTTCGCCGAATGGCCGGGCTTCCGCGACGAGTCGTTCGAGCTCCCGGTCTACTGGCTGGCGCTCGGCCGGTTCCCGCGCACCTTCCTCCCCGAGACGCTCGGGCTGAACCTGGCGATGGAGCTGTCCGGGGTCGGCGGGACCTACCGGCGCGACCGGACCGCGCTGCGCACCCACGGGTTCAGCAGCCGGTACGCCGACGTCCACAACACCATCGACAACGTGGCGACGGGCCACTCGGCGTGGGCGGTGGACGCGATCGACTGCCATCTCGCCGCCCTGGCCGAACGGTCGGGGGCCGAGGCGGCCGCGGACGCCTGGCTCCGGATCAGGACCGGCTTCCGATCGCTGCGGCCACCGGTCAGAGCCCCTGATCGGGCCGCCAGGAGTACTGGTGCTCGGGCCGTCCCGTGCTTCCATAACGGAGGGTGACCCGCACCTTTCCCGCCTGCGCGAGGGACGCCAGGTAGCGCTGGGCGGTGGTGCGCGAGATGCCGATCTCCGTGCCGATCTCGGCGGCCGACCGCGGGCCGTCCGAGCGTTCCAGCGCCTCCATCACCAGTTGGCTGGTGATCTTCGCGTGGCCCTTTCCCGCGGGTCGCGGGGCCCCCGGCCCGCCGTACAGCGTGCGCAGCGCCTCGTCGATGTCGGCCTGGCTCAGGTGCCCGGTGACCCCGACCTGCCTGCGGAACCGCAGGTACGCGGTGAGCCGCTCGGCCAGGTGGGCCCCGGTGAACGGCTTGATCAGGTAGTGGTAGACGCCGCCCGACAGCGCCGCGCGCACCGACTCGGCATCGGCCGCCGCGGTGGCCATGATGACATCGGCGTCCAGCCGGCCCAGCAGGTTCAACCCCGACTCGTCCGGCAGGTAGACGTCCAGCAGCACCAGATCGGGCCGCAGCTCGGCCGCCATGGCGCGGGCCTCGGCGGCGGACCCGGCCCGTCCGGCCACCCGGAACCCGGGCACCGCCCGGACGAGCTGCGCGTGCACCTCCGCCACCCGGAAGTCGTCGTCCACGACCAGCACCGAGATCTCGGCCGGCTCGCTCATTCGGTCGCCCCCTGTCGGTCGGCAGCCTCGTCTCCCGTTCGGCCGGCACGCCCGCGCTAACGCGCCCGAATGCGGTCCGGGAGGTATTTCCGCTGCACAGCGCCAGTTGTCTCGTCCGCCGCGACGACGTCGCGGCGAAAGGAGGGATCTCGACGGTTCGACACCTTGCGGATTAAAACTCGTATGGGAGCGGTGCATTCGGTGCCAGCCTGTGTCATTTGTCCGCATCCAGCGCGATCATTGTGCCGCATCATGCTGCCGTGTGCCGATCCATTTTGGAACCCCCGGGCCGACAAAGAGCCGCGCGGCAGCGGTTGTTGAAAGGCTTACTTACGGCACTGCGGTCCGGCTCGACCATCACCTCGACGTCCCCCGCCTTGGCGGCGATCTCCGCCTGCCCTGGGGGCAGGTTCGGTGGAGGCTCTCGCGGAGGTCGGCGCACACCGCTGGGCGATGGCTTGGTACGAAAGTTGTACTACTGGGTATCGTTATGTAACCTGGGCCGATCCTCGAGCGGAGAGAAGGAACATTGATCCTCATCACAGGAGCGAACGGGCGGCCCGGGTCGGCGGCCGTGCGCGAGTTCGCGCGGAACGGGCGGCCGGTCCGCGCGCTCGTGCGGGACCCGGCGAAGGCCGAAGGGCTGCGGGGCCTGCCGGGCGTCGAGATCGTCCACGGCGACATGCTCCGGCCGGAGACGCTGCAGGACGCGCTGGCCGGGGTGGACCGGGTGCTGATGATCTCCAGTGCCGGCCCGCAGATGCTGGAGACCCAGTGCACGTTCATCGACACCGCCGTCAGGGCGGGTGTCGGGCACATCGTGAAGTTCTCCGGCCGGGACTCCATCGACGGGTTCGACAACGAGCGGTTCCGGTCCAGCCGGAGCCACGAGCAGATCCAGCGGTACCTGTTCGCCTCCGGTACGCCGTGGACCGTCCTCCAGCCGAGCCAGTTCATGCACGTGTACTTCGAGGAGGTGCCCGACGTCGTCAAGGGAGAGCTGCGCCTCCCGCTCGGTGACACGACGCTCGCCCCGGTCGACATCGATGACATCGCCAAGGTGGCCTACAAGGTGCTCACCACGCCCGGGCACGAAGGCCGGATATACCCCATGACCGGCCCGGAGGCCATCACCATGGCCGACGCCGCCCGGCACATCGCCGACGCCATCGGCAGGCCGGTCCGCTACGTGGACGTGTCCTTCGAGGACAAGGAGCGGGCCTGGTTGGCCGCGGGGTATCCGCCGCCGCGCGCGACCGCGTTCGTGCAGCTCTTCCAGGAGCGCCGCAGGCTCGGCCGCTCGTCGGTCGACCTCAGCACCCATGAGCGCTTCGGCGTCGAGCCGACCACGTTCGCCCGGTTCGCCCGCCGCCACGCCGACGTCTTCCGCGGCGACGCCGACTACACCGTCACCCCTGGCCTGGTCATGGACGGGAGCCGGCGTTGACCGCGGACACGCGACCGGCGGGCCCCGCGGACGCGAAGATCTTCGTGCTCGTCCACGGGGGCGCACACGGCGCCTGGGCGTTCGAGCGGGTGACGTCGCTCCTCGTCAAGGAAGGCCACCATGTGGTGGCGCAGGACCTGCCGGGGCACGGGCTGAACGCGCGCCTTCCGCGGTCGTACGCCGCACGGCCCCTGGATCCGCAGGAGTTCGCGACCGAGCCTTCGCCCCTCGCGCACGTGACCCTGCGGGACTACTGCGAGCAGGTGACCGCCACCATCAGGCGGCTCTCCGCACTCATGCCGCACCACCGGATCGTCCTGGTCGGGCACAGCATGGCCGGGCTCGTCCTCAATCAGGTGGGCGAGACGGTCCCCGAGCTCATCGACCACCTGGTCTACCTGTCCGCCTGGATGATCGCCGATGGCACGTCGTTCAGCGACTACATGGCCGCGCCGGAATTCTCCACCGGACTGATCCCGACCGTCCTTCTCGCCGACCCGACCGTCGCCGGCGCGCTGCGGATGGACTTCCGGTCCGTCGACCCGGACTACCGCGCGCGCCTCAAGGCGGCCTTAGGCGCTGACGTGGACGACCACGACTGGAACGCCGTCACCCACCTCCTGACGCCGGACACCCCCATCGGGCCGCTCGCCGAACGGGTGACCATCACGCCGGACCGGTGGGGCCGGATCCCGCGGACCTACATCAGCTGCACCGACGACCGGGCCGTCCCGCTCGCGGCCCAGAGGCGCTTCATCGCCGAAGCCGACAGGCGCACACCCGACAACCTCACCGACGTAAGAGAACTGCCCACCGGCCACTCGCCCTTCGCCTCCCAGCCGGGACGACTGGCCCAGTTCCTGCTGACGCCCGGCCTTCACCCGGCCGGGGCGGCCGGTCATCGCAGGGCCACCAAGGAGAAGTCATGAAGATAGCGGGAAGCACGGCATTCGTGACGGGCGCCAACCGCGGGTTGGGGCGGCGCTTCGCCGAGCAGCTCGTGGCCCGGGGCGCCACCGTCTACGGCGGCGTCCGCAACGTGGCGTCGCTCGACGTGCCGGGCGTGGTCCCGGTGCGGATCGACGTCACGGACCCGGCGTCGGTGGCCGCGGCGTCGGAGGCCGCACCGGACGTGTCGCTGCTGATCAACAACGCGGGCTCCTACACCGGGGCGTCGGTGTCGGACGGGTCGCTGGAGGACGTCCGCCTGGAGATGGAGACCCACTACTTCGGCACGCTCGCGGTGACCCGGGCGTTCGCTCCGCGACTGGCCGCCGCCGGCGGCGGCGCGATCCTCAACGTGCTGTCGGTGCTGTCGTGGCTGACCTTCCCCGGCTACAGCGGCTACGCGGCGGCGAAGGCGGCGCAGTGGTCGCTGACCAACGCCCTGCGGATCGAGCTTGCGGCGCAGGGCACGCAGGTCACCGGGTTGCACGTCGGCTATCTGGACACCGACATGGTCGCGTCCGTCGACGCCCCGAAGAGCGACCCGGCGGTGATCGCCGCGCTGGCGCTCGACGCCTTCGAACGGGGGGCCGTGGAGGTTCTCGCGGACCAGGCCGCGCAGCGGACCCAGGCCGACCTCGCGGGCGGCGTCGCGAAGCTGTTCCCGGCCGTCGCCTGACCACGGCGGCCGGCGTGCGGTCGCTTACGGAGCGGGGGCGACCTCGGGACGGGAGAACGCGGCGAGGAGGCGCTCGAAGGCCTCCCGGTCGCCGCTCAGCGTGGCCCGGCCCGAGCGCAGGGCCTCCTCCGGGCTCCGGCTTCCGGTCATGAGGGACGCGAACGTCCTGGCGTCGGTGTCGATCGCGGCGTCGGGGCGGTCCGCGTCGCCGCGTTCGATGCCGAGGCTTCCGCCGGCGACGCGGACGACGTAGTGGTCCTCGCCGAAGCGGATCGCGTAGGTGGCGTCGAGGCGGTCGCCGGGCGCGGGGGAGAAGTCGTCGCGCAGCGCCAGCATGATCGCGTCGCTGCTGATGTGGGCGTCCAGGTCGCGGAACGGTGAGCGGCGCCCCCAGCGGCCGAGCTCGACCAGGACCGGTTCGAGCTCGCGGCCCCAGTCCGTCAGCTCGTACACCCACGACGCGCTCGGGGGAGCGAGCTTGCGGCGGCGGACGAGGCCGAGCCCTTCGAGTTCGCGAAGGCGGCGCGACAGCCGGTTGGGCCCCGCGTTGGGCAGCCCGGCCCGCAGGTCGGTGAACCGCTTGGGGCCGAACAGCAGTTCGCGGACGACCAGCAGGGCCCAGCGCTCACCGATGAGGTCCAGCGCATGCGCCGTCGCGCAGGCCTCGCCATAGGTACGGGTGCTCTCCACGCTCCGATTCTAACCGGCGAGGTTCCACGACGAATCTCGTTGGTTCCCTTACCGTACTAACGCTCAGGGGCGGCGGCCGGGGACGACGATGCCGTGCTCGTAGGCCAGCACGACGGCCTGGACGCGGTCGCGGAGGTGGAGCTTGGCGAACACGCTGCCGACGTGGCTCTTCACGGTGGCCTCGGTGACGACGAGCCGCGCCGCGATCTCCTGGTTGGACAGGCCCTGGGCCACGAGCAGGAGCATTTCCCGCTCGCGCGGGGTCAGCGCGGTCAGCAGGTCCGGTGACGGCCGGACCGGGTCGGTGCGGCCGGCGTAGTCCTCGATCAGGCGGCGGGTGATCGACGGGGACAGCAGCGCCTCGCCCTGGTGGACGACGTGGATCGCCTCCAGGAGCCGCTCGCGGGGCGCGTCCTTCAGCAGGAATCCCGATGCCCCCGCGCGCAGCGCGCCGAACACGTATTCGTCGAGGTCGTAGGTGGTGAGGATCAGCACCCGGGGCGGATGGTCCGCGGCGGTGAGGCGGGCGGTGGCCTCCACGCCGTCCATCCGCGGCATCCGGACGTCCATCAGGACGACGTCGGGCCGCAGCTCCGCCGCCCGATCGAGGGCCTCGGCGCCGTCCGCGGCCTCGCCGACGACCTCCAGGTCGGGCCGGGTCTGCAGGAACAGCCGGAAACCGATCCGGATCAGTTCCTGGTCGTCGGCGATCAGCACCCGGACCGTCACGTCCGCTCCCCGATCGGCAGCCGTGCCGCGACCCGGAACCCGCCGCCGGGGACCCGGCCCGTCTCCAGCTCACCGCCGAGCACCGCGACCCGCTCCCGCATCCCCACCAGGCCGTGCCCGCCGGGTTCCGGCTCGCCGGTTCCCGCGCCGTCGTCGTGCACCCGCACCTCCAGGTCCGCTCCGCCGTAGCTCAGCCGTACGCTGACCAGTGTCGCCCCGGCGTGCTTCAGCGCGTTGGTCAGCGCCTCCTCGATGATCCGGTAGGCGGACAGCTCCACCCCGCCCGGCAGGCCCAGCGGCTCCCCGGCGATCTCCAGCCGGACCGGCAGCCCCGCCGCGCGGTACCCGGCGACCAGCTCGTCCAGGTCCGCCAGTGACGGCTGCGGCCGCGTCTCCGCCGCGTGCCGCCCGCGCAGCAGGAACAGGATCCGGCGCAGCTCGGCCAGGCTCTGCTCGGCGCTGGTCTCCACCTGCGCCAGCGTCCGCGCGGCCACCCGCGGTTCCGTGTCCAGGACGTCGCGGGCGCCGCGGACCCCGATCAGCATCACCGTCACCGAGTGGGCGACGATGTCGTGCAGTTCGCGGGCGATCGACTCGCGTTCGCGCTGCGCCGCGATCAGGTCGAGCTGCTCCCGGTCGCGTTCGAGGGTGGCGGCCCGTTCCTCCACGGCCTGGACGTAGCGGCGGCGCGTCTGCATGTAGGCGCCCAGCATCCACGCCCCGATCGACACCGGCGGGCTGCAGACGTTGTCGGCCTCCAGGAACACGGCCATCGGTGCCAGCACCGCGAGCGAGACGCGCCGGTCGCGTGTCTCGGCGAGCGACCACAACGCGACGACCGCCGTCGCGCCTCCGGGCGAGTATCCGGCCGCGGTCACCGCGGCGGCCGCCGCGGCCGTCACCGCCGTCACCGCCACCCCGAACCGGCGGCGGGCCAGGAGCACCGCACCCGTGAGCACGGTCACCGCGATCGGCAGGGGCGCGGCCCGGGTGCCGTCGTTGAACAGCAGCCCCACCTCCACGATCGTCGCCGCCACGGCGAGCGCGATGTCGAACAGCACCGGACGGTGCGCGGCCCGCAGGCCCCGCACCGCCCGGATCCTCGCCGCGACGCTCACGCCAGGTCACGCCGTCGTTCGCACCCGACCGCGACCAGCACCACGAGCACCGTCCAGACCGCGAACACCGCGCCGGCCTGCGGGACCGTGAGCGTCGTGTCGTGGGTCCCGCCCGTCATGACGCCCGCCGCGCCGAACGGCGTGAGGTTCGCCTCCCGCTCCCACGCCCCGCTCGCCAGGGGCAGCACCACCAGGTCCACGATCAGCAGGACCACCGCGCCGACGACCGGGCCGCGGATCAGCGCGCCGAGCGCCGCGCCCATCACCGTCGCCAGCACGAGCGCCAGGACGTTGCCCGCCACGACCCCGGCCACCTGGCCGGACGTCAGGTCCGGGCCGGGCTGGTGCGCCAGCAGCGGCAGACCCACGCCGACCGCGACCGCGTTGATCAGCAGCGCCAGCCCGAGACCGGTCAGCGCGTACGCCGCGATCCGCACCGCCAGGACGGTTCCGCGGTCGCGCCGGGCCACCAGCGCCGTGGGCGCGGCGGTCCGGTGCCGGTACTCGCCCGCCGCGCCGACCAGCCCCCACAGCAGCAGCAGGACCGGCAGCCCCGACAGCGCCTCCTCCTTCTCCGCCACTTCGTCGAGCGTCCCCGACGCCACGGCGACGACCACCGCGTTCAGCACGGCGAAGGCCGTCCCCCCGGCCGCGAACCCCCAGACGGCACGGGTCGTCACCGACTTGAGCAGCTCCCCGCGCAACAGGCCGATCATCGCTCCAACCCTCCGGTGAGCTCGAGGAACACGTCCTCCAGCGACTCCACCTCACTGATCGGTCCCTCGTGCACCAGCCTGCCACGGTCGATGACGACCACGTCGTCGACGGTCTGCGCGGCCTCCGCGAGCAGGTGGCTGGACAGCAGCACCGTGCCGCCCTTCGCCGCCCGGTCCCGCAGCATCGTCCGGAGCCAGCGGATCCCCTGCGGGTCCAGCCCGTTGGCCGGCTCGTCCAGCACCAGGATCTCCGGGTCGCCCAGCAGCGCGGCGGCGAGCCCGAGCCGCTGCCGCATCCCCAGCGAGAAGGCGCCGACCCGGCGGCCCGCCGCCCGCGTCAGTTCGGCGACCTCCAGAACCTCCTCGACGCGGCCGCGCGGCAGCCCCGCCGACAGCGCCAGCGCCCGCAGATGCGCGCGGGCCGACCGGGCCGGGTGCGCGCCGCACGGCTCGATGTGGACGCCGATGCGGCGCGCGTCCGGCACCGTCGAGGCCACCGGCGCTCCCAGCACCGACACCGCGCCCTTCGTCGGCCGCGCCAGTCCCACGACCGCCTTCAGCGCCGTGGTCTTGCCCGCGCCGTTCGGGCCGAAGAAGCCCGTCACCGCGCCCGGCCTGACCGTGAACGTCAGGTCGTCCACCACCGTGCGCCGGCCGTACCGTTTCGTCAGCCCCTCGACCCGGATCGCCGGGGCGGCCTCCGTCTGTGATGTCATGGCGCCCAGCCTCGGCCGCCCGCGTCTCCCGGTCATCCGACCACGGTCGAAACCCGGCCTCCGACCACGGCATGACTTCCACCGCCGGCGGCGGGGCGGGGATCAGTAGGTGAGTTCTCCGATGCCGCCGTCGACGCGCAGGACGGTGCCGGCGGTGTAGGCGGACTCGTCGGAGGCGAGGTAGACGGCCGCCTTCGCCAGCTCGGTGGCGGTGCCGATGCGGTGGAGGGGCACGGTCCGCCGGAGTTCGTCGTAGATGGCGGCCTGCTGTTCGGGGCCAAGGGGCTTGAACGTGTCCGTGACGGTCGGCCCCGGGCTCAGCCCGTTGACCCGGACGCCCCGGTCCTTCAGCTCATAGGTCAGCCCGCGGGAAAAGGACAGCAGGCCTGCCTTGGCGGCACCGTAGACCGCCGCGTTCTCGTGCCCGATGAAAGCGGAGACGGAGCCGACGAGGATGACCGAGGCCTGCCGCGAGAAGAGCGGCAGCAGGGCCTTGACCAGGAAGAACGGCGCCTTGAGATTGGTGGCGACGAGCCTGTCGAACGCCTCCTCGGTCCATTCCTCGATCGGGAGATGGGTGACGTCGGCGGCGTTGCTCATCAGGATGTCGAGCCGCGGCCACTCCTCCTGCAGCCGCGCGGCGAGCGCCGCCTGGCCGGGCACGTCGCCGGCGTCGCTGAGGACGGGCAGCAGCGGGCCGTCCAGTTGCCGGGCGGCCTCGTCCAGCCGTTCCTGCGAGCGGCCGGTGATCGCGACGGCCGCCCCCTCGGCGAGGAATTGGCGGGCGGTCTCCAGCCCGATCCCGCCCGTTCCGCCCGTGATCAGCGCGTACTTTCCCTCGAGACGACCCATCGGACTCGTTCTCCCCACTCTGGCGGCAACCGGCGCGCTCGCGCGTCGCCGACTTCTGTGCCTGCGTTCAAGAAGTCCCTCGGCCCTCACCGTACGACCTTTTGTGCGAGCGGTCAAAAAGTCGTAGCCTGGGGAGATGGCTCGGACAGGTCGCCCCCGCGCATTCGACAAGGACCGGACCCTGGAGCGCGCGCTCCTGCTGTTCTGGTCCCGGGGCTACGGCGCGACCTCCGTCCAGGACCTCGTCGACGCGCTCGCCCTGGAACGCGGCAGCCTGTACGGCGCCTTCGGCGACAAGCGGCAGTTCTACCTGGCGGCGGTCCAGCTGTACTGGGACACCTATGAGCGCGAGCTGGTCGCGGCACTGGAGGCCGGGCCGGTGCTGCCGGCGCTGCGCGAGGTGCTCGCCAACCCGGCCCGGGCGCAGGAGTACGCCTCGGACGCCGGCGTCCCGCAAGGGTGCATGATCGGCAACACCACCGCCGAACTCGTTCCGCAGGACGCCGAGGCCCGCGAGATCGTCGCCCGCTCGCACGCCCGCTTCACCGAGATCGTCGCCGACGCCCTGCGGCGCGCGCAGGCCGCCGGCGAGGTCACCCGGGCCGCCGCCCCCGAGGCCCAGGCGCAGCTACTGCTGTTCACCGTCCAGGGCCTTTCCCTGGTGTCCCGCGCAGGACTCGACACGGCCGCCGCGCTCGCCGCCGTCGACGCCCTGATCGACTCCCTTCGCGCTTAAGAGAGGGGTGGGTTCGGGGGTCGGGTGGAGGGGAAGGTGGCTTGGACTGTTAGGCCGCCGGTTCGGCGGGGGTGCGCGGTCAGGGTTCCGTCGTGGGCCAGGGCGATCGCGTGCGCTATGGACAGGCCGAGGCCGTGGTGGCCGTCGCCGCGCGCGGTCCGGTCGAGCCGCTGGAACGGTTCCAGGAGCCGGGCCACCTGCTCGGGCGGGACCACCGGGCCGGTGTTGCTGACGGTGATCACGGCTTGGCCGTCGCGGGACGCGGTCGCCACCTCGACGGTTCCTCCGGGCACGTTGTACTGCATCGCGTTGTCGATGAGGTTGGCCACGAGGCGCTCGACCAGGGCGGGATCGCCCGCGGTGGCGGCCGGGGCGATCCGCGGGTCCAGGCGCGGGGCGTCGGCGGACGTCCCCGGCCGGGCCGCCAGTACCCGCCGGGTGAGCGCGGCGAGGTCCACCGGGACGCGGCTCTCCAGCCCCCGCTCGCTGGTGGCGAGGGTGAGCAGGGACTCCAGCAGCCGTGCCTGCTGGTCGCTGATCGTCAGGACGCGCTCGAAGGTCGCGCGGAACGCCTCGAGGGTCGGCCGGCGGTCGGTGAGCGTCTCCTCCAGCAGCGCGTGTTCGAGGGTGAGCGGGGTGCGGAGTTCGTGCGCGGCGTTGGCGACGAAGCGCTTCTGCGCGTCGAGCGCGGCGTCCAGGCGCCCGAGCAGGCCGTCCACGGTGTCGGCGAGGTCCTTGAGCTCGTCGCGGGGGCCGGTGAAGGCCAGCCGCTCGTGGACGTTGCGCGCCGAGATGTGCCGGACCGCGGTGGTCATCGTGCGCAGCGGGCGCAGCACCCGCCCCGCGACGAGCCAGCCGAGCGCCAGCGAGACCACCAGCATGATCGCCATGGCGATCCCGGCCTGGGTGAGGAACCCGTGCACCAGCGCGTGGTGCTGCTGCTCCCTCCAGGCGCCGATCGAATCGGGCGTCCCGGGGGGCAGGCCGAGCCGGGACGCGCAGTCCTCCTCCGTCATGTCGAGGCACGGCATCCGCACCTTGAAGATCGTGTTCCTCCGGAGGAGCAGGAACGTGATCGCCAGCAGGGCGACGCCGGAGACGGCGAACAGCGCCCCGTACAGCAGGGTGAGGCGCATCCGGACCGTCCGCGGCACCCTGTGCGCGAGCGGCCTCATATCCGGTAGCCGCTCTGCGGGACGGTCTCGATCAGGGGCGGGGACCCCAGCTTGGCCCGCAGGCGGTTGATGGTCGCCTTGACCGTGGTGGTGAACGGGTCGGCGGCCTCGTCCCAGACGCGTTCCAGCAGTTCTTCGGCGGAGACGACGCGTCCTCCCGCGGCGAGCAGGTACTCCAGTACCGCCAGCTCCTTCGGGCTGAGCGCCAGGCGCAGCCCGGAGCGGGTGACGACGCGCTGTGCCGGGTCGAGCCGCAGGTCGCCGTGCTCCAGGATCGGCGGCAGCGCCGGCTGCGCCCGCCGCCCGAGGGCGCGGATCCGCGCGACCAGTTCGGCGTACGCGAACGGTTTCGGCAGGTAGTCGTCGGCTCCGAGGCTGAGCCCGTCGACCCGGTCGGCGATCGTGCCCGACGCGGTGAGCATCAGGACGCGGGTCCGGCGGTGCGGCCCGGCGGCCAGGGCGCGGCAGACGTCGTCGCCGTGCACCACGGGGAGGTCGCGGTCGAGGACGACCACGTCGTAGTCGGTCAGCGCCGTGCGGTCGAGCGCGGCCCGGCCGTCGAGGGCGACGTCCACGGCCATCCCCTCGCGGTGCAGGACGCGGGCCACGGAGTCCGCCAGCTCGGCGTGGTCCTCTGCCACCAGCACTCTCATCGCAGGTCAGCCTGCCCGGTCGGCGGTCACAGCCGGGTCACAGCCTCGCGCACCGCCATGTGACCGCCCCTTCCCTAGAACTTGTCCTCGCAAGGGATACACCCCGGAAAGGGGAACGATGAACAGGGCTTCTGTGTTGCTGGCCGTCTCGGCCGCCTCCCTCGCCATGGTCACCGCGGGGTGCGGCGGGTCCGGCGGGTCGGGGTCCGGCTCGTCCGGCGCGAAGGCGGCCGCCACGGCGGACCAGGGAGTGAAGCACGCGCAGTGCATGCGCCAGAACGGGCTCCCCGGCTACCCCGACCCCGGCCAGGGCGACGGGGGCACGACGAAGGATCTCCCGTCCCGCGACTCTCCGGAGTTCAAGAAGGCGCAGCAGGCGTGCCAGTCGCTGGAGCCGCCCGAGAACCAGCCCGGCACGCCGGAGAACGCGGAGCTCCAGCGGAAGATGCTGAAGTACGCCCAGTGCATGCGCAAGAACGGCGTCCCGAACTTCCCCGACCCGCAGAACGGGCGCATCCTGGTGAAGCTGGGCACCATCGACGGCAACTCACCGCAGTTCAAGAAGGCCGCGCAGGCGTGCCACCACCTCGAAACCGGCGGTGCCGGCAAGGGCGCCGGCGGGTGAGGGACGCGATGAGCACCCGAGTGACCGAACCGGGCCTGGAGAAGCGGGACGCGCCGACCCGGCCCCGGAGCAGGCGCCGCAGAATACTCGGCGGTGCCGTGCTCGCGGTCGTGGCCGTGGGCGGCGGCGTGGCTCTCGCCGTGACAGGCTCGTACGGCGACGACGGCAAACCCTCGACGGGCGCCGGTGACGGGACGTCGCTCGTGGCGGTCCAGGAGGGCCCGCTCTCCTCGCAGGTCGACCAGAGCGGGACGCTCTCGTACGCGGGCGGCGCCGACGGGACCCCGTACCCGGTGGTCAACCAGGCGAAGGGCACGTACACCCGGCTGCCGGTGGCGGGCACCCAGATCGACTGCGGCGAGACGCTGTACAAGGTCGACCAGAAGCCGGTGATCCTGGTCTGCGGCAGCACGCCCGCCTACCGGGATCTGGCCGTGGGCGACGACGGCAAGGACGTCCGGGCGCTGAACAAGACCCTGGTGGACGAGGGCTACGCCGACAAGTCCGAGGTCGATCCCGGCTCGAAGCACTTCGGCTCGGCGACCGTGACGGCTCTGGAGAAGCTCCAGGACGAGCGCGGCGCCGACGTGACCGGCAAGCTGGAGCTGGGCCAGGCCGTGTTCCTCCCCGGGCCCCTGCGGATCGGCAAGGTGACGGCGCAGAACGGCACGAGCGCCGCACCGGGCCGTCCGATCATGGAGGCGTCGTCGAACCGGCGCGAGGTGATCGTGAAGCTCGACGCCTCCCAGCAGTCCGAGGTCGGGAAGGGCGACCGGGCGCAGATCACGCTGCCGGACAACCGGATCACGTCCGGCGTGGTGAGCAGGATCGGCACGGTCGCGGCGGCCGCGGCGTCCTCCGACAAGGACTCCGGCTCGCAGCCCGCCACGCTCCCGGTCTCCATCACGCTCGAGCACCCGAAGGACGCCGGGACCCTTGATCAGGCGCCGGTCCAGGTGCAGATCACCACGGGCGGCGTCGAGCACGCGCTGATCGTGCCGGTGACCGCGCTCATCGGCCGGGCCGGCGGGGGATACGCGGTCGAGGTCGCGGCGGGGGACGGCGGCCGGACCCGGATCGTGCCGGTCACGCTGGGACTGTTCGACAACGCCAACGGACGGGTGCAGGTCTCCGGAGCCCTGACGTCCGCCGACCGAGTGGTGGTGCCGTCGACATGAGCGAGACGAGTCGTTCAAGGGCGCAGCCCCTGCACTCCGGGATCGCGCCGAACGTCCTCGAACTGGAGCGGGTCACCAAGACGTACGGGACGCAGCCCCCCGTCCATGCGCTGCGCGGTGTGAGTTTCACCGTGCGGCGTGGGGAACTGGTCGCGATCGTCGGGCCGTCGGGGTCGGGCAAGTCCACGCTGCTGCACATCCTCGGCACGCTCGACCGGCCCAGCGACGGCACGGTACGGATCGACGGAGAGGACGTCGCGTCGCTCACCGACCGGCAGCTCGCCTCCCTGCGCGCGCGCAGCATCGGCTTCGTCTTCCAGCAGTTCTTCCTGTCCGAGCACACCACCGTGCTGGAGAACGTCGCGGACGGCCTGCTGTACGGCGGCGCGAGCCGCGCCGAGCGGCGCGAGCGCGCGGCCGAGGCGCTCGGCCGGGTCGGGCTGGAGGACCGGGCGGGCTTCCGCCCGGGCAAGCTCTCGGGCGGGCAGCGCCAGCGCGTGGCGATCGCCCGCGCCCTGGTCGGCCGCCCGGCCATCGTGCTCGCCGACGAGCCGACCGGGAACCTCGACAGCGGGACGGGCGCGTCGATCATCGAGCTGCTGCACGAGCTCAACGCCGGCGGGGCGACGATCCTGGTGATCACGCACGACGGCGGGCTGGCCGCCCGGATGCCCCGCCGGCTGCACGTCCTCGACGGGCGGATCGTCACCGACACCGCGGTGCGTTCGATGGAGGGCGTATGAGGCTGTCCGACCAGCTGCGCGTGGCCGGGATCGGGATCCGGGCCCGCCGCCTGCGGGCCGCGCTGTCCGCGCTCGGGATTGCGATCGGCACCGCCGCGATCGTCGCGGTGCTCGGCCTGTCCGCGTCCTCGCAGGCCGGGCTCCTGGCGCAGATCGACCGGCTCGGCACGAACCTGCTGACCGCGAACACCGGCCAGTCGGTCACCGGCGGGACGGCGCGGCTCCCGGTCGCCGCCCCGCAGCGGATCTCCCACCTGCCCGATGTCGAGCAGGTGGCGCACGCCGGTGCGCTCGAGAACGCGAGCGTCTACCGCAGCCCGCTGATCCCGGCGATCAATACCAACTCTCTGGCGGTCCGGGCCGCCAGCCTCAACCTCCCCGAAGTGATCGGGACCGGTGTGGCGCAGGGCCGCTGGCTGAACACGGCGACCGAGCGGCAGCCGGTCACGGTGCTCGGCGCGCTCGCCGCGCAGCGCCTCGGGATCGATCGCGTCTATCCGGGCGAGCGGATCTGGCTGAAGAACCAGTGGTTCTACGTCGCCGGCATCCTGAAGCCCGCGACGCTGTCGACCGACATCGACACCAGTGCCCTGATCGGCTACCCGGCCGCGGAACGTTACCTCAGCTACGCGACCGTCGATCAGGGCAAGGCGGTCGCCGGCCCTCCGACCACGGTCTACGCGCGGGCCCGTATGGACAAGGTGGACGCGGTGCAGGGAGTGCTCGCGCAGACCGCGAACCCCGAGTCGCCCGGTGACGTCGACGTCAGCCAGCCGTCCGACGCGCTCACCGCGCGGGCCGCCGCGGAGGGCGCGTTCAACAGCCTGTTCCTCGGACTCGGCGTGGTCGCGCTGATCGTGGGCGCGGTCGGGGTCGCGAACATCATGATCATCTCGGTGCTGGAGCGGCGGTCGGAGATCGGGCTGCGCCGGGCGCTCGGTGCGACCCGGGGGCACATCCGCACCCAGTTCCTGTCCGAAGCGGTCATGCTCGCGCTGCTCGGCGGGGTGGCCGGAGTCGCGGCCGGCGCGCTGACCACCGCGGTCTACGCGGACGCGAAGGGCTGGGCGGTGGTCATCCCCGTCCAGGCGTGGACCGGCGGGATCGGCGCCGCGATCCTGATCGGTGCGATCGCCGGCCTGCTGCCGGCCCTGCGAGCCGCCCGCCTCTCCCCGACCGAGGCGCTGCGCACCCTGTGAGCGCCGGCCACAGGTGCATAGGAAACCCCTATAGCGTCTACTGACATTTCGTCTTTGCCTCTGGTTCTTTCTCGGCCGTACCGTGAAACGGCTCGACGATCGCTCATTTTCATGTCGGGCGAACGAATACGGAATCGAGAGGACCAGTGGCATGACCACGATCGCAAACGGATCGGGAACGCAGGAACTCGCGGGAAAGCGGGCATTGGTCACGGGTGGTTCACGCGGGATCGGAGCGGCCGTCGTCCGGGCGCTCCTGGACGCGGGCGCCGAGGTGCTCACGACCGCCAGGTCGGCGACGGGCACGGTGCCGGAGGGGGCCGCCTTCGTGCAGGCCGACGTGCGGACGCGGGCCGGAGCGGAGGCGATCGCCGCAGCCGCGCGGGAGGCGTTCGGCGGGGTGGACGTCCTGGTCCACAACGCGGGCGGGGCGGGACCGTACCCGAGTGCCTCCGCCATCCCCGACGAGGTGTGGCAGGACGCGCTGGACCTGAACTTCCTGGCGTCGGTGCGGCTGGACGCGCTGCTGGCACCGGGCATGCGGGAACGGCGTTCCGGGGCGATCGTGCACGTCTCCTCGGCCGCGGTCCTCACCCCGATGGGGCAGTTCCTGCACTACACGGCGGCCAAGGCGGCGCTGGAGAACTACAGCCGGGGGCTGGCCTCGGAGCTGGCCCCGTCCGGGATCCGGGTCAACACCGTGAGTCCCGGCAGGACCGCCACGCCCGGCGGCGAGGCGACGCGCGAGCAGTGGGCGGCCCTGGCCGCGGCGCCGGGCGAGGTCGGCGCCGACGACACCACGCCGCTGGGACGCGACGGCCGACCCGGCGACATCGCCGACGCGGTGCTGTTCCTCGTGTCCGAGCGGGCGAGCTGGCTGACCGGAAGGAATCTCATCGTGGACGGCGGCGAATTCCCCATGGGGTGACGCCTTTCGCCATTCCGGAACGCCGGGTTTCCACCCTCAGGACGCCGGTGAAAAGAAAGCGGATTCCGACCAGGTCTCCTGGCGCAGGAGTTCGAGCAGGGCCGTTTCCGCCGGGCCGGGGGCTTGCCGGACCACGGCGATGACGGGCTGGGACACGGCCGGGGACACCGGGCGGACGAGGTGCTCGTAACCGTGGGGCACCGCCGAGGCCGGGACGAGCGTCACGCCCAGCCCGTGGGCGGCCCAGCGCACGGCCGTCGCCGTCTGGGACACGCGGGCGACCGTGGCCGGGGCCAGATCGTTGTCCCTCAGCACGTTCAGCAGCACGCCGTCGAGCGCGCTGTCGCGGTCGAACCGCACCCACGGCTCCCCCTGCAGCTCGCGCAGCTCGACCCGGTCCGCGGCGAGCTGCCGGTGCCCGGCGCCCAGCACCACGACGAACTCCTCGTCGCCGAGGTGGTGGGCGTCGGCGGGGCTCCGCTCGCACGCCGCCATCAGGGCCAGGTCCAGGACGCCCCGGCGGCACAGCCGCTCCAGCTCGGCGGAGCTCGGCTCCTCGAAGACGGAGACCTCCAGCCGCGGGAAGCGGCGGCGCAGCACGCCCAGCGCGCCCGGCAGCTGCCGCGTCCCGAAGCCCATCTGCGCCGCGACCACCAGCTCGCCCACCAGCTCGTCGGCCCCGGCCCGCGCCGTCGCCCGCGCCCGCCGCGCCGCGTTCACCGCGACCTCCGCCTCCCGCAGGAACGCGCGGCCGACCACGGTGGGCACCAGCCCGGTCGGCGTGCGGGCGAACAGCTGGACACCGAGTTCCCGTTCCAGACCGCGGATCTGCTGGGACACCGATGGCTGAGCGACGCGCAGCAGCTCCGCCGCCGCCGTCACCGAGCCCTCCTGGGCAACGGCCAGTGCGTACTCGTACTGACGAAGGCTCATCGGCTCCCGGCCCCCCTCCCCGCGGTGGCCGGCGGCCCGCGCCGCCCGCCATCGTTGTAATCACAATTACAGTACGCGAGGCGGACGATGCCGAAGACGAGCCGGGTCCCTACGCCGTGTGCTCGTGGACGGTGACCGCCAGATCGACGGTCGAGTAGATCGGCATGAACCGGGTGAAGCCGGTGGTGCGCAGCACCTCGCGGATCCGCAGGTTCACGGCGGTCAACGCGAGGGTGCCGGTCCCGCGGCCGGGCTCGGACCGGCCGGCGTCGGTGCGGTCGCCCGTGCTCAGCAGCCGGTGGATGCCCGCCAGCACGCTGAGGCCGCTGGAGTCGATGAACGCGACGCCGGCGAAGTCCAGCACCAGGTGGCGGGCACCGCGTCCGAGCAGGGAGGCCAGATGGTCCCGCAATTGCGCGGCGGTGTAGACGTCCACTTCGCCGATCACGGTCACGACGGCGAGATCCTTGTGCACCGGATCGAATCTGCTCTCGACGGTAAGGCCCATGACGGATCGCGCCACCTCCGCGTCCAAGGGATCACCGGCATACCCGCGCCAGGCCCGATCATTCAATTCTCTCGTTTCGGACCGACTTGGCGGAAAGACCGAAATGACGGGCGGATGAAAACGAGGATGATTTCGCGGCGCGGGGGCCGGTGTCAGGTGTGCGACGAATCGCGGAGGCGCCGCCACCAATGCCACCCCTCGGTGCCTTCCATCATGCCGGTCATCACCCCGGTGACGGTGGCGGCGGCCTTGGCGCGGGCGCGGGCGGTGCGGCGCTTGGCCAGCCACGCCCCGGCGACCAGCGGCGTGCCCGTGAGCACGTAGACGCCCAGCAGGCCCAGCCCTTCTCCCCAGGTGCCCTGCAGCAGGTACGCCAGCCCGAAAACGGCGCACCCGATCGAGGTCAGCGCCAGCCCGCACACCAGCGTGCCCGCGGCCGCGACACCCGCGCCGACGACCACCATGCGGGTCCCCGACCACACGATCCCCCGCACCCCCGGTCGCGCCGGCACCGCCGCCACCAACCTCTCGTCTCGTTTCGTATTCGCACGGTGACTGAAAGTCATAAGCGTTCCACGCTGCCAGATCATCCGGTGAGCGGCTAGGACCAGGCGATTACCCGGCGTGTCGCGTCCGACTGGAGGAACACCGGGGGGCGCTCAACGTGGATGCCCGCGACCATCTTTACCCTCCGTTGATACGGGTACGACGGCGACGACAAGGAGCGTGATGATGGTGGCCGATCGGCGGGCCGACAAAGCCGTGTTCAGCGTCGACAGCCGGGGTGAGTGGGCGCGGATCACCGTGACCGGCGAACTGGATCTCATCACGGCGCCGTTGTTCAAGGACCATCTGGCGCAGGCGATCACCGGCCGCGTCCCGCCGCGGGTGCTGGTGGACGTCAGCAAGATGAGGTTCTGCGATTCCTCGGCCCTGAACGAGTTCCTGCGGGCGCACAAGCGGATCAGCTCTCTGCGCGGACGCCTTGTCCTGCTGGGCCCCACCGAGCGCTTCACCAGGATCCTGCGCACCATGGGCCTGGACCGCGTGTTCGAGATCAGCGAAGGCCCGGCCGCCACGATCGCCTGACCGGCCCCACTGCCGCCGGTGTCACTGCCCGCCCGCTGGTGCGGGTAGGGCGCGCCTGCGGAGGTTGACATCGTCGCGCGCCACATACCTATAATCTGAGTTGTAGGTTTCCTCCCGATGGAGGACAGGGTTCCCGGGGGTGGAGGCCCCGGGGAGATCTTCGGAGGTGAAGCGACGATGCTGCTGACGTCGATCGATCCGTTCGTGCAGGAGTTCGAGCGCCAGTTCGACCGGGCGGTCCGGCAGGCCGGGCTGAACGGCCGCGGCGAGGGCGCGGGCATGCCGATGGACGGGATCCGCCGCGCCGACGACGTCGTCCTGCGGTTCGACCTGCCCGGGGTGGACCCCGGCTCGATCGAGGTCACCGTCGACCGGGGCGTGCTCACGGTGACGGCCCGCCGCGAGGAGGAGTTCGGCGAGGGCGAGCGCGTCTTCGTCCGCGAGCGGACGATGGGCGCCTTCACGCGCCGGGTGTACCTGTCGGAGCACCTGGACGCCGACGCGATCGAGGCCGCCTACAACAACGGCGTCCTCGCGGTCCGAATCCCGGTCCTGGAGAAGGCGCGGCCGCGCAAGGTCGCCATCCAGCACGCCGGTGAGGCGCCGCAGGCGATCGGTAGCTGACCGGCGGCACCCCAGGGGCTTGGGCACCGCGACCGGCAGAAAGGAAACGGCAGCCGGTGAGACTTCCCATGGACGACGAGCACGCCGCCCTGTTCACCGTCGGCCAGGTCGCCGACATGCTGCAGGTGCAGCAGGCGTTCCTGCGCCGCATCGACACCCAGCAGGTCGTCTCGCCGCAGCGCTCGGCCGGCGGCCAGCGCCGCTACAGCCGCTCGGAGATCGGCCGCATCCAGCAGGTCGTCACCATGATGGACGAGGGCATGACGCTCCCGGCGATCCGGCGGATCTTCGAGTTGCAGCACCGGCTCGCCGAGATCACCCGCGAACGCGACGAGCTCGCGCGCCTGCTGGCCGCCCGGTCCCGTGCCCAGGCCCCTTCCGGTAACGCCGGTCGATAATCACACGGCTTTTCCGGATCAGTCGTCTCATAAGGGGTAGGACGTCCCTCACCACCCTCCCCTTGACCGTGCACGTCTGCCGCCTTGGCCGGCACAACGACCGCAGGAGCGCCCCCCATGCCGACCACCGAAACGGTCGCCGAACCGCCCGCACCCGTCCGCGGACATCGCCGGCGGACGCCACCGACCAGCCGTGACCGCGACGCCGAAATGATCCGTGCGGTGCTGAGGAAGAGCGGGCATCCGGAGTTCTCCCGCCCCGGCGACGGCTTCTACGTCGACGGCGGCTACGACGGCACCCCGTTCCTGGTGTCCTGCGCGTGCCGGACGCGGCCGCGGCGGCTCAGCCCGGCCGCCGAGGTCGCCTCCTACATCACCACGCTGACGGCGGCCGGGATGCACGTCGAACCGCAGACCGGTCCCGACGCCAGCCCCCTGGTCTTGCAGGTCCGGCCCGGGATTCCCGACCTCGCCTGAGAGCAGCGGTCAGCCCTTCCCGAAGTGCACCGCGGGGAAGGCGCCCGCTGCCCTGAGGGCCGCGGTGAAGCCGCCGGCCAGCTCGGTGAGGCGCGCGGTGGCGGCCGGGCCGAGGTGGTCGTAGGGCGCGGAGTCGAGGCGGTCGGTGAGCGCCTCGGCCTCGGCGCGCAGGGCCGCGCCCGACCCCGTGAGGTCCCCCGATCCGTCCAGGAGGCCGCGCTCGCGCAGCCGGTTCCGGGCGGCGGCCCACTGCCGCGCGGACCATCCGCGGGTCCGCATGAACAGCTCCGACGTCGGCGCCCGGCCGGTGGCGTTGTGCAGGACCAGCGCCTCGATCCCGGACAGCCCGGCGACCGCCAGGGCGGCCAGGTGGCCGTCGCCCCGGTGCTCGCGCAGCAGCGTCGCGGCGTGCCACAGGGCCAAGTGCGGGTCGTCGGGCACGGGGAGATCGGCGTTGGCGGCGTACAGCGGCCGCGCCTCGCGGCGGCACGCCTCGGTGGCGCGCAGCGCCAGTTCGGCCGCCTCGGCCATCTCCTTGGACGCGAGGGCGTCGTCCCCGAGCAGGCGCCGCAGTGTCAGGTCCGCGCCGCGCAGCCGGGCCGCCAGTACCGCGGACGGTGCGGCGACGGTCCACGCGGCGGGGATGTACCGCCGCACATGCTCGTGGTCGAAGTTGTAGAACGTCGCGGTGACGGTGCCGGCGTCGACCGTGCCGAGCGGTGCCGCGCGACCCGCGTAGTAGGCCATGGGCCCGCGCTCCAAGCCGATCGCCGCGAATTCGTCCTGCGGCTCGGGGGCGAAGTACACGCAGGAGTGCAGGGGCGCGACGGCGTCGTGGCATCGGCGCCCGGTGCTCGCCTCGAACGGCGCGGTGCCGTTGGTCGGGTGCGGTCGTCCGGCCGGGTCGGCGAGACGCATCAGGCCTCCTTCGCGGTGTCGTCGCCGTCGGCCAGTACGGCCGCGGTCCGGGTGAGGTGCTGGACGAGGACCTCGGCGGCGGTGTCGGCGTCGCGGGCCAGCGCCGTCTCCTCCAGGCGGCGGTGCTCGGCGATGCCGTCCCGGCCGGGGTTGCGGTACGTCGACCAGCGGCGGGCCAGCTCGCTGGCGGCCCACAGCCGGTCGAAGGTCTCCAGCAGGACGGGGTTGCCGCAGCCTTCCAGCAGGGTGCGGTGGAAGACCCGGTGGGCTTCGGACCATTCCTCGCTGTAGTAGTCGCCCTCCTCCGGCGTGTACGGCGGGGTGCGGGCCAGGCGGTGGTGGGCGGCGCGCACGCGGGCCTCCCAGTCGACGTCGCCGCGCTCGATCGACATGCGGAGCACGACCGGCTCGATCGTGCGCCGGGCCTCGGTGATCTCCTGCCAGCGGCGGTCGGAGAAGGCGGGGACGGCGAAGCCGCGGTTGGGCAGCCGGTCGGCGAGGCCCTCGCCGACCAGCCGGACCAGCGCCTCGCGGACCACGGCCAGGCTCACGCCGTGCGCCTTGGCGAGGTCGTGCGGTTTGAGGGCGTCGCCGGGGGCGTGCCGCCCGCGCATGATCGCTTCGCGCAGCCGCGCGTGGACCTGCTCGGACAGCATCCGCTTGCCCGGCGGGGCGGAGCCGGGGTCTGTCTGCGTCATGGCATCACTATAGACGATCTGGCAGATAATCGATTTTTCGTGTTACCGTCGATTTGTGGGCGGCCGGGGACACCGGTGCATCGCCGGCCCGTCACCGCCCTCTACCAGCACGGACTTGAAAGGAACGAGCGCGATGACCGCCAACGACCCCTTCGCCCGCCTTCCCGAGGCGGCCTCCTTCACCGTTGCCAGCACCACCGTCGCCGACGGCGCCGCCTGGCCGCCCGAGCAGTTCTCCTCGGGCGTCCCCGGCGGCAAGGACGTCTCCCCGCAGCTGTCCTGGAGCGGTGCCCCCGAAGGCACCAGGAGCTACGCCGTCACCGTCTACGACCCGGACGCCCCCACCGGGTCGGGGTTCTGGCACTGGGCGGTCGCCGACATCCCGGCCACCGTCACCGAGCTGCCCGAGGGCGCCGGCGACGACACCGGCTCGGGCCTGCCCGAGGGCGCCTTCCAGGTGCCGAACGACGCCCGCCTTGCCCGCTTCATCGGCGCCGCCCCGCCGGCCGGGCACGGCCCGCACCGCTACTTCGTCGTGGTGCACGCCCTCGACGTCGACTCCATCGGCGTCCCCGCGGACGCCACCCCGGCGTACCTCGGTTTCACCATGGCCGGGCACATCCTCGGCCGCGCCGTCCTCACCGCCACCGCCGAGACCCCCGCCTGACAAGAGGTCCTGCCGACACGAAAGGGCGAAGGCCCTCGACCGCGCTCGCGGTCGAGGGCCTTCGCCTTCGGAACGGGCGGGGGGTCAGGGCTTGGTCGGCGTGAAGTTGAGCATCGGCTTGCCGACGAACAGCGCCGTGCGGCCGAGCATGCCGTTGATGACGCCGGCCGCGGAGGTGTACCAGGCGACGAGGGCGGTGATCACCCCGACGATGCCGCCGACCTTGATCGTCGTCTCGTTGGTGGAGAACTCGCCGATGAACAGGACGATCTCGGTGATCTCCAGGGTCAGGAAGACGGCGAACACGGCGAGGTTGACCTGCGTGCTCCACAGCAGCATGTACGTGTTGAAGATCGCGAAGGCCAGCAGGATCCAGCCGAGGTCGTTGTGCACCTGGTCGGGCGCGGTCGCCTTCGGCGAGACGAGCAGGACGTAGAGGCCGAGGCCGATCCAGAAGCCGCCGTAGGTGGAGAAGGCGGTCGAACCGAACACGTTGCGGTTGCGGAACTCCCACATCCCGGCCAGCAACTGGACGAGGCCGCCGTAGCCGAGCGCGTAGCCGAGCCAGGCGTCGGTGCCGTCCGTCCATCCGGCGTTCTTGGCGGAGAGCAGGAAGGTGGTGAGGGCGAACGCGGCGAGCCCGAGCGGGGCCGGGTCGGCGACCGCGGGCGGGGTTTGAGGAGTGGACTCTTGCTCGACGTAGGTCATGATGCCTCCTCGCTGGAGTCCCCACGTCGCGGCTTGCTCGGGAGCAGGCGGGGATGGACGAGGGAACGCGGGAACAGACGTTCGGAAAGGCCGCACCGGCGGGACAGGGACTCGCCTTGCCGCATGCTGGTCCGACCTCACCGTCATGCCGTGCATCTGGCGCGAGGTTGGACGCGCGTCAGATGCGCCCAGTAACTGCGGAGACCCGCAGTGTCGCTGGCCTCGGAGCGATCATAACTCCGCATGTGTCTCAGGTCACTGTCCTGTTTCACGTCACTTCACCAAAGAATCGCCAGAAGATGACGGACGTCCGGCGCCCGATGCGGCGTTCGTGAGGCGATGCGCTGAACAACGCGGAACATCCTGGGACGCGCCGGTCACCTGCCGGCGGCCGGGCGGTCACGTCACGGGCGGGGGCGGTTCCGGGAGGGTGATGCGGACGGTCGTGCCGGCGGACGGCCGGGAGCGCAGCTCGGCGCGCCCGCCGTGGGCCGCGGCTATCGCGGCGACGATCGGCAGGCCCAGGCCGGTGCCGGTGCTGCCGTGCTCGGCGCGGTGGAAGCGTTCGAACGCGCGGGCCGCGTCCTCGGGCGCCATGCCCGGGCCCTCGTCGGCGACCTCGATGACGCCGGGGGCGAGCCGGATGGTCGCGGGCGTCCCCGGCGGGGTGTGGGCGGCGACGTTGGCCAGCAGGTTCGCGAAGACCTGCCGGATGCGCGCCTCGTCGACGTCCGCGACGAGCGTGCCGGGCGCGTCCAGCCGGACGGGGTGCTCGGGCGCGGCGGCGGCCGCGTCCGCCATCGCGTCCCCGGCCAGCGCGACGAGGTCGGTCGGGGCCGGCTGCAGGGAGGCCTCGCGGTCCAGCCGGGCGAGTTCGAGGAGGTCGGTGACCAGCCGGTTCATCCGGCCGGCCTCGTCCTCGATGCGGCGCATCGCGTCGGGCAGCTCGTCCGGGCCGAGGGCGCCGTGCCGGTACAGCTCGGCGTAGCCCTGGATGGTCGTCAGCGGGGTGCGCAGCTCGTGCGAGGCGTCGGCGGCGAACGCGCGGACGCGGGCCTCCGAGCGGCTGCGCGCCCAGAACGCCTGCTCGATGCGGTCCAGCATCACGTTGACGGCGGTGGCGAGCCGGGCGGTCTCGGTGCGGTGGCCGGGGCCGGGCATGCGGGCGCGCAGGTCGCCGCCCGCGGTGATCGCCTGCGCGGTGGCGGCCATCCGGTCCAGCGGCCGCAGCCCGCGGTGGATCAGCCACCGGCCGAGCAGGGTCAGCAGCGCGAGCAGCAGGGCGGCGGTGGCGACCTCGGTGAGCACCAGGTTGCGGACCGCGGAGTGGATCTCGTCCAGCGGGGACGCGACGACGACGGTGCCGCTGCCCCAGGGACGCGCCACGGCCCGCAGCCCGGGCATGGAGAACGGTTCGAGCGAGCGCGCGCGGGCGGCGAGGTCGTCCGGGCCGAGCCGGCGGACCTCGGCGACGGCCCGGTCCGGCGGCGGCGCGTCCCCGCTGAGGACCCGCACCCGCCCGGCCCGGCCGACGGCCAGCACGACGAACCGGGCCGGCGCCACGCCCTGCTCCGGCAGGCCGGGCCGGACGAGCCGGGCGACCGCCCGGTCGCGGGTCGCCTGGAGCTGCCCGTCCACCCGGTGCATCAGGTAGCCGTGCAGGACGAGCGCGCTGACCAGCCCCATGACCGCCAGCCCGGCGAGGGTGACGGCGAGCAGGCCGGCGAGCAGCCGGGCGTTGAGCGTCATGGTCGCAGCGCGTACCCCACCCCGCGCTGGGTGTGGATGAGCGGCGTGCCGAGCGGGTCGAGCTTGCGCCGCAGGTAGCTGATGTAGGTCTCGACGACCTGCGGGTTGCCGTGGTCCCAGCCCCACACGCTCTCCAGCAGCTGGGTGCGCGACAGCACCATGCCGGCGTTGCGCATCAGGTGCGCCAGCAGCCGGAACTCCGTCGGCGACAGCTCCACCTCGACGCCACCGCGCCGGACCGTCCACTGGCCCTCGTCCAGCTCCAGGTCGGCGACCCGCAGCACGGACCCGGTGGGCGGCGCGGTCCGGCGCAGCACCGCCCGGACCCGGGCGATCAGCGCCTCGATCGAGAACGGCTTGGTGACGTAGTCGTCGCCGCCGAGCGTGAGCCCGGTGACGGTGTCGGACGGGGTGTCCCGCGCGGTCAGGAAGATCACCGGGACCTGGTCGCCGCCCGCCCGCAGCCGCCGGCACACCTCGAACCCGTCGAGGTCGGGCAGCATGACGTCGAGCAGGACCAGGTCGGGCCGCTCGTCGGCGGCGGCGCGCAGCGCCTGCCCACCGGACGCCGCCGTCACCGTGGCGAAGCCGTGGAAGCGCAGCGCGACCTCGATGAGGTCGCGGATGTTGGCCTCGTCGTCCACGACGAGCACCCGCCGGTTCTCGCTCATCCGCTCCCGTTACCAGCCTCCGGCCGGGTTTCGGCCCGGCCACCGTCCTGCTCCGAAACTACCCGGCACCGCCACCGGAGCCGCCGGCCCGCCGCCGGGTCAGCGCTTCTTCGGTTCGCGGACGAGCTTGGCGGTGCGCGTGTCGCCGGAGCGCTCGCCGAGGACGAAGACCTGGGCGCCGTTGGCCAGCGCGGACAGCGCCGACTTGGCCCCGTCCTTGCGGACGCGGGTGCCGGAGTTCGTCGTCCAGGTCCACGAGGCGCCGTCGGCGCTGCGGACGGTGAGGGTCGTCCCGGAGATGCCGGTGATCGTGCCGCGCTGCCAGTCGGCGAGGTGGAAGCCGTCCTTGCGGCGGACGGTCGCCTCGCCGTGCACGCCGCGGGCCCGGCGGAGCGCGGCCAGGCGCTTGCCGTGGCCGGGGTGCGCCTTCGGCGCCGCGGTCGTGGTGGAGGAGGGGGAGGGGGACGGGGAGGGGTTCGCGGCGGCGGGGACGGCCAGGTACAGGCCGAGGCCGAGCAGCCCGGCCGCGCCGGCTCCGGCGGCGATGGTCTTCCTGTTCGTTCGCATGACGGCCATCGAACCGGGAGCGGCTGGTAGGAGTCCACCCGGAATCCTGGGAGGACCCTGAGAGTCCGCCGCGAGGTTCCGGACCGGTCAGGCGGTCTCCGCGAGGGTCGCCAGGACCTGCTCGCCGTACTTGGCCAGCTTGTTCTCGCCGACGCCGGTCACCCGGCCC
This sequence comes from Actinomadura sp. NTSP31, assembly GCF_041951385.1. NCBI lineage: Bacteria > Bacillati > Actinomycetota > Actinomycetes > Streptosporangiales > Thermomonosporaceae > Actinomadura > Actinomadura sp. NTSP31. The sequence goes on along the minus strand of NZ_JBGNUT010000014.1, from coordinate 3,792 downwards.
AGCTCGGCGAGGGACGCCGGCAGGGCCGTCGCGATCTCGCGGAGCGTCGCGTCATGGAAGATCACGTAGGCGGGGACGCCCTGCTCCTTGGCGGTGGCGGCGCGCCAGGCGCGCAGCCGCTCGAAGACCGGCGCGGCCCCGGCCGGCAGCTCGACGGGCGCCTTGCGGTCCTTGGCGGCCTTCGCCGCCTTCGTCGCGGCCCGTTCGGGTTCGCGGCGCATGAGCACCTTGCGCTGCCCGCGCAGGACCTCGGCGCTCTCGTCGGTCAGCACGAGCGTCCCGTGGTTGCTCTCCACCGCGACCAGGCCCTGCGCCAGCAGCTGCCGGACGACCCCGCGCCACTCGGTCTCGCGCAGCTCCGTGCCGATGCCGAACGACTTCAGCCCGTCGTGGTCGAACTGGATGACCTTGGCGTTCTTCTTGCCGAGCAGGATGTCGACGATGTGCCCGGCGCCGAACTTCTGCCGCCGCTCCCGCTCCAGCCGGACGATCACCGACAGCACCTTCTGCGCCGGGACCGTCGCGTCCCACGTCTCCGGGGGGGACAGGCACGTGTCGCAGTTGCCGCACGGCTCGCCGGACTGCCCGAAGTAGTTCAGCAGCTGGACGCGGCGGCACTCGACGGTCTCGCAGAGCGCGAGCATCGCGTCCAGGTGCAGGGCCTGGCGGCGGCGGAACGCGGCGTCGCCCTCGCCGCCGTCGATCATCTTGCGGAGGTTGACGACGTCGTTCAGCCCGTAGGCGAGCCAGGCGGTGGACGGCAGGCCGTCGCGCCCGGCGCGGCCCGTCTCCTGGTAGTAGCCCTCGACGGACTTGGGCAGGTCGAGGTGCGCGACGAAGCGGACGTCCGGCTTGTCGATGCCCATGCCGAACGCGATGGTCGCGACCATGACGAGGCCCTCCTCGCGGAGGAAGCGCGCCTGGTTCTCGGCGCGCGTCCGCGCGTCGAGGCCCGCGTGGTAGGGCAGCGCCTCGATGCCGTTCTCGGTGAGGAACGCCGCGTTCTTCTCCACCGAGTTGCGCGACAGGCAGTAGACGATGCCCGCGTCGCCCTGGTGCTCGGTCTGCAGGAGCCGGAGCAGCTGGCGCTTGGCGTCGGTCTTCGGCTCGATCCGGTACTGGATGTTCGGGCGGTCGAAGCTCGCGACGAAGTGCCGGGCGTCCTCCAGCTGGAGCCGGGCCGCGATCTCGGCGCGGGTGGCCTGCGTCGCGGTCGCGGTGAGGGCGATGCGCGGCACGTCCGGCCAGCGCTCGTGCAGCCCGGACAGCATGAGGTAGTCGGGCCGGAAGTCGTGCCCCCACTGCGACACGCAGTGCGCCTCGTCGATCGCGAACAGCGCGACGTCGCCCCGGTCGAGCAGTTCGACGGCCGCCGGGACGCGCAGCCGCTCCGGCGCGAGGTAGAGCAGGTCGAGCTCGCCCGCGAGGAACTGGGCCTCGACGACGCGGCGCTCGTCGAGGTCCTGCGTGGAGTTGAGGAAGCCCGCCCGGACGCCGAGCGCCCGCAGCGCGTCCACCTGGTCCTGCATCAGGGCGATCAGCGGCGAGATCACGACGCCGGTGCCCTTCCGGACCAGCGCCGGGATCTGGTAGCACAGCGACTTCCCGCCGCCGGTCGGCATCAGGACGAGGGCGTCCCCGCCGGCGACCACGTGCTCGATGATCTCCCCCTGCCCGTCCCGGAACGCGTCGTAGCCGAACACGCGCCGCAGCGTGCCGAGCGTCTCCGGGGCGTCGAGGAAGTCGGGGGAGGCCATCGGCCCATACTACGAGCGGTCACCGACAGCCGTCCCCGGGACGGATCAGAGGTCGCCGATCAGTTCGGGGGTCAGCTCGTCCAGGTCCTTCGCGACGTGCGCGGCGAGCGCCAGCGCGTCGTCCGACGGCGGGTGCGCCTCGCGCGGGATCGCGATCACCGTCATCCCGGCCGCGTGCGCGGACCGCAGGCCGTTGCTGGAGTCCTCGATCGCGACGCAGTCCTCCGCGCGCACCTCCAGCTGCGCGGCCACGGTGAGGTAGCCGTCGGGCGCGGGCTTGCCGGCGTCGACCTCCTCGGTGGACACGGTCGCGCGGAACAGCCCCTCCACCCCGAGCCGGCCGAGCACCAGGTCGATGAGGGCGCGCGGGGACGAGCTGGCCAGGCCGAGCGGGCGGTGGGCGGCGAGCCGGCGGACGGCGTCCACGGCGCCCGGCAGCAGTGGCGGCCCGTCCTGGTACCGCTCGGACATCTGATCGATCACCGTATAGGCGACCTCCTCGGCCGTCACCCCGTCGACGAGGTCGGTCGCGATGTAGGAGGCCCATTCCACGGTGCTCATGCCCATGAGCCGCTGCTGGGTGTCGGGCAGCCAGCGGCCGCCGCGGGACGCGACGTAGCCGCGCCGCACCTCCTCCCACACCGGTTCGGAGTCGATGAGCACGCCGTCCAGGTCGAAAACGATGGCCTCCAGAGGCATGGTCCCTCCCGGGATTCGGCGCCGCCTACGGCAACGATCATTACCCAGCGCGCTCGGCGGGCAACCCGGCGCCGTCAAACGGACTAACGGCCACTGACCTGGATTTATCCGGCGAACTCGACATGATCGGCTTCCGGTCTGGCATGGTGGTGGGCCTCCGCCCCCCTCCGGAGTCACCGCAGAGGAGATCTGCACATGGCGTTCATCGGACTGCTCCTGCTCGCCGCGGCCGCCATCGTCGCCGCCGGCGTCGTGCTCGACAACACCGACCCCTCGCACCTCACCGCCTTCGGCCAGGCCGTCCCCGGCATCCACAACGAATGGCAGGTCTTCCTCGCCGGCGCGGCCGTCGCCGTCGTGCTCGTCGTCGGCATGATGCTCACCTTCAAGGGCGCCGGACGGATCCTGCGCGCCCGCCGCGACCTGCGCTACCTGCGCGAGGAGCACGAGGAGTCGCTCACCACGCTGGAGATGGAGAAGCGCCGGCTCCAGCAGGAACTCGCCCGCGCCCGGCAGAACGGCCCCGCGGCGGGACGGCCCGCGTCCGCGCCCGCGCCCGCGCCGGCGGCGCCCCCGCTTCCCCGCCAGCCGGCCGCCGCGCCGGCCGGGCCCGCCGCGCCGGCACCGGCCGCGCCGGCGAGCCGCGTCGGGCCGCGGTCGCAGGTCTCCGCCCGCTCCCCGTTCTTCGACCGCAACGACTGACGGCGGGCCGGTCGTCCCGCCGGAGGCCGCCCGGTCGTTCCGGATGATGAGCGAGATGCCCGGCGAATCGCCGCGCAGAGGGATGGTTTTCGCGATCTCCCCCACCATCATCGTGGTGTGCGCATCCTTCTCAAGGTCGTCATCACCGCGGTCGCCCTCTGGGCCGCCACCGCGCTGATCGACGGCATCACGCTCACCGGCCGGGACACCGCCCACCGGGCGCTCACGCTGCTCTGCGTGGCGGTCATCTTCGGCCTGGTCAACGCCGTCATCAAGCCGATCGTGAAGACGCTCGGCTGCGCCTTCTACATCCTCACCCTCGGCCTGATCGGGCTCGTGGTGAACGGCCTGCTGCTCTGGCTGACCAGCGCCGTCGCCGACCGCCTCGACCTGCCCTTCCACGTCGGCGGCTTCTGGCCCGCCTTCTGGGGCGCGATCGTCGTCGGCATCGTCGGCTGGATCCTGCACCTGCTCGTCCCGGGCGACGACGACGATGACGACGACTGATCTAGGTCGTGTCCGACGGATCTTGGGTGAGGTCGCGGAGCCAGATCTTGATGGAGGCGACGTCGATGGTGCCGTCGTAGACGAAGGCTCTCTTGTCGTAGCGGGTTGCGACCGCCCGGAACTGCTT
>NZ_JBGNUT010000013.1:209292-254003 GCF_041951385.1 Actinomadura sp. NTSP31 | reverse complement strand
GCCTCAGGGGCCGCAGAGGCTCCAAAGTCAAGGGTGGACGAAGTCCATCGCGAAGCGACGCCGAAGGCGCCCTTGACTTTGGAGGGGCGGCCCCGTACGCAGCGCCACCCCACCGCACGGCCGACCCCTCCACCAACACCCGCCCACCCACCACCCGAACACCCCCGCCCTTCGCCGAATGCCCCTTGCCTCGGCTCCCCCTTGCCTCGGCCCCTCGCCTCTTCTATCCGCCCGCCGCCTTCTACCCCTGCTCGCACACCTCACAAGAGCGCCTGCACGTAGTCCTGCTCGGCGGCGCACCGCCCCTGCCGCACCGCGTACGCCACTTACCGCCTCCGCGGCTCAAGGTCCGCCAAGGGGGCGGCGGTTGACCTGGAGTGCGCTCCAGGTGGGATCCTGGAGACGTGAGTTCTTACTCTCCGGCTGAGACCGCCGAGAAGAGCGGCTTCAGCATTGACACGTTGCGTTACTACGAGAAGATCGGGCTGCTTTCGGAGATCGCGCGGAACGCGTCGGGGCGGCGTGTGTTCAGCGAGGACGACCTGCAGTGGCTCGGGATGCTGCGCTGCCTGCGCGAGACGGGGATGCCGATCGCGGAGATGCTGCGGTACTCCGAGTTGGCGCGGGGCGGCGCCGAGACCGTGCAGGAACGGCTGGGACTGCTGCAGGAGCACGATCGCCGCGTGGAGGAGCAGATCGCCCGGCTGCGCGAGCAGCAGGAGCAGGTCAAGTTCAAGATCAAGTTCTATCAGGGGACGCTCTGCGAGGGCACCCCGGCCTGAGCCAGCAGGTGCGCCGCGCGCGCCCAGGTCTCGGCGGGGTCGAAGGCGTCCGCCGTCCAGGTGTGGGCGCGGATGGCGCCGCGGTTCCGGAAGCGGCGCATGATGGCGACGTGCGGGGGCCAGGCGACGAAACGGTGCAGGTCTTCCGGGGTCTCCCAGATCGAGACGGAGCCGCTGCGCAGTTGGAGCGGTTTCGTCCACAGCCAGAGGCCGACGGCGCCTTGGAGGCCGGGCCAGGCGCGGCGCAGGGTCAGGCCGGCCCGGTAGACATCGGGGAGGCCGGACGGGCGGGCGCTGGTGAAGTCGGTGACGCTCACCAGGACCGGTCCGCGGCCGGCGGCGGGACCGGGCCGCCAGCTTTTCAGCGGCTCCATGAGGGGGAGCGGCCGAGGAGGGTCAGGAGGCGGTTCTTCGGTGCCGCGTCGTCGGACGGGACGACGGGCGCGAAGGCCGTTCCGGGTTCGCGGTCGTCGGTGGGGACGATCGACGCGACCTTGAGGGACGCGGTCAGCAGGTCGTCGCCGGGCTCCCAGGGGGCGCCGATCGCGGCGGCGACGTCCCAGGCGTGCACGACCAGGTCGACGAAGTGGAAGCTGATCGCCAGTGCGGCGGGGAACGGGCCGCCGTCGCGGATCTCGGGGAGGACGAGCCCGGCGTCGAGGGGCACCGCGGCGAACGCCTCGGTGACGAGGTCGAGGGACGCCTTGGCGGCGGCGTAGGGGTCGTCGCCGAGGTCGCCGCCGTGCCAGGCGGACAGGCGGGCGCCGTCGCCGCGCGCGGCGGCCGCGAAGCCCTGGTCCTGGCTGACCTGGTGGCGGAGCAGGCCGTGCAGGGTCCAGTCGGGGCACGGCGTGGGCTGGGCGAGCGCGTCCGGTTTCACCTGGGCGACGGCCGAGAGGTACAGGTCGGCGGCCTTGCGGTCCAGCGGGCGGAAGTCGGTGGTGAGCAGTTCGGTGAGAACGTCCATGCGTCCACCGTAGGAACGTCGAGTGGCCCAGGTACAGGGCCAAAATCGCGGAAAATGACTGAGCCGGTCTAGGGTCGGGCGGGTGGACCTGCATGTGAGCCTGATCGGGCGCAAGGACCTCGCCGGCCAGATCTACCGGCAGTTGCGGGCCGCGATCCTGGACGGGCGGCTGCGCGCGGGGGAGGCGGCGCCGCCGACGCGGGAGCTGGCGCGGCGGCTGGCGATCTCGCGGAACACGGTGGCGGTCGCCTACGACCGGCTCGTGGCGGAGGGGTTCCTGGAGAGCCGAGTGGGCGCCGGGACGTTCGTCCGGGATGCCGGGTTCGCGGAGCGGGAGCGTCCGGTGGCGTCGCCGCTGCGGCCGCGGAAGGTGTGGGATGAGGTCGGCGTGTGGCCGGGCAGGATGCCCGGGATCACCTGGGACTTCCGGGCCGGGCTGCCGGACGTGCGGCTGTTCCCGTACGAGCCGTGGCGGCGGATCATGGCGGGGCGGCTGCGCCCGTCCGCGCTCGACGACCCGGCGGCGGCCGGTGATCCGGCGGGCCTCGGCGAGCTGCGAGAGGCGATCGCCCGGCACATCGGCGTGTCGCGGTCGGTGCGGGCGGCGGCGGCGGACGTGGTGGTGACGTCGGGCGTCCAGCAGGCGCTGGACCTGGTCGTCCGGGTGCTGCTGGAGCCGGGCGACGTGGTGGCCGTCGAGGACCCCGGATACCCGCCGGTGCGGATGCTGCTGCACGCGGCGGGGATGCGGGTGCGGGGCGTGCCGGTGGACGCCGAGGGCCTGCGCGTGGACGCGCTCCCGGACGAGGCGCGCGCCGTCTACGTGACGCCGTCGCACCAGTTCCCGCTGGGGATGCCGATGTCGCTGCCGCGCCGGCACGCCCTGCTGGAGTGGGCGCGGCGCCGGGACGTGGTGATCGTCGAGGACGACTACGACACCGAGTACCGGTACGGGGGGCGGCCGATCGAGCCGCTGCAGAGCCTCGACGACGGGGGCCGCGTCCTCTACACGGGCACCTTCTCCAAGATCATGCGGCCGGTGCTGCGGATCGGGTTCCTCGTCGCGCCGCCGTCGCTGCACCGGGCGTTCCGGATGGCGCGGTACGTCTCGTCCTGGCACGCGGAGCTGCCGGTGCAGGCGGCGCTCGCCCGGTTCATCGACGAGGGGCTGCTGGCACGGCACATCCGGAGGTCGCGGCGCGAGTACCAGGCCCGGCACGAGCGGGTCGCCGGGCTACTCGGCACCTGGTTCGGCGGGCGGCTGGAGCCGATCCCGTCGGCGGCGGGCCTGCATCTGTGCGCGACCCTGCCGGCCGGGACGGACGATGCAGGCATCGTCCGCGAGGCGCTGGGGGAGGGTGTCGGCCTGTTCGCGCTGTCGGAGTTCGCCGTGGACGGGCCGGCGGTGCCCGGCCTGGTGTTCGGCTATGGCGCGGTCACGCTGCCGGAGATCGGCGAGGGCCTGGGCCGGCTGCGGCGCATCGTCGGCTAGGGGCGGGTCCGGGTGCCGGTCCGAGCCCTGTGACCGGGTTCACCCCATTACCTACTAAATCCGTATGGATAATCGGCATCGCTGTTGTTAGTGTCCTCTCCCACCAGCGGATATTTCATCCGGAGTCTCGACAGAACGGGGGCGCGGCATGGCGTCCGGCGCGGAGCCCGGTGTCCTCGAACTCGTCCGCCGGGGGCACGAGGAGCGGATCCTGGCGCTGCTGCGCGCCCGGGGCCCGATGAGCCGGGCCGAGATCGCCCGGCTGTCCGGGCTGTCCCGGTCGACGCTGTCGGACATCGTCGGCGCGCTCCAGGAGCGCGGCGCCGTCGTCACCACCACGGCGGCGGCGACCGGACGGCGGTCGCCGGGACGTCCGGCCGAGCTGATCACGCTGAACCCCGCGGCGGGCCGGACGCTCGGGATGGACTTCGGGCACCGCCGCGTGCACGTCGCCGTTGCCGACGCCGCGCAGCGGGTGGCCGCCACCGGGACCCGCTCCTACGCGCGGTCCACCTCGTGGGCGCGGCGGGTCCGCGCCGCGTGCGCCCTGGCGGAGTCGTTCCAGGTCGACCTCGGGCCGCTGACGGGTGTCGGCGTCGGGGTGGCCGGGCCGGTGCCCCGCGACCGCGACGGGCGCCCGGGCGGTGCGGCGAGGCAGGTCGCGGAGGCGGTCGGCGGGCATTTCGGCGTGCCGGTCGTCGCCGACAACAACACCCGGCTCGCGGCCCTGGCGGAGGCCGCGCGGGGCGCCGGCGCCGGCTCGTCCGACGTGGTCTACGTGCGGCTCTCGGACGGCGTCGGCGGCGGGATCGTCGCGGACGGCCGGCTGCTGCGCGGCGCCGACGGCACGGCCGGGGAGATCGGGCACGTGCCGGTGGACGCGGCCGGGCCGCCCTGCGGCTGCGGCGGGCGCGGCTGCCTGGAGACGTACGCGTCGGTCCCCGCCGTCCTGGACGCCTGCGGCCGCGACGACCTGCCCGGCGCGCTCGCCGCGCTGGAGTCGGGGGACGCCGCGGCGCGGGCGGCGTTCGAGCGGGCCGGGCGGGCGCTCGGGTTCGTCCTCGCCGGGGTCTGCAACACCGTGGCCCCCGAGCGGGTCGTGGTGGGCGGCGAGCTGGCGGCCGCGGCCGGGGCGGTCCTCGGCCCGGCGGAGGAGACGCTGCGGCGCCACGCGCTGCCGATGGTCCGCGCGGACCTGCGCCTGAGCCCGGCGCGGCTCGGCCCCGAGGCGGGCGCGCTCGGCGCGATCGCGCTGGTGGCCCATGACTCCCCGCTTCTGGCGGGCTATCCGTTTCTGATGGCAGGAGGGACCCCCGTATGACCCCCCGTGTGAGTTTCGACCCGGAGGCGGGCGTCACGGTGTTCGAGCCCGAGCGGGCCGAGCCCGGCTACTGGGTGGGCTGTCCCGGCGTCCTGCGGGACGAGGGCCGCCACCTGCTGACGTACCGGCGCCGGCGTCCGCGCGGCGAGGCCGGGACCGAGCGCGGCTGGCGCTGCGCGATCGCGGTGAGCGACGACGGGCTGGCGTTCGAGGACGTCTGGGCCGTGGAGAAGCGCGAGCTGGGCACGCCCTCGATGGAGCGCTTCAGCCTGTACCGGCGGCTCGACGGCGGGTACCAGCTGTACCTCAGCTACGTGGACCCGGCGGACGGCCGGTGGCGGATCGACGTGGCCGAGGCCGGGACGCCGGACGGGTTCGACGTGGCGGCGCGGCGTCCGGTGCTCACCGCCGGGACGACCGGCACGGAGGGCGTCAAGGACCCGCGGGTGGTGCGCACGTCGGACGGGCGCCTGGTGATGCTGGTCAGCGCCGCGCGGGCCGCGCTCTCGGACGCGGACCGCGAGCGCGCGCACGCCACCGCCGACATCCACAACACGGGCCTGTCGGACTCGGTGTCGGCGCTGGCCGAGAGCACCGACGACGGGACGACGTGGCGGTGGCGCGGGATCGTCTTCGCGCCGGGAACGGGCTGGGACCGCTGGGCCGCCCGCCTCAACAGCGTCGTGGAGACCGGCGGCGGCTACCTCGGGTTCTACGACGGCGAGGCGGACCACACCCGCAACTACGAGGAGCGGACCGGGCTCGCCTGGTCGCCCGACCTGCTGGACTGGAAGCGGCTGACGCCGGACGGGCCGGCGGTCGTGTCGGCGTCCGGCACGGGGTCGGTGCGGTACGTGGACGCGGTCCCGCAGGGCGACGGCCGGGTGCGGCTCTACTACGAGATGACCCGTGCGGACGGCGCCCACGACCTGCGGACCCTGGAGTTCTCGGCCGCGGAGGTGGGCCGATGGGCACCGTGACAGCGCCGGCGCCGCCGCCGGTGCGCGAGGTAAGGCGCCGCGGTGTGCCGCCCCGGGTGCGCGGCCTCGCCCTCAATCTCCTCGCGCTGCTGCTCGGCATCGGGCTCTGGGCGCTGCTGGCGGGCCTCGGCGTCCAGGGGCTGCCCGGTCCGGTCAAGGTCGCGCACCGCGCGGCCGAACTGCTCGGCGACGGGACACTCGAGGACGACGCGCTGGCCAGCCTGCGGCGGGTGTTCCTCGGGTTCGCGCTGGGGACGGCCCTGGCGGTCCCGGCGGGCTTCCTGATGGGGTGGTACGGCGTCGCGCGCGGGCTGCTGGAGCCGTGGGTGCAGTTCTTCCGGACGATCCCGCCGCTGGCGATCATCCCGCTCGCCATCGTGGTGCTCGGCATCGGCGAGACGCCGAAGATCCTGGTGATCGCGCTGGGCGCCTTCCTGTCGTGCGTGATCTCTACTTTTCAGGGCGTGATCGGGGTGGACCCCACGCTGGTCAACGCGGCACGGGTGCTGGGCGCGAAGGACCGGGTCATCTTCGCCCGCGTCGTCGTCCCCGCCTCGACGCCGTTCATCGTCGTCGGGATGCGCATCGGCCTCGGCTCGGCGTGGGCCACGCTGGTGGCGGCCGAGCTGATCGCCGCGCAGCAGGGGCTCGGCTTCCGGATGCAGCAGGCCCAGGTGTACTACGACCTCCCCACGATCTTCGTCGGGCTGATCACGATCGGCGTGCTGGGCCTGATCATGGACCGGCTGCTGCTGCTCGCCGAGCGGCGGCTCGGCGGCTGGCAGGAGCGCCGGTGAGCGGGACGCGCCCGAGCGGCGCGCACAAGGACGCCCCGACCGACGCCCCGACCGACGCCCCGACCGACGCCGCGGCGGACGCCGCCAAGATCGAGTTCCGCGACGTGGGGAAGGTCTACCCGGCCGCCGGCGGCGGGGCAGCCGTCACCGCGCTCGACCGGGTCGCCCTCGGCATCGCCGACGAGGAGTTCGTCACCGTCGTCGGGCCGTCCGGATGCGGCAAGAGCACGCTGCTCGGCGTCGCCGCCGGGCTCGTCCCGCCGACCTCCGGCGAGGTCCTGGTGGACGGCCTCCCCGTCACCGGACCGGGCCCGGAACGCGGCGTGATCTTCCAGCAGTACGCGCTGTTCCCCTGGCTGACCGTGCGCGGGAACGTCGAGTTCGGGCTGAAGGTCGCCCGGGTGCCGCGGCGCGAGCGCCGGGCGCGGGCCGAGCACTTCATCGACCTGGTCGGGCTCGGCGACTTCGCCGACGCCCACCCCCGGACGCTGTCGGGCGGCATGCGGCAGCGGTGCGCGCTCGCCCGCGCCTACGCCGCCGAGCCGCGGATCCTGCTGATGGACGAGCCGTTCGGCGCCCTGGACGCGCTGACCCGCGTCCGCATGCAGGACCGGCTGCTCGACATCTGGAGCCGGGAGCGCCGCACGGTCCTGTTCATCACCCACGACGTGGACGAGGCCGTCTACCTCGGCGGCCGGGTCGTCGTCATGGCGTCGCCCGGCCGCGTCCAGGAGGTCGTGGACGTCGGCCTGCCGCGGCCCCGCACAGAGGAGGTGCGGCTGTCCCCGGAGTTCGCGGAGATCCGCAACCGCATCTGGCATGCGGTCTACCACCAGGAAGGGAACACCACGTGAGGATGCGCACCGCGCTGGCGGGACTCGCCGCGGCCGTGCTGGCACTGTCGTCGGCCGGATGCGGCGGTGACGCGAAGGCCGGCTCCGGCGGGTCGGGGGAGAAGGTCCGGTTCGGCTACATCGCCGACTTCAACGGCTCCAGCCTGCTCGCGATCGCCGCGAAGCAGGGGCTGTGGAAGAAGCAGGGCCTCAAGCCCGAGACCAAGGTGTTCACCAACGGCCCGCTGCAGATCCAGGCGCTGGGCGCCGGGGACCTGGACGCCGGCTACATCGGGCCCGGGGCGTTCTGGCTGCCCGCGTCCGGCAAGGCGAAGATCATCGGGATCAACGGGCTCGGGTTCGCCGACCACGTGATCGCCCAGCCGGGGCGCGGGATCCGGACGGTCGCCGACCTGAAGGGCAAGAAGGTCGGCGTTCCGGAGGGCACGTCCGGCGACATGATCCTCTCGCTCGCGCTGAAGCGGGCCGGGCTGACCGTCAAGGACGTCAAGAAGGTCGCGATGGACCCGACGACGATCGTGTCCGCGTTCGTCTCCGGCCAGATCGACGCGGCCGGCATCTGGTACCCGCTGATCGACACGATCAAGCAGCGCAAGCCGGACCTGGTCGACCTCGCCGGCGACCGCGACTTCTATCCGGCGATGAGCTTCCCGAACGCGTTCGTCAGCGGCCCCGACCTGCCGTCCCGCAAGCCGGAGCTGGTCACGAAGCTGGACCGGGTGCTGCAGGAGGCCGCCGACTACCGCGCCGCGCACCTGGACGAGACCGTCAAGCTGACCGCCGCGTTCATGAAGCTGCCGGTCGACAAGGTCAAGGCCGACGCCGCCAACGGCGAGTACCCCACCACCGCCGACCTCGTCGCCAAGACGCAGGACGGGACGGTCGCCAAGTGGCTGGACGGGCTGTCGGCGCTGTTCGTGGAGTCCGGCAAGTTGAAGACCGCGCCGAAGGCCGACACCTACTACGCGGGCGACCTCTACGCGAAGGCGGCCGGGAAGTGAGCGGAGGGGGAGCGCCCCGGAACATCCTGTTCCTGATGACCGACCAGCACCGGGTGGACACGCTCGGCTGCTACGCGGCCGACGGCTCGGTGCGCACCCCGCACCTGGACGGCCTGGCGGCGGCGGGAACGCGCTTCGACCGGTCCTACACGCCGACCGCGATCTGCGCGCCCGCCCGGGCCAGCCTGCTCACCGGGTACGCGCCGTTCCGGCACAAGCTGCTCGCCAACCGGGAGCGCAACGTCGGCTACCTGGACGAGCTGGCCGACGGCCAGTTCACCTTCGCCGGGCCGCTCGCCAAGGCCGGATACAACCTCGGCCTCATCGGCAAATGGCATGTCGGCGCTGAGCGCAGCGCCGGCGACTACGGCTTCGACGGCCCGCACCTGCCCGGCTGGCACAACCCGGTGGACCACCCCGACTACCTCGCCTACCTGGAGGAACGCGGGCTGCCCCCGTTCGCGATCACGAACCCGATCCGGGGGACGCTGCCGAACCGCCGGCCGGGGAACCTGCTGGCCGCGCGGCTGAGCCAGCCGCTGGAGGCGACGTTCGAGCACTACCTCGCCACCCGCGCGATCGAGCACCTGGAGCGGTACGCCGACGACTACCGGACGGGCCGCCGCCCCTTCTTCCTCGCGACCCACTTCTTCGGCCCCCACCTGCCGTACCTGCTGCCGGACGAGTACTACGACCGCTACGACCCGGCGGCCGTCGAACTGCCGGCCTCGGTGGCCGAGACGTTCGAGGGCAAGCCCAGCGTGCAGCGCAGGTACAGCGAGCTGTGGACCTACGACACGCTGCCGGAAGAGGTGTCCCGCGAGCTGATCGCCGTCTACCGGGGCTACGTCGCGATGATCGACCACGAGATCGGCCGGATCCTGACCGCGCTCGCCGACCTCGGCCTCGACGACTCGACCGCCGTCCTCTTCACCGCCGACCACGGCGAGTTCACCGGGGCGCACCGGCTGCACGACAAGGGCCCGGCCATGTACGAGGACATCTACCGCACGCCCGGCATCATCCGGGTGCCGGGCGCGCCGGAGGGACGCGTCCGCGGCGAGTTCGTCGGCCTGATGGACCTGACCGCCACCATCCTCGACCTCGCCGGGCAGGACACCGCCCCGGCGGTCGACGGGCGCAGCGTCCTTCCGCTGGTCGAAGGGCGCGACGTCCCGTGGCGGCGGGAGACCGTCGCCGAGTTCCACGGCCACCACTTCCCGTACCCGCAGCGGATGATCCACGACGGCCGGTACAAGCTCGTGGTCAACCCCGAGTCCCGCGACGAGCTGTACGACCTGGGCGCCGACCCGCACGAGCTGCTCAACCGGATCGACCACCCCGAGCTGGCGGACGTCCGGCGCCGCCTCACCCGACGGCTCTACGAGCTGCTGGTGGAACGCGGCGACAACTTCCACCACTGGATGAGCGTGATGTCCGACACCGGGCCGCTCGACCACGACCCGACGCTCTCGGCGTTCGAACGCGACGCCGGCGTGTACGGAAAGGAGACCTGAGGGCCGGCGCTCACCGGCGCCGGACGGGCGTCAGCGCTGGACGGGCGTGACGCGGCGGCCGTCCGCGCCGAACAGCAGCATCCGGTCGAGGTTCACGGTCAGCGCGACGTGGTCGCCGCGGTTCGGACGCTGCCCGGGGTTGGCGCGGAAGATCAGGTCGGAGCGCCGGTGGTGCCCGGAGTGCTCCTCGGCCCGCCCGGGCTCGTGCGACGGCCGGCCGAGCATCCCGCGCAGCCGGTCGCGCAGGCCCGGCTGCGCGGCCGCCACCGCCGGCGCGGGGCGCGGCCGGCCGAACTCGTTCGCGTCGACCGTGGGGATGCCCGCCTGCGCGTAGGCGAGCCACTCGTGGCCGTGGAACTCCAGCCCGTGGACCTGCCCGGACAGCACCGTCCCCGGCCGGGCGGGCGAGCCCGGCGCGATCGGGACCAGGGTGTCGGGCCGGATCCCGGCGATCACCATCTGCCCGTGGTGGCTGATCAGCGAGGACGCGCGCGGGTCGTCCCACGGGATCGTCAGCCGCTGTGGGCCGAGGTCCAGCAGCAGCCCCTCGCCCTCGACCGCCCACACCGTCGCCTGCAGCAGGTTCATCGGCGGGGAGCTGAGGAACGCGGCGACGAACACCGTCGCCGGGTCCTCGTAGATCTGCTCGGGGGTGCCGACGTCCTCCAGGACGCCGTCGCGCAGCACGGCCATCCGGTCGGCCATCGTCATGGCCTCGATCTGGTCGTGCGTGACGTAGACGGTGGTGGTGCGGCTGGAGCGCACCAGCGCGGCGATCTCCACCCGCAGCTCGGCGCGCAGCCCGGCGTCCAGGCTGGACAGCGGCTCGTCCATCAGGAACAGCGACGGCTCGCGGATCAGCGCCCGGCCGATCGCGGCGCGCTGGCGCTGGCCGCCCGACAGCGTCGCCGGGAGCCGGTCGATCATCGTGTTGAGGCCGAGCGCGCGCGCCAGCTCGACGACCTTCGCGCTGGCCTCCGCGCGGTCGTCGCCCGACACCTCCAGCGGGAACATCATGTTGCCCTTGACGGTGCGGTGCGGGTAGAGGGCGCCCTCCTGGAACACCATCGCCACGTTCCGCTCGCGCGGCGTCAGCTCGTTGGCCACCGACCCGTTCAGCCACAGGTCGCCCGAGGTGATCTCCTCCAGCCCCGCGATCATCCGCAGGATGGTCGACTTGCCGCAGCCGGACGGTCCGAGCAGGACGAACAGCTCGCCGTCGTTGATCCGCAGCCGGACCTTCCGGACGGCGGTCAGCCCGCCGGGATACACCTTCTCGACGCCGTCTAGCACAACATCCGTCATCGGGGCCGCCTGGGGGTGGGCAAGAACTCGGTGCGTCATCTCATCGCGTCACAATGCGTTTGTCCATAGCCCATCCAGAGTTACCGGCGGTTAACAAGGCCGGGTCCGGCCAGGTCGGACGCGCCCGTCCCGGGGGCGCGCGGGCGCGCGCGGGGCCCGGATCCGGCGGCGGGGCCGGGGCCGGTCCCGCGGTCATGCGGGTTGCGACGTGATGCGCCGGATGTCGGTGGGGCGCCGTAGACTCCTTCGCTGTGGCAGGCCGTATTCGCAATGAGGACATCGCGCTCGTTCGCGAGCGGTCGTCCATCGCCGACGTCATCGGCGAGTACCTGCAGCTGCGCAGCGCGGGCGGCGGAAACCTCAAGGGCCTGTGCCCCTTCCACGACGAGAAGTCGCCGTCGTTCAACGTGACGCCCTCGCGCGGCCTGTACTTCTGCTTCGGCTGCGAGGCGGGCGGCGACGTCATCAAGTTCGTCCAGGAGATCGAGCACCTGTCGTTCTCGGAGTCGGTCGAGCGGCTCGCGGCGCAGGTCGGCATCCAGCTCCGGTACGAGGACGGCGGCGGCCGCGGCCCCCGGCAGGACACCGGGCAGCGCGCCCGGCTGCTGGAGGCGCACAAGGCGGCCGCCGAGTTCTACGCCGAGCACCTGGCCTCGCCCGAGGGCGCGATCGGCCGCACCTTCCTGTCCGAGCGCGGCTTCGAGACCGCCGACGCCGCGCACTTCGGCGTCGGGTTCGCGCCGCGCGAGTGGGAGGGCCTCGTCCGGCACCTGCGCGGGCGCGGGTTCACCGACCGCGACATCGTCGCCGGCGGGCTGGCCAAGGAGGGCCGCCGCGGCCCCATGGACCGCTTCCGCGGCCGGCTGATGTGGCCGATCCGCGACCTGTCCGGCGACGTGATCGGGTTCGGCGCGCGCCGCCTCTACGAGGACGACGACGGCCCGAAGTACCTGAACACCCCCGAGTCGCCGCTGTTCCACAAGAGCTCGGTGCTGTACGGGGCCGACCTGGCGAAGAAGGAGATCGCGCGGCGGCGGCAGGCCGTGGTGGTCGAGGGCTACACCGACGTGATGGCCTGCCACCTGTCCGGGGTGCAGACGGCGATCGCCACGTGCGGGACGGCGTTCGGCGACGACCACATCAAGATCCTGCGCCGGCTGCTGATGGACCAGGACGAGTTCCGCGGCGAGGTGATCTTCACCTTCGACGGCGACTCGGCCGGGCAGAAGGCGGCGCTGCGCGCGTTCGCCGACGAGCAGAAGTTCGTCACGCAGACCTTCGTCGCCGTCCAGCCGGACGGCCTCGACCCGTGCGACCTGCGGATCCGGCACGGCGACGCGGCGGTCCGCGACCTGGTCGCCGCGCGGCTGCCGCTGTTCGAGTTCGCGGTGCGCAGCGCGATCGAGCGGCACGACCTCGACACGGTGGAGGGGCGCCTCGCCGCGCTGGACGCGGCGGCGCCCGTCGTCGCGGCCATCAAGGACCGCTCGCTGCGGCAGATGTACGCGGTGAGCCTCGACCGCTGGCTCGGGCTGATGGACGAGCAGTTCGTGCTGCGGCGCGTCCGGGAGCTCGCGAACCGGCGCCACGCCCGCGCCCAGAACGGCCGCGGTAACGGCAACGGCCGCACCGGCGCCCCGAACGGCAACGGCAACGCCGGGAACGGCGGGAACGGCGGCAACGGGAACGGGAGCGGCGCGCCCTCGCAGCGGCCGGCCTACGACCCGAACGACCCGGAGGTGCAGCGCGAGCGCGAGCTGCTGAAGCTGGCGGTGCAGCGGCCGGCGTTGCTCGGGCCGGTGTTCGACGAGGTCCCGGCGGGTGCGTTCATCGCGCCGCCGCACGCCGCGGTGCGGGCGGTGATCGCCGAGGCGGGCGGCGTGGCGGCGGCGGGCGACGCCTCGCAGTGGGCGCTGCTCCTGCTGGAGAGGGCGCCGAACGACCAGGTCAAGGACCTGATCACCATGCTCGGAGTCGAGCCGGTACGGTCCGCACAGGAATCGGACGACCGCTATGCCGTGGAACTGCTGGCCCGAATACAGGAACGCCAGCTCACCCGCATGATCGCCGATGCGAAATCTAAACTCCAGCGGCTGAATCCGGTCGAGCACCCCGACCAGTACAACCGGCTCTTCGGCGATCTTGTCGCGCTTGAGCAGCAGAGACGGGTGATGCGGGAGCGAGGGCTTGGATCCCAGTAGCCGGTATTACCGCGAAATGGGTCCTGTGATCTAGGCCGCATCTGGCGCAGACTGTCCCCGTGGGCCCTTCGGTGCTGCCAAGCGAGGCGCCATCGGTTGATCAGGTGGCGGACCTCGTCGCACGCGGTAGAGAGCGCGGCGGTGTGACCGTCGAAGACGTCGCTGCCGCGCTCGATCGCTCGGACTTGCCGGACGACTCCCTGGAGCGCGTCGTCCGGATGCTCGCAGAGCAGGGGGTAGAGGTCCTCGAATCTCAGCAGGAGACCGAGGACGTCGTGCGAGCGGATGAGGGAGACCTCGGCAAGCGGGCGCCGACGAGCGACCTGGTCCGGATCTATCTGAGAGAGATCGGTCGCGTACCGCTTCTCACGGCAGAAGATGAAGTAGAACTGGCGAAATCGATCGAGGCGGGGCTGTTCGCGGAGGAGAAGATGGCGCACACGGCCGTCCTCTCCCACGTCGAGCGGATCGACCTCGAACTGCTCTCCCGCGACGGTGTCCGGGCGAAGCAACGGCTGATCGAGGCCAACCTGCGGCTGGTGGTCTCGATCGCGAAACGGTACGTGGGCCGGGGAATGCTGTTCCTCGACCTCATCCAGGAGGGAAATCTCGGGCTCATCCGTGCGGTCGAGAAGTTCGACTACACGAAGGGCTTCAAGTTCTCCACCTACGCCACCTGGTGGATCCGGCAGGCGATCACCCGCGCGATCGCCGACCAGGCCAGGACCATCCGGATCCCGGTGCACATGGTGGAGACGATCAACAAACTGGTCCGCGTGCAGCGGCAGATGCACCAGGACCTCGGCCGCGAACCCACCCCCGAGGAGATCGGCCTGGAGATGGGGCTGCCGCCCGTCCGGGTCGTGGAGATCCAGCGGATCGCGCAGGAGCCGGTCTCGCTGCAGTCGCCGATCGGTGAGGAGGACTCCGACCTCGGCGACTTCATCGAGGACGCGGACGCGGTGGTGCCGATCGAGGCCGCCGCGTTCATCCTGCTGCAGGACCAGCTCGAGGACATCCTCGGCACGCTGTCGGACCGGGAGCAGCGCATCATCCAGCTGCGCTTCGGCCTGGCCGACGGGCATCCGCGCACGCTGGAGGAGGTCGGCCGGGAGTTCGGCGTGACCAGGGAGCGGATCCGGCAGATCGAGTCCAAGACCCTGGCCAAGCTGCGGCACCCGTCCCGCGCGCAGATGCTGCGGGAGTACCTCGAATAGCGCGACAGGGGGCGACCGCCCTCCGGGCCCGAGCGGCCCGGAGGGCGGTCGCTCGCCGCCGGAGGGCGGGCCGCCGGCGGCGCGCGCCGGTTCCCATGGATCCGGTGCATGACGTCGCATTTCGGGCGGACGGTGGATTACCGTAATGGCCATGCTGATCGTGACGACTGATGGCGTTGCCGGGTACGAGGTCCGCAGCGTGCTCGGCGAGGTCCTGGGGACGGCCGTCCAGACCGATCAGGCCGGGGCGCGGCAGCCCGGGCACGGGGGGAGCAGCGCGACGTTCCGGGTGACGGGCGAGCGGCCGGCCGCCGGGCTCGCCGGCGCGCGCCGCGAGGCGGTGGACCGGCTCGGCGAGGAGGCGCGCCGCAAGGGCGCGAACACGGTGGTCGGGATGCGGTTCGACACGGCCGCGCTGCCCGGCGGGGGGCACGAGGTGTGCGCGTACGGGACGGCCGTGTGGGCCGAGCCGGCGGCGCAGGCGCCGCACCCCCAGGTGTCGCAGCACATGCAGCACTCCCAGCAGGGGCATCTGCCGCCCTACGGCGACCCGCAGTCGAGCCCGCCGATGGCCGCGCGGAACCTGACGATGGGCATCAACGACCGTCCGCGCTGACCGCCGGGGAAGGGGTCCGGGGGCGGGTCCCGAAGCCGGATGATCTTCCGGGGCGGGTGGGATCCCTCTCACTGTCGCCGGGGCGACTTGACGGGGTCAGGTTAGCTTTGGCTAATTTAGGTGAGCCTAACCATTGCACCCTGGAGTCCCCCCATGCGCCCTGCCTCCGTCCTCGCCCTCAGCGGCGTCGCCGCCGTGTCGATGTCCCTGCTCTCGGCGTGCGGCGGTGACGGGAAGGCGGACGCCGCCGGGGCCATCCCCGTGACGGCGTCCAAGGACAAGTGCGAGGTCGCCAAGACCGCCCTGGCCGCCGGCAAGAACTCCTTCAAGGTGACCAACAAGGGCTCGGAGGTCAACGAGTTCGAGGTGCTCAAGCCGGACGGCAGCATCCTCGCCGAGAAGGAGAACATCGGCCCCGGCACCAGCGTGAACTTCGTCGTGAACCTGCCCGAGGGCAAGTACAAGCTGCTGTGCAGCGCCGGGCAGACCGGCAAGGGCCCCTCCCAGGAGGTCACGGTCACCGGCCAGGGCGGCGGCGCCGACCCGCGGCTGACCAAGGCCGCCGCCGACTACAAGGCCTACGTCACCGCCCAGCTCGACGACACCATCGCCCAGACCAGGCCGTTCGTGGCGGCGGTGAAGGCCGGCGACGTCGGGAAGGCCAAGAAGCTGTACGCGCCGTCCCGCGTCGGCTGGGAGTCGATCGAGCCCGTCGCGGAGAAGTTCAGCGACATCGACGGCAAGGTCGACACCCGCGAGGCCGACCTCAAGCCGGACGAGAAGAAGGACTGGTCCGGCTGGCACCTGCTGGAGAAGGCCCTGTGGAAGGACGGGTCGGTCAAGGGCAAGGAGAAGTACGGCGACCAGCTGCTGGCCGACCTGGAGACGCTGAAGGGGCGGCTGCCGAGCCTCGCCCTCGACCCCGTCAACGACCTGGCCGCCGGCGCCAAGGGCCTGCTGGACGAGGTCGCCACCGGCAAGGTCACCGGCGAGGAGGAGCCCTTCAGCCACACCGACCTCGTCGACTTCAAGGCCAACGTGGACGGCGCGAAGAAGGCCTACGACCTGCTCAAGCCGGTCGTCCAGGAGAAGGACCCGCAGCTGGCGAAGGACCTGGACGACAACTTCGCCGCCGTCTACGCGCTGCTGAAGAAGCACGCGGAGGGCGACGGCTACGTGTCCTACGACAAGGTCGGCAAGGACGACCGCAAGGAGCTCGCCGACGCGGTCAACGCGCTGGGCGAGCCGCTCTCCAAGCTCGCGGAGGTCGTGGCGAAATGACGCAGCCGGGTGCTTCGGACGCTCCGTCCCGCCGGGAGGGCGGGCGCGCCGGGATGTCCCGGCGGCGGATGCTCGGGTTCTCCGGCGCCAGCCTGCTGGTCGGCGCCGCCGCCGGGGCGGGCCTGGACCGGGTCGCCTCCGCCGACACGGGCGGGACGGAGGCGGGCGCCGCCGTCCCCTTCCACGGCGCGCACCAGGCGGGCATCGCCACCCCCGTCCAGGACCGGCTGCACTTCGCCGCGTTCGACGTCACCACCGGCGACCGCGCCAAGCTCGTCCGGATGCTCAAGGACTGGACCGCGGCCGCGGCCGACATGACCGCGGGGCGGGCGATCGGCGACGGCGCGATTCCGAAGGTCGCCGTGGCACCGCCCGACGACACCGGCGAGGCCCTCGGGCTGCCCGCGTCCCGGCTGACGCTGACGATCGGGTTCGGCCCGTCGCTGTTCGAGAAGGACGGCGAGGACCGGTTCGGGATCAAGACCAGGCGCCCGGCGGCGCTGGTCGACCTGCCGCGCTTCTCCGGAGAGAACCTCGACCCGGCCCGCAGCGGCGGCGACATCTGCGTGCAGGCCTGTGCGGACGACCCGCAGGTCGCGGTGCACGCCATCCGCAACCTGGCGCGGATCGGGATGGGCGTCGTCGGCGTCCGCTGGTCGCAGCTCGGGTTCGGCAAGACGTCCTCCACCACCCCGGACGCGCAGACGCCCCGCAACCTGTTCGGGTTCAAGGACGGCACGGACAACATCGGCACGACCGAGACGGACCTGCTCGACAAGCACGTGTGGGCGGGCAGGGGCGAGGGCGCCGACTGGATGGCGGGCGGCTCCTACCTGGTGGCGCGCCGCATCCGCATGCACATCGAGACCTGGGACCGGACGTCCCTGCGCGAGCAGGAGGACATCTTCGGCCGCAGCAAGTCCGAGGGCGCGCCGGTGGGGGAGAGGAAGGAGCGCGACAAGCCCGTCCTGGCGCGGATGAAGCCGGACGCGCACGTCCGCCTCGCGCACCCCGACTCCAACGGCGGCGCGCGGATCCTGCGCCGCGGCTACTCCTTCACCGACGGCTCGGACGGGCTGGGCCGGCTGGAGGCGGGCCTGTTCTTCATCGCGTTCCAGCGCGACCCGCGCACCGGCTTCATCAAGATCCAGGAGTCGCTGGCGTCCGACGCGATGAACGAGTACGTCCAGCACGTCGGATCGGGGATCTTCGCGTGCCCGCCCGGCGTGAAGGAGGGCGGCTACTGGGGCGAGACCCTGTTCGCGTAGGGCCCGCGCCGTAGGGCCCGCGCCGTAGGGCCCGCGCCGTAGGGCCCGCGCCCTGAGGTGCGCGCAGGCGGCCCTCAGGAGCCGCCTGCGGCGCGTTCGGAGCGGATGCGGGTCACCACGTCACCCGCGGCCGTCTTGACGGACTCCAGTTCCTGCAGGTAGGCCCAGTAGTCGGGGTGCGCGCCGGTGAGCCGCTTCGGCGCGTGGTCCAGCCGCTCGACCAGCGCGTCCAGCGCCCGCGCGTGCTCCGGCGCGGCGCCGCCGGGCTGCGCCATCGCCAGGCGCTGCGCGTCCCGCACCGCGAACCGGGCGCTCTCGGCCGGCCGGTCCGGGTCGGCGGCGACCGCCTCCAGCTCCGTCACCCGCCCGGTGACCTGCCCGGCGCGCCGGTCGGCCGCGTTCAGCTCGGTGCGCGCCGCCGTCAGCGCCTGCTGGGCCTGCTTCCACTCGGCGCGGCCGGCGAACGCCGCCGCCTCGTTCAGCCGCTCGCGCGCCCGCGTGACGCCCGCGTCGATCGCCTCCGGCGCGCCGCGCAGGTCCTGCCAGCACGCCTGCGAGTAGGCCCGCAGCAGCACCCGCATCGCCTGCCGGACGGGCTCGACGCGGTTCGCGACGACGTCCACCCGGGTGCGCACCGAGGCGAGGGAGTTGCGCACCTTCTCCGCCATCCTCGGCAGCTCCGCCGCGGCCTCGTGCGCCTTCTCGGCGATCGCGCGGACCTCCTCGGCCTTGCGGATCGCCCCGTCCAGCCCGAGCCCGCCGAGGCCCTGCGAGCTCAGCAGCGCGAGGGCCTCCTTCGCGCGCGCCAGGTCGGCCTCGGGGTCGGAGGCGTCCATCCCGGCCTCGCGGGCGGCCCGCACGGCCGAGTCGGCGGCGGCGACGGCGTCGCGGGCGGCGGTGAGCCGCGGCGGGAGCTGGTCGAGGGCCGCCTCCAGCTTCGCCATCCGCGGCGCGAGCCGCTCGGCGAACCCGTTCAGGTTCCGGGTGATCTGCTGAAGCCGCTCGGTGACGGCCAGGAACGCCCGGCGCGCCGCGTCGTGCTCGGCGGCCGACCGGTCCCGGTCGTCGAGGTCGTGCGCGTCCAGCACCGCGATGTAGGCCACGGACGCGGCGTCGGCGGCCTCCGCGAGGCCGGTGAACTCCCGCCGGACGGGCGCGGCGGCGCCCGCGTCCAGGTCCTCGAAGACGGTGACGCGGCCGTCCAGGAACTTCTGCGCCTGATCCATGTCGTAGAAGGCGGCCGCGGCCGCCTCGCGCGCCTGGATCGCCGCGTCGGCCGCCTGCCCGCCCCGGCCGCGCCGCCGCTGGTCGCCCGGTCCCCGCAACGCCGCCTCCCCTCGTCCTCATGCCCAGTCTCGCGCAGTCCGGACGTTCTCGCGCAATGCGACCGCCAATGAGGGAACGGATAGCATCGCTGCTGCGTCGATATAGCGAGGCGCCTGGCCGGCGTCCGGTACGTCATGCGATCTTGGAGGAACGCCGTGGGTGTCAGTCTCAGCAAGGGCGGCAACGTCTCGCTCACCAAGCAGGCGCCGGGCCTGTCGGCCGTGACCGTCGGCCTCGGCTGGGACCTGCGGACCACCACCGGCACCGACTTCGACCTCGACGCCTCCGCGATGGTGCTGGACGCCTCCGGCAAGATCGTCAGCGACCAGCACTTCGTCTTCTTCAACAACCTGCGTACCCCGGACGGCGGCGTCGAGCACACCGGCGACAACACCACCGGCGCGGGCGAGGGCGACGACGAGCAGATCAACGTGACCTTCGGCGCTCTGCCCGCGCAGGCCGAGCGGGTCGCGTTCGCGGTGTCGATCTACGACGCCGACAGCCGCGGGCAGAACTTCGGCCAGGTCCGCAACGCCTACATCCGGGTGCTCAACCAGGGCGACCGGTCCGAGATGGCCCGCTACGACCTGTCCGAGGACGCGTCCATGGAGACCGCGATGGTCTTCGGCGAGCTGTACCGCAGCGGGACGGACTGGAAGTTCCGCGCGGTCGGCCAGGGCTACGCCTCCGGCCTCGCGGGCATCGCGACGGACTTCGGCGTCAACCTCTAACGACTTCTTCCCCGGGAAGGGAGTGGCCCGATCATGGGAGTCTCACTCGCCAAGGGCGGCAACGTCTCGCTGACGAAGGCCGCCCCGAATCTGACCGCCGTCACCGTCGGGCTCGGCTGGGACGTGCGCGCCACCACCGGCGCCGACTTCGACCTCGACGCCTCGGCGCTGATGCTCGCCGCCACCGGCAAGGTCATGTCCGACCAGCACTTCGTGTTCTTCAACAACCTCAAGAGCCCGGACGGCTCCGTCGAGCACACCGGCGACAACCTGACCGGTGAGGGCGAGGGCGACGACGAGTCGATCAACGTCGACCTGACCGGCGTGCCGCCGGAGTGCGACCGCATCGTGTTCCCGGTGTCGATCTACGACGCCGACAACCGGCAGCAGAACTTCGGGCAGGTCCGCAACGCCTTCATCCGGATCGTCAACCGGGCCGACGGCGGCGAGCTGGCCCGGTTCGACCTGACCGAGGACGCCTCCACCGAGACCGCGATGGTCTTCGGCGAGCTGTACCGGCACGGCGCCGAGTGGAAGTTCCGCGCGGTCGGACAGGGGTACGCCTCGGGTCTGGCCGGCATCGCCCTGGACTTCGGCGTCAACGTCGGCTGAGGCCGGCGACCCCGCCCGCCGGCCGGCTCCGTCCGGTCGCCCTTTTCTCACAGAAATACGCGCATGATTCTTCGCACCTTCGGTTGGGCCTTCGGCATCACCGTCCTCGGCCTTCTGGTCGCAGCCCTGTACGACGGGGGGACCGGGCTGGCCCTGGTCGCCGTCCTCGCAGTGCTGGAAATCTCGCTGTCGTTCGACAACGCCGTGGTCAACGCCAAGGTGCTGGACCGGATGAGTCCGTTCTGGCAGAAGATCTTCCTCACCGTCGGCATCGCGATCGCGGTGTTCGGGATGCGGCTGGTCTTCCCCCTTCTGATCGTCGGCGTCACCGCCAAGCTGAACCCCTACGACGCGTTCGACCTGGCGCTGAACGACCCGCACAAGTACCACCACCTGATGAACGACGCGTACCCGATGATCGCGGCGTTCGGCGGCATGTTCCTTCTGATGCTGTTCCTGGACTTCGTGTTCGAGGAGCGGGCCGACAAATGGCTGCCGTGGCTGGAGGCGCCGCTGCAGCGGATCGGCAAGCTCGACCAGCTGTCGGTGGTCGTCGCGGGCGGCTCGCTGGCCTTCACCGCCGGGCTGTTCGCCGACGACCCCGGCCAGGTGATGATCGCCGGCGTGCTGGGGATGGTCACCTACATCCTGGTGAACGGGCTGGGCGAGCTGTTCTCCGAGGCCACCGGGGAAGACGACGAGGACGGGGACGGGGAGGACGCCGCCGGGGAGCGGGCGCCGGCCAGGTCCGGGCCGAGCTCGCTGGCGCTGGCCACCGGCAAGGCCGGGTTCTTCCTGTTCCTCTACCTGGAGGTGCTGGACGCCTCGTTCAGCTTCGACGGCGTCATCGGCGCGTTCGCGATCAGCACCGACCCGATCATCATCGCGCTGGGCCTCGGCATCGGCGCCATGTACATCCGGTCGCTGACGGTGTTCCTCGTCCGCAAGGGCACCCTGCACGAGTACATCTACCTCGAGCACGGCGCCCACTGGGCGATCGGCGCGCTGGCGGTCTGCATGCTGGTCAGCATCGGCCGGCACGTCCCCGAGTGGCTCACCGGCGGGATCGGCGCGGGCCTGATCATCGCCGCGTTCATCAGTTCCGTCGTGCGGAACCGGACCGAGGGCGGTGCCGCCGCCGGGGCGGGCGAGGACAAGCCACTGCACTCCAGCAAGCTCTAGGCCCCGCGGCCCCGCCCGCCGGGACCCGCGCACGCCCGCCAGGACCGGCGCACCGCCCGCCAGGACCCGCACACCGCCCGCACCCCGCGACGATTCAGCATCATCACCGAAGGAGCCGACGATGTCGATTTCGCTGCAGAAGGGGCAGAAGGTTTCGCTGGCCAAGCCCGGCGGCGGCACCCTCACCCGGGTCAGGATGGGCCTCGGCTGGGATGCCGTCGCCAAGAAGGGCCTGTTCGGCAAGGGCAAGGCGCAGTCCATCGACCTGGACGCGTCCTGCCTGCTGTTCGACGCCAGCGGCAACCTCGCCGACTCGGTGTGGTTCCGCCAGCTGCGCAGCAAGGACGGCTCGGTCCAGCACACCGGCGACAACCTGACCGGCGCGGGGGAGGGCGACGACGAGGTCATCAACGTCGACCTGCAGAGCGTCCCGGCCAACGTCACGCAGCTGGTGTTCACGGTGAACTCCTTCACCGGGCAGGACTTCTCGCAGATCGAGAACGCGTTCTGCCGGCTGGTGGACGAGACGACCGGCCAGGAGATCGCCCGCTACGACCTGACCGGCTCGGGCCAGCACAACGCGCAGATCATGGCGAAGGTGTCGCGGGACGGCGACGGCTGGTCGATGACGGCGATCGGCGCGACGGCCACCGGCCGCACCTTCCAGCACCTGCTGCCGACGGTGTCGACCCATCTGTGACGGGGGGACCCAGCTGTGCCCCGATGTTTCATTGGTGACAGGGAACATGCGGCATTTCGACCATATTGACACCGCCTACCGCAAGCATCTGTTCTACCGCCATCCCCGCCCGTTCGGCCGGCATGACGATCCGGACGTGCTGGCGGTGGCGCTCGGCGCGACCCTGTACTGCCCCGCCACCCGTCCGGAGCTCGCCCGCGACATCGAGAAGGCGGCGCGGCGCGGCGTCATGAGCATGGTCGTGTGCCTGGAGGACGCGATCGCCGACGACGAGGTGCCGCAGGGGGAGGCCAACCTGGTCGCCCAGCTGCGGGAGCTGCACGCCCGGGGCGCCGGCGGGCCGGACGCCGGCGACCGGGGCGGGGGCCGCTCGATCGGGGGCGTGCCGCTGCTGTTCGTGCGGGTCCGCGAGCCCCGGCAGATCGGCGCCATCGCCGCCCGGCTGGGGCCCGCCGCCGGGCTGGTCAGCGGGTTCGTGCTGCCGAAGTTCACCGCTCCGGCCGGTGGCGCGTTCCTCGACGCGATCGAGGACGCCGCCGCCCGCACCGGGCTGCGGCTGCTGGCGATGCCGGTGATCGAGAGCCCGGACGCGGTGCACAGCGAGACCCGCACCGAGATGCTGCACGACGTGGCGCGGCTGCTGGCCAAGCACCGCGAGCGGATCCTCGCGGTGCGGATCGGCGCGACCGACATGTCGGCGGCCTACGGGCTGCGCCGCCCGCCCGACCTGACGATCTACGACATCCGGCCGGTCGCCGCGGCGATCACCGACATCGTCAACGTGCTCGGCCGCGCGGACGGCAGCGGCTTCGTGCTGACCGGCCCGGTCTGGGAGTACTTCTCGGCGGGCGAGCGGATGTTCAAGCCGCAGCTGCGCCAGTCGCCGTTCGAGGCGCAGCGGGCCGCGCCGCTGCGGCAGCGGCTCATCACCTCGGACCTGGACGGGCTTATCCGCGAGGTACATCTGGACAAGGCGAACGGGCTGACCGGCAAGACCGTCATCCACCCGACGCACGTCGCGGCCGTCCACGCCCTGTCAGTGGTGACGCACGAGGAGTACTGCGACGCCGCCGACATCCTCGGGTTCACCGGCGGCGGCGCCATGGCCAGCTCGTACGCGAACAAGATGAACGAGGCGAAACCGCA
This sequence comes from Actinomadura sp. NTSP31, assembly GCF_041951385.1. Classification (NCBI taxonomy): domain Bacteria; kingdom Bacillati; phylum Actinomycetota; class Actinomycetes; order Streptosporangiales; family Thermomonosporaceae; genus Actinomadura; species Actinomadura sp. NTSP31. The sequence goes on along the minus strand of NZ_JBGNUT010000013.1, from coordinate 230,707 downwards.
CCGCGCCTGGGCGGAACGGCTGATGCTGCGCGCGCGCGTGTTCGGGGTGGCGGCGCGGGACGTCACGTTCGTCGAGCTCCTGGAAGCCGCGGGCAGCCGATGACGGGTGTGTGGCCGGGCGAGTGGGTGGCGTCGCGGCTCGGCGTGCGGCTGGCGGACGGCGTCCGTCCCGCGGGTGCCGGGCTCGCCTCGCTGGTGGGGCTCGCTGTCCGGCGCAACCCCCGGCGTGCTCACCTGCTGGTGTCGGCCGTGCTCGGTAAGCACGTCCCCACCGATCCCCGCCTCGTCTACGGGTCGGGGCTGCTGCTGGGCGAGTTCGTGCGCGCGCGCCTGCGGGACGAGGCGGCGTCCGTTCCGTCCGGTTCGCTTGCGGACGCGTTGGCGGGCGCTCCCGGTGCCGCTGCGGCCCTGCGCGACGCTCTGCGGGAGCCACGCCCGCCTGTGGACGCCATCGTCCTCGGCTACGCGGAGACCGCCACCGCGCTAGGGCATTCGGTGGCGGACGCGTTGGGCGGCGCCTACTACCTGCATTCCACCCGCCGGCCGGTGCCGGGCTTCGTCGCCTACGGCGGGTTCGAGGAGGAGCACAGCCACGCCACGAGCCATCTGCTGCTGCCTTCGGATCCTGCGGCGCTCGACCGCGATGTGCCGGTCGTGCTCGTGGACGATGAGCTCTCGACAGGGCAGACGGTCCTCAACACCATTTCCGCCCTGCATGAGATCCGTCCCCGGAAGCACTACGTCCTGGCGGCACTGATCGATCTGCGCAACGAGGAGGACCGCGCGCGCGTGGACGAACTGGCCGCGCGGCTGGGAACGCGTATCGACGCCGTGTCGCTCGCCGGAGGACGTGTCGAGCTGCCCGGTGACGTCCTGGAGATGGGGGAGCGGATCGTCTCCGACCTGTCGGCGGACGTTGCGCCGCCGCGAGAGCGCGGCTCCTTCCCTGTCGCGCGCATCTCGCCGGCCTGGCCGCACGGCGTGCCGGACGGCGGCCGCCACGGGTTCCTGCCCGAGCATCGCGTCGCCCTGGAGAAGGACCTGCCGCGCCTGGCCGACTCGATGGTGTCGGAACTCGGAGCCGATGCGTCCCGGGTCCTCATGCTCGGGTTCGAGGAACTGATGTACGCGCCATTGCGGCTGGGGGAGGCGCTCGCCGACGCCCTGCCGGGCGTGGACGTCCGCTACTCCACCACCACCCGGTCACCCGTCCTGGCCGTGGACGACCCCGGATACGCGATCCGCACCCGGCTCGCCTTCCCCTCCCACGACCACCCGGCGGACGGGCCGGGGGAGCGGTACGCCTACAACGTCGCGCCCGCCTCCGATGGGCCGGCGTTCGACCGCATCGTTCTCGTCGTGGACGACGTGGGCGACACCCAGGCGCTCACCGACGGGCTGCTGGCGCGCCTGCGTTCGCTGGCGCCCGTCCTCGTCGTGACGGTCCCGTCCTATAGGGGAGACCAGTGAGGCCACTGCACGGGCCCGATTTCGGCAGCTACCCGGCGGAGGACGTCACGTGGCTGTTGAAGGACCTGTCGGACGTCCGGCTGGAGGCGCCCGCGGAGGAACGCGAGGCCGCGGTGCAGACGGGCCGCGCCCACTACGCCGAATCACTGCCCATCGAGTATCAGCCGGGTCCGGAGTACCGGCGCCTGTTCGAGGAGGCGCTGGAGACGTCCGCCGAACGGCTCGCGTACGCGACGGGGCTCGTCACCGAGCAGATCCTCGCCGAACGCGGCCCGGACGCCGTGCTGGTCTCGCTCGCGCGCGCGGGCACGCCGGTCGGGATCCTGGTGCGGCGCTGGGCCCGGTTCGCGCACGGCCTCGACCTGCCGCACTACGCGGTCAGCATCGTCCGGGACCGCGGCATCGACACCGTCGCGCTGCGGTACCTGGCCGGACGGCACGACCCGTCCGCCGTCATGTTCGTGGACGGCTGGACGGGCAAGGGCGCCATCACCCGCGAGCTGACCGCCGCACTCGCGGGGACCGCGTTCCGCGACGACCTGGCCGTCCTCGCCGATCCCGGCCGCTGCGCGCCGCTGTACGGCACCCGCGACGACTTCCTGATCCCGTCCGCGTGCCTGAACTCCACCGTGTCCGGGCTGGTCAGCCGGACGGTCCTGAACGACCGGCTGATCGGCCCGGACGACTTCCACGGCGCGAAGTTCTACGCCGACCTCGCCGCCGACGACGTGTCCGCGCTGTTCCTCGACACCGTCTGCGCGCGGTTCGCGGACGTGGCCGAGCGCGTCGCCAAGGACGCGCCGGGCCTGCCGGCCTCCGACCGCGCGCCCGACTGGTCGGGGTGGGAGGCGGTCCGCGACGTCGCCGGGGAGCACGGCATCGACGATCTCAACCTGATCAAACCCGGCATCGGTGAGACGACCCGGGTGCTGCTGCGCCGCGTCCCATGGAAGGTCCTCGCACGTACCGACGCGGGCCCCGAACTTCGGCATATCAGACACCTGGCGGAGGAGCGCGGCGTGCCCGTCGTGGACGTCGAACCGGACCGCTTCCCCTATGCGTGCATGGGGCTCATCCATCCGCGGTTCGGCAAGGGAGCGGCCCAATGAGCGTGCTGGTGTGCTCCGACCTGGACCGTACGCTCATCTACTCGCAGGCGGCCTTTTCCCTGCACGGCCCCGACGAGACCATGCCGCGCCTCGTCTGCGTCGAGTTCTACCAGGGCGCGCCGCTCTCCTACATGACCGAGACGGCCGCGCAGGCCCTTGAATCTCTCGCCGCGTCCACCGTGTTCGTCCCCACGACGACGCGGACGCCGGAGCAGTACCGGCGCATCCACCTGCTGGAGAAGACGCCCGCGTACGCGATCTGCGCGAACGGCGGGCATCTCCTCGTCGACGGCGAGGACGACCCGGCCTGGTCGTCCGCCGTCCGCGCCCGCATCGCGGACGGATGCGCGCCGCTCGCCGAGATCCGCGACCACCTCACCGCGGTCGGCGGCGAGTTCGTGCTCAAGCGCCGCACCGCGTCCGACCTGTTCGCCTACACGGTCGTGGACCGCGCCGCGCTCCCGCCCGCCTGGGTCACCGACCTCACCGGCTGGTGCGCCGAACGCGGCTGGCGGACCTCCCTGCAGGGCCGCAAGGTCTACTGCCTGCCCGCCTGCCTGACCAAGGCCGCCGCCGCGGCCGAGGTCGCCCGCCGCACCGGCGCCACCGCGATGCTCGCCGCCGGCGACTCGCTGCTGGACGTCGAGCTGCTCGAAGCCGCCGACCGCTCGATCCGCCCCGCGCACGGCGAACTCCACGACGCCGGCTGGACGTCCCCGTCCACCGCCGTCACCGCGTCCCGCGGCATCGCCGCCGGCCAGGAGATCACGGACTGGCTGCTGCACGCGGTGGAAAATCACCGCTGACCGCCCGTCCCCGTCGACAACCGACGCCGCACAGGGGGTCGCCGGGGCCGCGATCGCGGGTCACAATCACACTAGACCCCGGCCCGCGAGGAGGAACCCCTGAGCGCATGAGCTCCCGTCTCACCGGCGACGAGACCGCCCTGTGGAAGGCCGCGGCCCGCGTGCTGGACGCGAACTGGACCGGGACCGCGACCGCCGCGTCCCCCGGCCTCTACCCCCACCAGTGGAGCTGGGACTCGGCCTTCATCAGCCTCGGCCTGGCCCGGCACCGCCCCGCCCGCGCCGAGACCGAACTGCTCTCGCTCTTCCGCGGCCAGTGGGCCGACGGCATGCTCCCGCACATCGTGTTCAACACCTCGCTCGCCCGGCACGCGTTCTTCCCCGGTCCCGACCTGTGGTGCAGCGCCCAGCAGCCCGCCGCCCCCCGCGGCGTCCAGACCTCCGGCCTCACCCAGCCGCCCGTCCACGCCCTCGTCGCCCTCCGCCTGCACGAATGCGCCCACGACGGGGAGAGCAGCCGCGCCTTCCTCGCCCGCCTCTACCCGCTGCTCGCCGCCCAGCACCGCTACCTCGCCACCGCCCGCGACCTCGGCGGCGCCGGCCTCGCCGCGATCTGCCACCCCTGGGAGTCCGGCCTGGACAACAGCCCCGCCTGGGACCGCCCCCTCGCCGCCCTCCAGCTCCCGCCCACCGCCTACGCGCCCGGCCACCGCTCCCGCACCCTGCCCACCGGCGAGGACTACGACCGCTATGTCCGGCTCGTCGCCCTCCTGCGGGAGGCCCGCTACGACCGCGCCTACCTGCGCGAATCGCACCCGTTCGCGGTCGAGGACCCGCTGTTCAACGCCACCTACCTCGCCTCCGCCCACGCCCTCGCCGAGGTCGCCCGGATCGTCGGCGCCGACCCCGCCCCGCACCTGGAGGCCGCGCAGCGCGTCCACACCGCCATGCTCGACCGCCTCTGGGACGCCGACACCGGCTGCTTCCGCGCCCGGGACCTGCGCGACGACCGGCTCCTGCCCGTCATCACCGCCGGCTCCTTCGGCCCGCTCCTCGACCCCGAACTGCCCGCCGCGCACGTCCGCAACCTGGTCGACCTCCTCCTGTCGGCCCGGTTCGCCGGCGCCGCCGGCTACCCCGTCCCCACCTGCGACATCCAGGCCCCCGCCTTCGACCGCGGCGGCTACTGGCGCGGCCCCACCTGGATCAGCACCAACTGGCTCATCTGGTACGGCGCCCTCGCGCACGGCCTGCCCGTCGTCGCCGACCTGCTGTACGGCTCCACGATGCGGCTCGTCCGCCAGTCCGGGTTCCGCGAGTTCTTCGACCCCTTCGACGGCACCGGGCGCGGCAGCCACGACTACTCCTGGTCCGCCGCCCTCGTGCTGGACCTGCTCGCGGCCCGCCGCGCCCCGCAGGCCGCCTGATCGCCTACCGTTGGGGCATGCGCCTACTCCGGGGCCACCTGCCCTCCACGGTCCGCGACGCGCTCACCATCGAACGCGGCGAACGCGTCCTCGCGTCCGCCCCCACCCGCGGCGGCTCCCACGTGGTCGCCACCACCACCGCCCTGCACGTCCCGGCCCCCGCCGGCGGCTTCACCCGCGTCCCGTGGGAGCGCGTCGACCAGGCCACCTGGAAGGACGGCTGGCTGCACGTGACCGAGACGTCCGGCGGCGCCGAGCACCACGTCCGCCTCACCGAGCCCGGCTCGGTCCCCGAGACCGTCCGGGAACGCGTCACCGCCACCATCGCCGTCACCCACCACGCCCGGCTCCCCGGGGGCGGGAAGGTGCGCATCGCCGGCCGGCGCCCCGCAGCCGGCGGCGACGTGCGCTGGACGTTCGTCTTCGACGCGGGCCTCGACCCCGCCGACCCGGGCCTGCGCGCCCAGGCCGAACAGGTCCTCGAGGACCTGCGCCGCCAGACGGGCCTCTAACCCGGGTAGACCTTCGGCTCCGCGTCCGCGTCGGCGTCGGCCTTGTGGCGGCCGGGCATCTGCTGCGGCACCTTCTCCTTCGCGGTGGAGGCCAGCTCGCCGCCCTTGGCGCGCAGCTTGCCCGCGGCCTCCTGCACGTTCGGGTTCTCCGACACCTGCTGCGACAGGCGCTTGATCTGCTCGTAGCGCTCCCGCCCGGCCTTCGTCCCGAGGACGTAACCGATCGCGGCGCCTGCCATGAACATCATTCGCGACTTCATGTTCACTCCCTATGGGGGCCGATCGTCCAACCTCCATACCCGAGAACGCCGCCGCCACCCCTAACGCGTGCGCGAACAGCCCCGCACATGCGCTAACCTAGACGCGCTGGCAGGGGCCATGGCCCCGCCGGACGCACGATCCCGCGTAGCTCAATCGGCAGAGCAGCCGGCTGTTAACCGGCAGGTTATTGGTTCGAGTCCAATCGCGGGAGCTTCTCTGCGCGCGAAGAAAAGCACAGGTCAGGCCCCAGTTCCGATCAAGGAACCGGGGCCTTTCGACGTCCGGGAGCCACCCGGCCACTCGTCCCGGAAGACCAGGCGTTGCGGGTAGGCAGGTGCTGCCCGTCCGCTGGTTCAGGTTACGAGGGCCCTCTTCCACGCAGGTCCGGAACCGTCTAGCTTCGGGCTCTGCTTGGATCGGGTGTCCGAGGCTCGTACGCAGCATCCGCTCGGTGTGGCCTGAGCGATGATTTTTTCGGGCCGTGCTGGTCTGTACGCCGAATACCGGCTTACTGGAGGCTGACGCCGTGCGGAAACTGACCTTTGGCATGAACCTGAGCCTGGACGGCTACATCGCCGCACCCGGCGACGACCTCGGCTGGAGCGTGCCGAGCGACGAGCTGTTCCAGTGGTGGTCCGACCGGGTGGCGGCGACGGGCCTGGCGCTGTATGGGCGCAAACTGTGGGAGACGATGAGTTCCTACTGGCCGACCGCCGACCAGCAGCCCGGCGTCACACCGGCGGAGATCGAGTTCGCCCGCCGCTGGCAGGACATGCCGAAGGTGGTGTTCTCCTCCACGATCAGCACGGTCGACTGGAACACCCGCCTGGTCGCCGGCGACGCGGTCACCGAGATCACCCGGCTCAAGGCCGAGGACGGCGGCCCCATGGACATCGGCGGCGCCACACTCGCCGCAGCGGCGATGCGGGCCGGGCTGATCGACGAGTACGTGCTGGCCACCGCACCGGTCCTGGTGGGCGGCGGCACGCCGTTCTTCACGGCGCTGGACAACTGGGTGAACCTGTCCCTGGTGGAGACCCGGACGTTCCCCGAGGGCGTGGTTCTGACCAGGTACGAGACAAAGCGCTGAGTGCCCCGGGATTGATCAACGCGGCTCGCCGCATTGGACTCGCGTCGTCACTCACTGTGTCAGACTTGCTACTCGGGTCACCTGACCGGAGATGTGATGACGACACTCACCTGCGCGCTGTGGGGGCTGGCGGGAGCGGCGCTGGTCGAAGGGCTGGAGTTCACCAAGTCGATCCGGCACACCAACGACTGGCCCTGGGCGTCGGTGGATCGTCCCGGTGCGGGCCCGTATCTGGCGTCCATCGTGATCCGGCTGGCCATGGGGATGGGGCTCGCCGCCGCCACCGGCGCCAGCGGGCAGGTCAACGGGCCTTTCGGGGCCGTGGCCATCGGGGTCGCTGCGCCGTTGATCATCGAGAAGCTCGCCCAGCAGGTACCGCACCTGCCTGACGCCGCCGCGGCCGAGGAGGCGCGGCGGGCCTCGGCGGACCCGGTGGAGGCGGCGAGCGATGCGCGGTGACACGTTCACCCGCCGCCTGATCGACCAGCTGGCCCGGGACTCACCGCCATACGCGCCGGGGACGGGACGGGCGCCTCTGCTGGTGGCGATTGCTCGGCCGCCCGTTCCTGTGGTTCGGGGCGGAAGGCGGCAGCGGGGCGGGGGGTGGGCGCCGCTTCTGGCGGCGGGGGCCATGCTGAGTCTGGTGCTCGCGAGCATGGTCGTCGGTCGTTCCACGGTTGTGCGGCCGATGACCACGGTCCGTCCGGACCCTTACGCGCGGTGGCTGCGCAGCGACAGCGACGTCCCGCGGGTCTATCGGGGGCTGATCGTGCAGGCGGGGCGGTCGTGCGAGGTGTCCGGGATGAGTCCGGCCCTCATCGCCGCCATGCTGAAGGTGGAGAGCGGCTTCGACCCTCGTCTGCGCGATCCGGGAAGGGACGAGTACGGGATCGCTCGTTGGACGCCCGCTGTGCTGGCCTATTGGCAGCCGGGTGGGGTGAGCGAGCCCGCTCCCAGGCCGGAGCAGATCACCCCCGTGTTGTCCATCCCCGCTCTGGGGCGCTACCTGTGCTCGTTCGGGAAGGATCTCAAGAACGTTCCCGGCGACCCGGCCGTCAATCTGGCCGTTGCGTACCGGACGTCACCCCGGAGTGTCGTCGAATCCAAGGGCGTCCCTCCGCAACAGCGTGCGTACAGCGGGCGTGTTGCGTACTACATCCGCCAGTACCGGCCTCGCTCCTGACGTTACCGCCACAAGTAGTCGTAGCGGGTTGGTGCTGGGGTGATGTGTACGTCGCCGTCGCGTATTTGCCATTCGGTCTGGCCGTCTGTTTCGTGGTGCGCGAAGAAGAGGCCGCATACGCGGTCGCCGTCTTCGTCGGTCGCGGGAAGGCCGGCGATTTCACGGATCTGGGTGAGGACGGCGTCGACGTGGTTCGCGCGGACGGCGCGGGCGTAGCAGGCCGCGTCGAGCCATCCGCCTTCGGGGAAGGTCCAGCCTTCGCCGCTGCCGAGGATGATGCGCTTGGCCTCGGCTTCCTGGCCGTAGAACTCCAGCCAGCCGCGGATGTAGACCCAGGTGCCCATCTCTCAAGCATGAGGTATCGGCGGTGCGTCATTGGCGGGAGAGGACGCGGGTTATGCCGGCGGCGATGGTGGTGGCGAGGATCCAACCGGAGGCGATCAGGGCGGCGGCCAGCCATTGGTAGGGGCCTCGGGGGTTGAAGGCGGGTTCCTGGCCGAAGCTGATGATCGGCAGGAGCAGGTCGAGGGTGTAGAGGAACGGGTTGAAGGCGGGCGCCTCGTCCTTTTTGAGGGGGACGGGGTGGTGGGCGGCGAAGAGTGCTGTGCCGATGAGAAGCAGCGTCGCCAGGAGGATGCCGGCGCGGGGCGGGCGGTAGCCGTAGCCGACGGTCCAGTCCTGGGCGAGGCCCCAGGCGCGGGCGGGAAACGGAAGGGTGCGACGGCGGCGGCGTTGTTTCGCGAGGCGGACGGCGCGGGCCTCGGTGTCGCGGCCCATGCCCTGGAAGACCGCCGCGAGCTGCTCGTAGGGCTGCGGGTGGTAGCCGTCGGCGGCGTCGAGCCAGGCGAGGCGGGCGGCGAGCGGGCCGGGCTTGTCGATGGTCTGGTAGACGAACCCGTCGAGCTGGGGACGGGCCGGCCAGCGGGCGGGGTCGTCGCGGAGGACCTCGATGCGGGCGTGCCGCAGGTCGACCGTCCCGTCGGTGAGGGTGCAGCGGGAGAACCAGAGCATCTCCGCCCGCACGCGCCGGAGGCCGAGGGCGAGGTCGCCGAAGCCGCTGATCGTCGCGTCGTCGAAGCTGAGTTCGCCGGCGCGGGCGCCGGCGAGCGACACGCGGCCGACGGCGGTGAAGCCGTCGCAGCAGTTCAGGACGCCGCTGACGGTCAGGCCATAGGCGATCAGGGACCGGCCGCCGGGGTTGGACAGGTGCGCGCCGTCGAACTCGACGCTCGCCCCGATGACGGAGTCGAGCAGGCGGATCTCGCCTTCGGCGGTCAGGCCCTGGCTGAACAGGCCGCCGGTGACCTGGGCTCGGCAGAGGCTGAGCGCCTGGCCGCCCGGGTCGCTGAGGTGCGCGCCGGTGAAGTCGGCCGCGCCCTGGACGGTCGCCGAGTCCAGGCAGACGCGCCCGCTGGTCCGGAATCCGTCCGCGGCGCGCAGGCTGCTGCCGATGCTGATCAGGCGGGCGTTCAGTGCGGTGCCGCCGCGGGCGTCGAGGTCGGCGCCGCTGAGCAGCAGCGTGCTGCCGATCACCGCCGAGCGCATGCTGACCTTGCCTTCGGCGCGGAATCCCGCGTCCAGGACGGCGGCCCCGTCGATGCGGGCGCGGTCGGCGTCGAGGGCGGTGCCGTCCGGATCGGACAGCCGCGCGCCGGTCAGGACGAGGCGGCGGCCGATCCGCGCGTCCGGCAGGCGGACCGCGCCGTCGGCGGTGAGGCGCCGCGCGTGCAGTCCGGACGGCAGTTCGATCCCCGAGGCGTCGAGCGCGACCGCGCCGGGATTGGACAGCCGAGCGCCGTCGAGGACGCAGGTCCCGCCGACATGCGCGCCCTGCAGCATGAGCTCGCCGGTGATATGCGCGTCGGTGGCGTCGATGTTGCGGACGACGGTCAGCGCGTTGGCCTCGACGCCCGCGACGTGGGCCGAGCGCAGCGACAGCGTCCCGTCGATGCGGGTGCCGACGAGTTGCAGCGGGCCGTCCAGCCGGCAGCTCCGCAACCAGAGCAGGCCGTCGACCTGGGCGTCCGAGACGTGGACGGCGGGCAGCCGCGAGCCGGTCAGGCTGAACTGCCGCATCCGGGTCGCATAGAGGGCGAGCGGCTCGTCGAACGTGCAGTCGCGCAGGAGCACCGCGTACCGCACCTCGGCGAAGGAGAGGTCGAGGACGCCGGTGACGCGCGCGCCCGTGAGCCGCAGCGCGGGGACCTGCCCGGCGTCGGCGGGCCGGGCGCCGAGCAGGAGCGCCGCGAGGACCTCGCCCCGGACCGCCTCCCCGGTTCCCGTCAGATCGACCTTGCCCGCGCGCGGGAACGCGTCCCAGACCGCGCGCTCCGCGTCCGAGAGATCCTCGATATCCATTTGGCCCATGAATACACCGGGGGAGGGGCGCGGCGCCACGGATCCGGGGGCTTCTAGACTCGGAGCCATGCTGAGGCTGGGCTTTCCCGTGATCGGTGTAGAGGACCTTCCGCGTGCCGTGGCGTTCTGGACGGCGGCGCTGAACCTGGTACCGACGCCGGAGTTCGAGAGTGCGGTCTGGCGGACGCTCAACCACGCGGACGGGTCGGGCCGCGCGCTCGGGCTGATGCGCAGCGAGTCGCCCGCCGAACCCCGTCCGCGCCTGCACCTCGACCTGTTCGTGGACAGCACGGCCGAGCAGCAGGCCGAGGTCGAGCGGCTGGTCGGCCTCGGCGCGAGCCGGGTCGACTGGGACCTGTACCCGCCGGACCCGGACTTCGTCGTCCTCGCCGACCCCGACGGGAACCTCTTCTGCGTCGTCGACCTGAGCCGCGCGCCGTCCGGCTCGCAGTGAGCCGCCGTTAGGCGTCCGGCGGTGCGTCGCGGGCGTCCATGAGGGCTTGGACGCGCCGTGGGCGTCGAGGTGGTCGGCAGCGGGACGGGCGGCTCGCCGTCGATCGAGGAGGCGGCCGCCGCGTTCGACCGGATGCTCGGCCTGGTGTCCGACGGTGAGATCGTCCTCGACACCGAAGCCGTGCCACTCGTCGGCGTCGGTGGATTGTCGGTGGCGGGTGGGAGCCTGCGGGCGTGGGGATTCATGTGGCGAGTCGGCGGCGGGCGCGGGAGTCGGTGGTGGCGCAGTGGCCCGGGGCGGTGGTGCTGGACGTGACGTCGCGGGGGCCGGAGCCGTGGGTGCGGTTCAGCCCGTTCTACCCGCACGGGGACATACCGGTGCCGTTCACCGATGGGGTGACGGCCGCGTCGGTGGAGGGGGTCTGGCAGGCGCTGAAGGTGTTCGACGGCGTGGACGTGGACGCGTCCAAGCTCGCGGTGACCTCGATGCGGGGGATCAAGCGGACGGTCCGCAGGTACGGGCCGGTGCGCGGGCACCGGGCGGGGCTCGGCGGGGACGCGCTGCTGCCGTACGGGCGGGCGCGGCGGGAGATCTACCTGCCCGCGTACCGCTGGGTGCTGGAGAACAAGGTCGCCGACCTGGTCGAGGATGTGCGGCGCCTCGGTGAGGTGGTGCTGCTCGACTACACGGTCAACGGGGACGTGGACGACCTGACCAAGCCCTTGTCGCACGCCGCGCTGATCGGGCTGTTCGCCGAGGGCCGGTGGCCGTGACCGGCGCGGACGCCGTCCCTGCGAGGCGTCCGCGCGGAAGGAGGGCCGGCGGTCAGGCGCGCCCGCGGCCGAAGCGGCCGGCGAACGCCCAGCCGAGGCCGAGCAGCACGCCGCCGATCGCGGCGACGAGCCCGAGGGCGGGGGTGTCCAGCATGGCGAGGAGCCCGATGAGGAGCCCGTAGAGGATCGTGAGGGCGAACAGGGCGGCCCGGACGGGGTTGTTGCTCATGTCCGCAATGCTCCCGGCGGCGGGGCGGCAGTACTATCCACCGGTCGGTGGACAGGGCGGGCGGGCCGGGCGGCGCGCCGGGAGAGCGGGCAGTTCATGAGCGGTGTCGACGGGGGCGTGGCGCGGGCGGAGGACGTCTGGTACCGGTCGTACCCGTTCTGGGACGCCTACTTCGCGCTGGTGCTGGTCGGCACGATCGCGGCGACGGCGGCGGACGGGCTGCCGCCCGGCCGGAAGGCGGCGGCGGTCCTGCTGCTGGTGCTGCTCAGCCTGGCGTACGCGGCGGTGGGCCGGAAGGCGCTGCGGTCCCGCGAGGAGCGGCGCCCCGGGTGCCGGCTGTACGCGGCGGCGCTGGTGCTGATGTTCGTGCCGGCGACGGTGCTGGCGCCGGTGACGTCGACGGGGCTGGCCGCGCTGGCGCCGCAGGTCTACATGGTGTACGGCACGGCGCGCGGCTTCGTGCTGATGGTGGTGCTGTTCTCCGGGGCGATCGGGTCGACGATGGTGGCGTCCGGCGCGGGCGTGACGCTGACGCTGGTGATGATGCTGGTCGGCATCGCGTGCAGCGGGCTGCTCGCCACGTTCATCGGCCGGCTCAGCGCGCAGAACCGGGAGCGGGCCCGGCTGATCGGCGAGCTGGACCGCACCCGCGGCGAGCTGGCGGAGGTGAGCCGGGAGGCGGGGGTGCTCGCCGAGCGGGAGCGGCTCGCCCGCGACATCCACGACACGATCGCGCAGGGGTTCACCGGCATCGTGATGCTGGTGCAGGCGGCCGAGGCGGAGGTCGGGCCGAACCGGCATCTGGAGCTGGTGGCGCGGACGGCGCGCGACAACCTCGCCGAGACGCGCGCGCTGGTCGCGGCGCTGGCGCCGCCCGCGCTGGCGCGGGGTTCGCTGGCGGAGGCGCTGCGGCGGCTGGCCGCCGACTTCGCGTTGCCCGTCGACATGGACGTGGAGGGGGAGCAGCGGCCGCTCGGCCCGGCGGCGGAGGTGGTGCTGCTGCGGGTGGCGCAGGAGGCGCTGGCGAACGTCCGCAAGCATGCGGGCGCGACGGCGGTGTGGATGTCGCTGGAGTACGGGCGGGACGCGGCGCGGCTGACGGTCGCCGACGACGGCCGGGGCTTCGACCCGGCGGCGGTCGCGTCCGGGTTCGGGCTGCGCGGCATGCGCGGGCGCGTCGAGCAGGCGGGCGGCGACCTCGCCGTGCGCGGCGGCGCCGGTGCGGGCGCCGTGGTCGAGGCGGTGCTGCCGTGCTCCGCGTGATGATCGTGGACGACCATCCGATCGTCCGGGAGGGGCTGCGCGGGATGCTCGCGGCCGAGCCCGGCCTGGAGGTGGCGGCGGAGGCGGCGAGCGGCGACGAGGCGGTCGCGCTGGCGCCGCGGGTGCGGCCGGACGTGATCCTGATGGATCTGCGGATGCCCGGCGGGGACGGGGTGAGCGCGATCGAGCGGCTCGGCCCGGCGCACCGGGTGCTGGTGCTGACGACGTTCGAGGACGACGCGGACATCGTCCGCGCCGTCCGGGCGGGCGCGGCGGGCTACCTGCTGAAGGACGCGTCCCGGACGGATCTGGCGGCCGCGATCCGGGCGGTCGCGGCGGGCCGGACGGTGCTGTCGCCGTCGGTGTCGGCGCGGTTGAGCGCGGTGCGGGCGGCTCCCGCGCCGGCCGTGCTGTCGGCGCGGGAGTCGGAGGTCCTCGCGCTGGTCGCGCGGGGGCTGACGAACGCCGAGATCGGCGCGCGGCTGTTCATCGGGCAGGCGACGGTGAAGACGCACCTGCTGCGGGTGTTCGCCAAGCTCGGCGTGTCGGACCGGACGGCGGCGGTGATGGCCGCGATCGAGCAGGGCGTCCTGCCGCGGCCCTGAGCGGTGCCCCTCGAAGCAGGGTCACTCCTCGGTGGCGGGGCTTCCGCCGGCGACCACTTCGGCGAGGAGGTCCTCCTCGGTGGCGCCGCGCCGCCAGTAGCCGGTGAAGGTGACGGAGCGGCGGTCGATGCCGCGCTCCTTCACCAGGTGCCGGCGCAGCGCCTTCACGGTGGCGGACTCGCCCGCGATCCACGCGTACGCGCCGTCCGGGACCGCCGCGCCGCGGACGGCGTCGAGGAGGCCGCCGGGGGAGACCCAGCCGATCTCCGCGTCGGCCTCGGTCGGCAGGTCCTGGCGGTCGTCCGGGTGCGGGGTCTCGACGAACACCCGGGCGGGCGTCCCGGCGGGCAGCCAGTCGAGGTTCCCGGCGATGGCGGGGAGCGCGGTGAGGTCGCCCGCGATCACCACGGGCCGGCCGTCCGGCGGGCGGAAGTCGCAGCCGCCGTTGTCGGGCCCGGTCGGGCCGAGCACCACGACGCGGTCGCCGGGGGCGGCGGCCGACGCCCAGCGGGACGCGGGGCCGGACGTCCCGCCGGGGTGCAGCGCGAAGTCGACGTCGAGCTCGCCGGGGCGCTGCGCCCGCACGGTGTAGGACCGCATGATGCCGCGTTCGGCGGGGTCGAGGGCGCGCCAGTCGGCGAACCAGGTGTCCGGCGACCAGTCGGCCGGCATGACGGGCGCGTCCTGGTGCGGGTGCGGCAGGAAGATTTTGAACCGCTGGTCGCGCCCGCCGGTGACGAAGCCGCCGGGGCCGCGGTCCAGGCACGTCCCGCCGAAGGTGACGCGCACCATCGAGGGCCCGAGCGGCGCGGAGCGAAGGACGTGCAGGTCGAAGAAGGCGTACGGGTGGCTGGGGGTCCTCATCACACTGCCTTTCGGTGAACGCGGGGCCTCTCGGTGGGTCAGCCGGTCTTCTTCGCGGAGCGGACGGTCGCGGCGAGCGCCTCGATGATCGGGGCGCAGCCCGCGTAGGAGAAGCGGGGCTCGGGCTGCCAGGGGACGACCTGGCCGGCCTTCACCGCGGGCAGGTCCTTCCAGGACGGCTTGGAGCCGAGGTCCTTGGGCTGCAGGGCCTGCGTGCGGCTGTCGAGCATGATGACGTCGGCCTGGTACTTGTCGGCGTTCTCCCAGCTCAGGCTCTCGAAGTAGCCGTCCTTGTCGAGCTTGTCCGGGACGACGAGGTCGAGGCCGAGCTGCTTGAAGAAGATGAGGTCGGTGTTCTTGGCCGGGCTGGACGCGTAGAACAGGTCGGGGCTGGCGGACGCGGCGAGCACCTTCAGCCCGGCGTTGGCCTGCACGGCGGCGCGCAGCGACTCGACCGCCTTGTCGAACCGGGCCCTGGCGGCGGTGACCTTGGCGGACTTCAGGTCCGCGCCGAGCGCGGCGGCGAGCGCGGCGGTCCGCTCGATCGGCTTGGGCAGCGGCACCGCGCCGGTGGAGATCGCGGCCTGCGGCGCGAGCGCGTAGATCTTGTCCTTGCTTTCTGCCGGGACGTAGAACAGCTCGTTCTGCACGAACATGTTGTCCACGAGCAGGTCGGGGCGGAGCGAGGCGTACTTCTCGATGTTGAACTCGCCGTAGGCGTTGCCGATGATCGTGAGCCGGTCGACGGGCAGGTTCCCGGCCTGCGGGTCGGGCTTGCCGTCCTTGAGCTTCGTCGGCCCGTAGACGCCGACGAGCTGCTGGTCGACGCCGAAGTCGTAGAGGGCGGCGAGGGCGCCGACGTAGCCGACGACGCGCTGCGGGCGGGACTTGACCCGCACCGTGGTGCCGCGGTCGTCGGTGAAGGTCCAGGCGCCGCCGGACGGGGCCGCCCCGCCGTTTCCGTCCCCGCCGCCGCACGCGCTGATCAGGGCGCCGAGGGCGACGGCGCCGCCGGCGCCGAGGAAGCCGCGGCGGGTGAGACGGGGGGAGGGGGATGTCCACATTTCGGCTGCTCTTCTCCGATCGAACCTGATGGCCGGATTCCGGCCCGATGGCGGCTTAGGTTAACCTAACCTAAGCCGTTGTCCAGTGGCAGGGGGAGCCCGCAGCCCCCGTCCGTCCCCCCGGAGCCAGCCAGTGCCGTTGACCAGAACCCCGCAGCCGACGGCCCCGGTGCGGGTGCCCGAGGCACCCGCGCGGGAGCCCGTGCGGCGCCGCTCCGCCCGCGCGTCAGGACTCGTCGCGGCGGTCGTGCTGCTGCTGGCCGTCGTCATGCTGAGCCTCGCGGTCGGCGCGAAACCGCTGTCGATCGGGCAGGCGTGGGACGGGCTCGTCCACAGCGGCTCGGGCTCGTACACCGTCGTCCACCAGATGCGGCTGCCGCGCACCCTGCTCGGGCTGCTCGCCGGCGTCGCGCTCGGGCTGGCCGGCGCGGTGATGCAGGCGCTGACCCGCAACCCGCTCGCCGACCCCGGGCTCCTCGGCATCAACGCGGGCGCGTCCGCCGCCGTCGTGTCCGCGATCTCGTTCCTCGGCATCGTGTCGTTCGCCGGGTTCGTGTGGTTCGCGTTCGCGGGCGCCGGGGCGGTGGCCGTCCTGCTCTACGCGGTCGGCGGGGGGCGCGGCGCGACGCCCGCGCGGCTCGCGCTCGCCGGGTCCGCGCTCAACGCCGCGCTGTACTCCTACGTCAACGCCGTCCAGCTGCTCGACACCGCGTCGCTCGACCGGATGCGGTTCTGGACGGTCGGGTCGCTCGCCGCCGCGCAGACGTCCACGGTTGAGAAGGTCG
The DNA here is from genome assembly GCF_041951385.1 of Actinomadura sp. NTSP31. Classification (NCBI taxonomy): domain Bacteria; kingdom Bacillati; phylum Actinomycetota; class Actinomycetes; order Streptosporangiales; family Thermomonosporaceae; genus Actinomadura; species Actinomadura sp. NTSP31. Next base: position 214,454 of record NZ_JBGNUT010000013.1, on the reverse strand, counting down.
CCCCGTTCGTCGCCGTCGGGCTCGTGCTCGCGCTGCTGCTGGCCCGCCCGCTGAACGCCATGGCGATGGGCGAGGACGCGGCGCGCGCGCTCGGCGCCCGGCCCGGACGCGCCAAGATCGTGGCGATCGTCACGGTCACGCTGCTGTGCGGCGCGGCCACGGCGGCCTGCGGGCCCATCATCTTCGTCGGGCTGATGGTGCCGCACCTCGTCCGCGCGCTGACCGGGCCCGACCTGCGCTGGCTGCTGCCGTACTGCGCGGTGCTCGCGCCCGCGCTGATGCTGGCCGCGGACGTCCTCGGACGCGTCGTCGTGCGGCCGTCGGAACTCCAGGTCGGGATCGTCATGGTGGTGGCCGGAGGCCCGGTGTTCCTCTACTTCGTCCGGCGCCCGCGCAGCAAGGCGGTCGCGGCATGAAGCCCGCCGTCATCAGGACCCCGAACGGGCTGTCGCTGCGGTTCCGCCCGCGCGCGCTCGCCGTCGCCCTGCTCTGCCTGGCCGTCGCGCTCGGCGTCGGCGTGCTGCTGATCGGCAGCGGCGACTTCCCGATGAGCCCCGCCGACGTCGTCCGGACGCTGCTGGGCAACGGCACGCCCGCCGACTCGCTGATCGTCAACGAGATCCGGCTGCCCCGCGCGGTGGCCGCGCTCGCGGTCGGCGCCGCACTCGGGCTGGGCGGCGCGATCTTCCAGTCGCTGACCCGCAACCCGCTCGGCAGCCCCGACGTGCTCGGCTTCAGCCAGGGCGCGGCGACCGGCGTGCTCGCGATGATCGTGCTGACCGGCGGCGGCAGCGCGGCCGTCGCGGCGGGCGCCGCCGCCGGCGGGCTGCTCACCGGCGCGGTCGTGTACGCGGTGGCCGGCCGGCACGGCGCGCACGGGCAGCGGCTGATCCTCGTCGGCATCGGCGTCGCCGCGATCCTCACCGGCGTGAACGGCTACCTGCTCACCCAGGCGAAGATCACCGACGCGGCGCGCGCCGTGCTGTGGCTGACCGGCAGCCTGGACGGGCGGGACTGGGCCGACGCGGCGCCGGTCCTCGTCGCGCTCGCCGTCCTCGGCCCGCTGGTCGTGGTCGGCTGCGGGCGCGCGCTGCGGATGCTGGAGATGGGCGACGACGCCGCGCACGGCCTCGGCGTCCCCATCGAGCGGGCCCGGCTGATCATGCTGGCGGCGGCCGTGCTGCTCACCTCGTTCGCCGCGGCGGCGGCCGGGCCGGTGTCGTTCGTGGCGCTGACCGCGCCGCAGCTGGCCCGCCGGCTGACCCGCACGCCCGGCCCCAACCTGCTGCCGTCCATGTGCATGGGCGCGGCGCTGCTGGTGGCCGCCGACTGGGCCGCGCAGCGCGCGTTCACCGGCCACCAGCTCCCGGTCGGCGTGGTGACCGGGCTGCTCGGCGGCGGATACCTGGTCTGGCTCCTGGTGACCCAACGCAAGACGGGACGGATTTGATGAAGGACGCGAACGCGCGGCTCAGCGGCTCGGGCCTCACCCTCGCCTACGACAAGCGCACCATCACGCGGGACCTCGACGTCACGGTGCCGGACGGCTCGTTCACCGTCATCGTCGGGCCGAACGCGTGCGGCAAGTCGACGCTGCTGCGGGCGCTCGCGCGCATCCTCAAGCCCGCGTCCGGCACGGTCGTGCTGGACGGCGAGCCGATCGCGGGCTGGCCCGCGAAGAAGCTGGCCCGCACGCTCGGGCTGCTGCCGCAGTCGTCCATCGCGCCGGAGGGGATCACGGTCGCCGACCTGGTGTCGCGCGGCCGGTACCCGCACCAGGGGCTGCTGCGGCAGTGGTCGCGCGAGGACGAGCGGGTGGTCGCCGCGTCGATGGAGGCCACCGGGGTGGCCGCGCTGGCGGACCGTCCGGTGGACGAGCTGTCGGGCGGGCAGCGGCAGCGGGTGTGGATCGCGATGGCGCTCGCGCAGGAGACGCCGCTGCTGCTGCTGGACGAGCCGACGACCTACCTCGACATCGCCCACCAGATCGAGGTGCTCGACCTGTGCGCACGGCTGCACGAGGAGGGCCGCACCGTCGTCGCCGTCCTGCACGACCTCAACCACGCCGCGCGGTACGCCACCCACATGATCGCGATGCGGGACGGCGCGATCGTGGCGGAGGGCGAGCCGGGGACGGTGGTGACGGCGGAGCTGGTCGAGGAGGTCTTCCGGCTCCCGTGCCGGGTGATCGAGTGCCCGGAGACCGGGACGCCGCTGGTCGTGCCCGCCGCGCGCGCCGCCCGCCTCGCCCGGGCGGCCGAGGACGCGCGCGACGCCCAGGAGGCACGCGGCGCCGAGCGCGCCCGCGCCGTGGAGGACGCCCGCGCCTCGTGACCGGGCCGCCGGCCGCGGCGTGATGAGGGACACGGGCGGAATGCCGGCGGCAACCGGAAATAGTTGTACGCTTACAACGGTTATAGGCGTACAACGATTGGAGTCCGCTTGACCGACCTCAGCCCCCGCCGCCGGATGCTGGTGCTGGCCATCTGCTGCATGAGCCTGCTGATCGTCAGCCTGGACAACACCATCCTCAACGTCGCGCTGCCCACCCTGCGGCGCGAGTTCCACAGCTCCGTCTCCGGCCTGCAGTGGACCATCGACGCCTACCTCATCGTGCTGGCCTCCCTGCTGATCCTCGCCGGCTCCACCGCCGACCGGATCGGCCGCCGCCGCGTCTTCCAGACCGGGCTCGCGCTGTTCGTGCTCGGCTCGGTGCTGTGCAGCCTCGCCCCGTCGCTCGGCTGGCTCGTCGCCGCCCGCGTCGTGCAGGCCGTCGGCGGCTCGATGCTCAACCCGGTCGCCATGTCGATCATCACCAACGTGTTCACCGAACCGCGCGAGCGGGCCCGCGCCATCGGCGTGTGGGGCGCCGTCGTCGGCCTCAGCATGGCGATGGGCCCGCTGGTCGGCGGCGTGCTGGTCGACTCCGTCGGCTGGCGCTCGATCTTCTGGCTGAACGTGCCGATCGGGCTCGCCGCGCTCGCGCTGACCGCCGTGTTCGTGCCCGAGTCGCGCGCCGAGCGGCCGCGCCGCGCCGACCCGGCCGGCCAGGTCTTCATGATCGTGCTGCTCGGCGCCCTGACGTACGCGATCATCGAGGGGCCCGGGCGCGGCTGGGGCGACCCCGCCGTCCTCGGCGCCGCGATCGCCGCCGCGCTGTCGCTGGCCGGGTTCGTCCGGCACGCGCTGCGCGTCCGCGAACCGCTGATCGATTTGCGCTTCTTCCGCAGCGTCCCGTTCACCGGGGCGACCGTGATCGCGGTGTCGATGTTCGCCGCGTTCGGCGGCTTCATGTTCCTCAACGCCCTCTACCTGCAGGACGTCCGGGGGCTGTCGGCCCTGCACGCCGGCCTCTACCTGCTGCCGATGGCCGCGATGAGCGCGGTGTTCGCGCCGCTGTCGGGACGCCTGGTCGGCAGCCGCGGCCCGCGCCTGCCGCTGGTCGTCGCCGGCGCCGCCACGCTCGCCAGCGCCCTGCTGATGGCGGTGTTCGACGCCGAGACCCGCAACGTCACGCTGTTCCTCGCCTACGTGCTGTTCGGCATCGGGTTCGGCATGGTCAACTCGCCGATCACCAACACCGCGGTGTCCGGGATGCCGCGCGCGCAGGCCGGCGTCGCCGCCGCGGTCGCCTCGACCAGCCGGCAGATCGGCAACGCCCTCGGCGTCGCGGTGATCGGCGCGGTGCTGGCCGCCGGCACGTCCGGCGGCCGGTCCGGCGGTGCGGGCTTCGTGGCCGCCGCCCGCCCGGCATACTGGGTGCTGGCCGGCTGCGCCGCCGCCGTGCTGGTGCTCGGCGCCGTCACCACCGGCCGCCGCGCCGCCCGCAGCGGCGAGCGGACGGCCGCGCTGTTCGAGACCGCCGAGCCGGCCTCCGGCGGACGCCACGTGACGGGAGCGACCACCCGATGAACCAGCCCGGCCCCGGCGCCGCGACCCGTCCGGCGGACGGCACCGACCCGGACCGCGCCCGCCGCGTCTGGCGCAACCTGTGGACGCTGATGCAGGAGCGGGGCGACCGGCGCGCCGAGGTCGCCGAGGCGCTCGGGATGAGCTTCTTCCGGACCAAGGTGCTGCGCCGGCTGGCCGCCGCGCCGGAGCCGCTCACCCTGCGCGGCCTCGCCGACCTGCTCGTCACCGACCGCCCCTACATCACCCTCGTGGTGGACGACCTGGTCGAGCGCGGGTTCGTCGAGCGGACCGCGAACCCCGCCGACCGGCGCTCCAAGCTCGTCACCGTCACCGACACCGGCCGCGCCGCCGCCGCCGAGGCCGAGCGCATCCTCGGCACCCCGCCGGCCGCCCTCTACGAGCTCCCGCCGGAGGACCTGGCCGTCCTCGACCGCGTGGCCGCCCGCCTGGTCGAGGACCACTAGGCCGGTCCGCCTCCGAACCGCGGCGCCTCAGCGCTGGCCGGCGGCGTCCATGCGGGCCCAGTCGGCCTCCCACAGCGCGTCGCGGTGGCGGTCGCAGCGGCGGCGGACGAGCACGTAGGCCAGCAGCACCGGTGCCGCGACGCCGAGGACCGCGGCCGTGGCGGCGTAGGCCGCGTCGGTGACCGTGCGGCTGTGCGGGCGCGGACGCACGGTAGGCTCGCCCTTCGCGTCGATCCAGATCGTCCGGTGCGCGCCGACCTCGGCGTTCTTCCAGCTGGGCACGGCGCCGGTGCGCACCGCCCCGCCGGCGCCCGGCCACTGGGCCTGCACCGTCTCGTGGATGTAGCGGTCGCCGGACGACCCGATGCCGCCGGTCGAGATCACGGTGGCGACCACCTGGTGGCGGTGCGCCCGCTCCGCGCGTTCGGCGCCGCTGCCCGCCTGGTAGGACCAAGTGCCGGCCCACAGGGCCAGCGGCGGCGCGAGGGCGAGGAGCAGCAGGAGCAGCCCGAGGCCGATCAGCCGCTGGACGCGGTCGATCCGGCGGCGCAGCTCGTTGTGCTCCCAGCCGCACCTGCGGCGCAGCCGGACGAGCGGCCCGCCTCGCCGGCCGATGCCGGACCCGCGCATCTGCGTCACCTCCCGGGAGTGTGCCCACCCGGCAAGAGGTCCTGGACCTTCTTCTTTTCCCAGGATATTCCCGAGTTCGATGATCGGCACATGACCGGTGCCCGAATCCTTTCCCAGGTGGGCCGGGGGATGCCGAGGCGATGGCCGGATCCGGCC